>PLEM01000060.1 GCA_003137035.1 Bryobacterales bacterium | reverse complement strand
GCCGCGGACCTGGGGGTCCGCCGTACCAGGGAGCCGGCAGATGAAAGATCCACTCGATACCCGCGGCGATCCTTACGAGCGCTTCAATGAGGACGCCAAGGAGCAGGGGAAACCGCTGCGCGTCAGCTTGGCCTCCAAGGGAACCGAGATCCGGGTTCTGTTCGGGCCACTGCGCGCCCGCTCCAAGAACCGGAAGGCCCTCGAGAGCGCCTATGACCGGCTCAACAAGGTCGAGGCCCGGCTGGCGGAAGATATCTACTACTACCGGGTCGAGGAGGAGCGCCCCAGCGGCCAGCCGCTGCCCGAGCCGGAATGGGATGGCGATAAAGAGGCGCCCCTGCCCGAGGTGGCGGTGGACAGCCTGCTGGCGATCGGGGGCGCTGAGCCGGACCTGGCGGCCCCGCTCGAGTATCGTCCCATCACCATCAGCGCGAGCAGCCGCTACGACCAGGTGCGCGTTCCCGAGTTGGAGGTTGTTTTCGAAAAGTGACGCCGCCGCCGCGCGAGGAAAGAAAACCAGTGGAGCTAGAATTCATAGTAGATGAAGCGCCCAATCCGCAGATCCAGATCGATCCGCGGGAGCTGGCGCTGGGGGTCCTCCAGCAGAGGCTGCAGCTTCAACGGCACCTTTCCGAGAAGAACCTCAGCTTCGAAGGGGACTTGCGGAAGCAGTCGGATTTCCTGCGCAAGCTGATTGGGGTCAAGGAAGAGCGCTGTGACAGCCTGATCGCCGCCGAGCGCAGACGCCAGGCGGCAGCGGACCTCGACATCAGTCCGGAGATGCGGGCCGAGGCGGCCAAGTGGCTGCGGCGCACCGAGTCCATACAGGGCGCGATTGACCGCGTGCTGGCCAGCTACGGCGTCACGCGGTACAAGCCGTCCGGGCTGGCCGCTCCCGAGCGGGACGACATCCGGGAAACCCGGGTCAGCCCCGGCGTGGAGCGCGGCGCGATTGTCGAGGTGCTGGTGGAAGGGTATTATTGGCGCGGGGAGCTGTTGCGTCCCGCTGTGGTGGTGATCGCGGAATAGGAGGAGGAAACAACATGGCAGTGTCGATCGGAATCGATCTTGGCACAACGAATTCGGCGGGAGCGGTCGCCCAGGGCGGCACGAATCCCCAGGTGGTCCCGACCCGGGAGCGTCAGCGCCTCACCCCATCGGTGGTGGCGCGCCACTTCCGCGAGGGCACCTTGCTGGTGGGCGACCACGCCATTCGCGCGGCGCAGGCCGACCCGGTGAACGCCATCTTCTCGATCAAACGGCTGATGGGACGGCGCTACAGCGATCCCGAGGTGGACAAGGTCCGCCAGCACGTCTCCTACCGCGTCGTTAAAGCCGACGGCGAGCTCGACCAGGCCTACGTCCAGATCGGCGACAAGAAATACTCTCCCATCGAGGTTTCCGCCCTCATTCTCGAGAAGATCAAGGCGGATGCCGAAGCGGCCCTCGGTGAGACCGTTACCCACGCCGTCATCACCGTGCCCGCTTACTTCGACGACAACCAGCGCGAGGCCACCCGCCAGGCCGGCAACCTGGCCGGCTTCAAGGTGAAGCGCATTATCGACGAGCCGACCGCGGCGGCTTACGCGTTCGGCCTGAACATCGACCGCTCCGCGGCCCGGACCATCATCGTTTACGATCTGGGCGGCGGAACCTTCGACATTTCCGTGATCTTCATCTCCGAAGGCATTCCGGTGGTGGACCACATCGACGGCGACATCTGGCTGGGCGGCGACCGCTTCGACAACCTGATCATGGACTACGCCATTTCCCAGATCGAGCGCCAGAATCCGGGCATCTCTCCGGAGCTGAAGGCCGATGCGGAGTTCATGTGGAAGCTCAAGCGGGCCGCCGAGGAGGCCAAGAAGGCCCTGGGCGGATCGCCCTCTTCCGACATCGTTCTGTTCGGCATGTTGAAGGGGAAGCTGGACGTCGAAGTACAGCTCCAGCGCAACGATTTCGAATCCTGGGTCCGCAAGGATATCGAGCGCAGCGTCGAGCTGATGGAAAACGCGATGGCGGGGCCGGGGCTGACCCCGGCGGAGATCGACAACGTGCTGCTGGTAGGCGGCTCCACCGCGCTGCCGCTGGTTCGCCGCCTGCTTGCCCAGAAGTTCGGGGCCGAGAAGATCAAGGCCTATGTGGACCCCATGGAGTGCGTGGCCCTGGGCGCCGCGGTGCTGGCCTCGGTGGCCGAGAAGAAGGCCTGCCCGGTGAAGAAGTGCCAGACCGAGAACGAGCCGGAAGCCAAGAAGTGCGCGGCCTGCGGCGCCGACATCGCCGACGCCGAGGCCATGGTGAAGTGCCCCCACTGCCAGGACCTGCATCCCAAAGGCGAGGTGCTTTGTCCCAAGCACCAGAAACCCCTGGTAGCGGCTTCGGGCGGCGTGACGGCCAAGCCTTACGGCATCGAGCTGGAGGGCGGCAGGTTCCAGATCATCGTTCCCAAGAGCACCCGGTATCCCACTCAGGAGCCGATCTTCCAGGAGTTCAAGACGGTGGCGGACGGGCAGGAGCGCATCATCATCCCGGTGTACCAGGGGTTCGATGAAGTCGCCAGCAAGAACGAGCCGCAGGCCGATATCGTGCTTCCCGAGGATGGTCCCATCCCCGAGAACAAGCGGGTGGACAAAGGCGCCCCGGTCGAAGTCGGCTTCAAGATCGACGAGAACGGCGTGCTGGAGATCGTGGTGCGTGGGAAAGGGCCTCTCTCCTGGCTGCAATTCGGCAGAGTGCTGCGGTCGTGGGATGCCAGCCCGGCCCGGCCCGGCGGCGGAAGCGGTACGGACACGGTGCCGCCCACGGTAGCCTGTCCCCGTTGCGCGTACCAGAACCGCCGTGGCGTGGAGGTTTGCGAACAGTGCGGCGAATCGATGTCGGGACGCGCCGGCGGAGGCTCGGCGGATCCTCAGTGGAAGCGGGAGCTCAGCTTCTTCATCAATCTCGGCCATATCGCCATCAACGAGTACGGCTGGACCCTCCGGGACAACGTGGAGCGGTTGAGATCGGCCGTAACCCGCGGCGAGCGCGCCCGGGACGCCAACGACGAAGCCGGCGGGCGCCGGGCCAAGGACGAGCTCGAGAAGACCATCAACGAAGTCTGCGGTCACATCCTCGACCTGGTGCAGGCTTCGCTCGTCTATCGCGCCCGCATAGGCAGCCTGGACAAGAACCAACGGCTGGGCAACCTGATCGAGGACTTCAAGCAGCGCGTGCAGCGCGGGGAGAATCAGAGCGGTTCCGCCGTGTCGGACTTGCGGGGCCAGATCAACAGCCTGACCCAGGAAATCGTCAGCGGCCTGGAACAAGGGCCCACGGTGGAATGCCAGCGCTGCAACAAGTCCAGGCCCCCGGTAACCCCGTTCCAGCCCAAGTGCCCGCACTGCGGGTTCGACCCGACCAAGCTCACTACTTAGGGGGGGGAGGCGGAGAGGGCGTTATGGCCAATGCTGTTCAGCTACCGCAGAGGGGGCCGACGTGGACGTCGGCCCGCNNACCGGAGGTCCGCCCTACGAAGTCAGAGTGAACGGCACTAGCTCTATGGCGGAACCAACGGCTCGCGGAATCGGCCTGGATCTCGGGGGCGGGGAGTGCCGCCTGATGGCGGTCGAGGGGAGTGAATATCGCCTGCTGGCTGCCGTCCCGACGAGCCCGCTGTACTCGACGCGCTCGTCCGCGGCGGACGGCTGCCCCTGGCGGCGCGAGTCCATCAAGCGCTATACCGGCATGGAGAAGGCGGTCGATTGGCACGGTGGCGAGCACCGCACCGACGAGGTTCTTACGCGAGTCCTGAGCGCGCTCAAGCAGCAGGGCGAGGCCGCCCTGAAGGCGCCGATTCGTGGGGTCGCGGTTTCCGTGCCACCCTGCTTCACCGACCGGCAGAAAGCCGCCGCCAAGCGCTGCGCCGAGGCCGCCGGTTTCCCGAGCGTCGCCCTGGTCGACGACTCCCAGGCCGCGGCCCTGGATTACGCGGTCAAGACCAAGCAGCGCGGGAAGTGGCTGCTCTACGGCCTGGGCCGAAGCGTGTTCTTCGCGACCCTGCTCGAATCCACCCAGGCCCGGCACCACAACGGCGACTCGCACCTGGGAGGCGACGATCTGGACGCGCTGATCGTGGACCAACTGGTGCGCGAGGGATTCGCGGATCAGACCCGCGCGCCGCTCCAGGACATGCGGCTGTGCCACCAGGTGTTCGAGGCGGCCGAGCAATGCAAGCGGCTGCTCTCCACCCAGGACCAGGTCCGCGACGGCCCGTTCACCGTGCTGCGGGTGGACTTCGAGCGCTGGATCGAACCCCGGATCGCGGAGACACTGCGCATGGCCGAACAGACCGCGCGCGAGGGTGGACTGCGCCTCGATGAATTGGACGGCATCCTGCTGCTGGGGGGCTCCACCCGGATTCCCTTGATCCGCCGCAAGCTGGAGAGGCTGTGCCCCAAAGGCGTGATCGATCTGGCGGAAGACGCTGTGGTCCGCGGCGCGGCGCTATACTCGACCACCCTGGTGGGAGCGTGTTTCGAGCGGAGCGGCGCGGCCCGGCCCGAGCCGGCCGGCATGCCCCCGCGCATGGTGGAGGCCTGGCGCAAGGTCGATGTGGCTTACGACCAGGGCGCGCTGGACGAAGCCATCAAGCTCTATGAGCAGTTCATCGGCGTGGCCCGCGAGGACCTCTCCGGGTTGTACCAGCGGCGCGCCGCCCAACTCGCCGAAGCCGGCCAGGCGGACCAGGCCAAGGAGTTGCTCAAGAAGGGACTCGAGTACTGGCCCGCCAATCCCGTCATCCGCGAGCGCCTGGCCGAGTATTACTTGCGCTATGCGGAGCTGCGCCTCGCGGATGCGTGCAAGGTTCGGAAATGGAAGGATTTCAAGGACCAGGCCAAGTTCTGCGAGCAGTACATCGCCAAAAGCTTGCAGTACGTCCCCCGCAATCCGCGTGCCGCCGAGCTGATCGAACGATTAAGGATTGAAAGAGACGCCCGACGGTGATAGATTTTGAGACTGCCTTGTCTTATCGGTTTTCGGTGAACGGAGGAGTGGATCGTGCCGCGAGATATCGGAATCGATCTCGGCCAGACCAATACCAGAGTCGCCTGGTTAGGTGGGGCCGAAGGTCCGCAAATTCTGTCGAATAGCGACAACGAGCGCTCCACGCCGACCCTGGTAGCGGTGCATGCGGGAGGTCAGTTCCTGGTCGGCCGGGCGGCCCTCCCGGTAGCGGCGGCCAGCCCCGAGCGGGCCGCGCTGGATCTGGTTGCCCGGCTGGCCACCGGCGGCCTGGTCACTCTGGAGGGGAAATCGTACCGCCCCGAGTCGCTGATCGCGTTTTTCTTGCGCAAACTGAAAGCCGATGCCGAAGCCCGCCTGAACGACACCGTCTCCCGCGCGTTCGTAGCCGTGCCGCCCACCTGGAACGACGCCGCGCGAAAGCGGCTCTGCGACGCCGGCGCCGAGGCTGGCCTCACCATTCTGCCCGTGGAGTCCTCGCATGCCGCCGCGCTGGCCGCCGGATTCCGGCAACCTTCCGACCGCCCGCGCTACGTTCTGGTCTACGACCTGGGCGGAACCAACTTCTCCGTCGCCGTCCTGGCGCTGGAGGGCGCCTCGCTGAAGATTCGAAAGACCGCCACGCTGACGGGCGTGGGCGGCGCCGCCTTCGACCAGTGCCTGGTGGACTATGTGGCCGTGCTGGTCGAGCAACAGCACCAGATCGACCCCCGCCTGCATGGCCGCTTCATGACGGAACTCTTTAAGCAGGCCGAGCAGGCCAAGATCCTGCTGGGCGCGCACCGCTCCACCGACGTGTGCATCGCGGGCATGCTGCGCTCGGAGAGCGGCTCGCCGCTGGATGTGGATGTCGAGATCGAGCGGGAGGAGTTCGAACGGATGCTGGAGGACCAGGTCCGCTCGACCCTGCTCGCGACCATGAAGGTGATAGCGGAATCGGGCGTGCCGGTGGAGCAGTTGGAGGCGGTGATTCTGACCGGCGGATCGACTTCGATCCCCGCGGTGCGCAGCGCCGTGCAGAGCCTGGTGGGAGCGAAGCGGGTGGTCGAGAATGTCGACCCCATGGAGGGCGTTGCGCTGGGAGCGGCCTGGTTGAGCGGCCAGTTGGAGATTCAAACCCAGCCCGCGGACCCAGCCTCGGTGGTGGTGGTGACCGCCGGGCCGCAGGTGGAGGAGGCGGAAAGGGCGGCGGCGCCACAGCCTCCGCCCGCGCCACAGCCTCCGCCGGCGCCACAGCCTCCGCCGGCGCCACAGCCTCCGCCGGCGCCACAACCTCCGCCCGCGCCGGCCCCGGAGCCGGCCAAGCCCGCT
>PLEM01000525.1 GCA_003137035.1 Bryobacterales bacterium | reverse complement strand
GACCGGGATTTCCGTGCGTTCGCCGAAGCCGCCGGCCTCGATCTCGTTATTGGTTCGGCAGCGGACTGAGTCGCCGCAAGCGAGCCGCCCTCCAAGGAGCTGTCAGAACATGGATGGGGCGGCGCGCTGGTGCAGGCGTTCCTTCAGCTTCACCAGAAACAGCAGGAACAGGAACAACGCGACGGACAACCCCAGCAGTTGAAAGACGTGGGTTTTGAGGTAGTGAAGGGGCTTGTCGCCCAGTTGCGCGCCCAGAAAGGCCAGCCCGAAGTACCGCGGAATGCGCGCCGCCAGGATCACCAGCGCGAAATGCCAACGGTTCATGCCCAGGGCCCCCGCCGACAGCACGAAGATCTTCAGCGGCAGCGGGATGGGAACCAGCGCCGGGATGAAGATGGTCAGCGCTCCGTAGTGGTGGAACCAGGCTCGGAACTTCTTCGCCCGGCCGGTCTGCGTTTTCCGGTCGAGATACGCCTCGCCGCCTTTCCGGGCGACGTAGTACAGGAACAGGCTGCCTACCACCGAGCCCACCACCGCCAGCCCGGCCGAGAAATAGGCCGCACGGGGGTTTCGCGATCCCATCACCACCAGCAGCGCGTCCACCCCCTCGACCGCCGGGATTCCGGCCGAGTCCAGCACCGCCAGCAGCAGGACTCCCCAAGGCCCCCACAGCAGCAGCGTGTTGCCGATCGAGCGAATGAATCTCAAAGCTTCACGACCCGGTTTTCCAGGGCGCCGAGGCCCTCGATCTCCACCCGGACCATTGACCCCGGTTCGAGCGGACCGACGCCGGCGGGCGTTCCGGTGGCGATCAGGTCGCCCGGCTCCAGGGTCATGAACTCAGTGACGAACTCGAGGATTCGGGCCACTGAGAAGATCATCTCGCGGACGGAGGCGTCCTGGCGCATTTCGCCATCGACGAAGGTCCGCACGCGCAGCTCGTCGAATCGCACTTCCTCCCGAGGCACGATCCAAGGGCCAACCGGGCAGAAGGTATCGAAGCCTTTGCCGCGCGTCCACTGCCCGTCCTTCTTCTGCAGGTCGCGCGCGGTGACGTCGTTCACGCAGGTGTAGCCGAGGATGCAGGCTTCGGCTTCCTCGCGCTTCACTCGCCGCGCTCTGCGCCCGATCACCACGCCCAACTCGCCCTCGAAGTCCACGCGCGCGGAAATCGGCGGATACACGATGTCGTCCCGGTGCGCCGCGAGCGCCGAGACCGGCTTGAGGAAGATCAGCGGCTCCGCGGGCAACGGATTTCCAAGCTCGGAGGCGTGTTCGCGGTAGTTCCGGCCCACGCATACGATCTTGCTGGGCCAGCACGGCGGCAGCAACCGCACCTCCGCCAGGTGGTGGGTCGCCCCGTTCTCGCGGATTGCGTCCCCTTCCAGAACGCCGTAGCGGACATCGGGGGCCCCGTCCGGAGTGGTGGCTTCCGCGCTTGGGTTCAAGCTGAAGCGAACCAGCCTGGTCATTGCGCCAGCACCTCGACCGGGGCCGAGCGCGCGCTTTCGTTGCCGCTCTGGTCCACGGCGGAAACCGCGTAGCGGTAGCGTTTGCCGGCTTCGACCGCGCGGTCCGTGTAGCTCGGGCTATCGAGCAGTTCGCCCAGACGCGCGAACGGCTGATCCCCGGTGGAGCGGTAGAGGGAGTAGCCCTTCAGGTCGGGCTCGGCATCCGGATTCCAGACCAACTGGATGCTGTCGAGGCCCGCGATGGCCGTTAAGCCCGCTGGCACAGCCGGCGGGAACCGGTCCTCGTAGGGGATCGCGACCGGCTTGGACACCGCGCCCTCGGCTTCGCCGTCGCCCGCCTTCATCGCCGCCTGCACCGAATACTCGTAGGTCTTGCCGTACTGCGCCGTGGTGTCGACGTACTCCGGCTGAGCGGAGGAGGCGAGCGGCTCGGCCTTCTCCTGGTCCGGGCCGCGGCGGAACACGCGCCAGGCGAGCCCCGGGCGCGCCGGCGGCAGGGCCCAGGTCACTCGCACACCGTTGGCGGCGCCTTCCGCCCTCACGTTCTCCGGCGGCTCCAACGGCGCCATCACCATCAGCCGCACCGGGTTCGACCACTCGCTGAAACGGCCTCTGCGGCTCGCCACCCGCACCTTGATGAGGACTGTCTTTCCAACCCAATCGCGCGCCGGGACCTCAAGATGCACCGCTCCGGGAAGCTGGGCGCCGGTCTCGATCCTCCGGGCATCCGCGGCCCAGTCGCCGCCCTCCGGCCCGATGCGCAACTCGGTGTCTCCCAGCCGTTTCATCCCCACCCCGTCGGTGGTGAGCGCGGGAAGCGTGAGGTCGACAACCAGCTTGTCCATGCGCTCGAACGCGCGCAGATCCGTAATCCGCGTGGGGATGTTCAGGGAGGGAGGCAGCGGATCGCCAATGTAGCCGCAGCCGCCGAGAACCGCGCAACCGATTGCCAGAAGGAAACAACAGGCGCGTTGGGACATGCTCACAGAATATAGCGCGTCAGGTCCTGATCTTTGATGATCTCGGTCAGTTGCTGCCGCACGTAGGGAACGTCGATCTTGACGTTCTTCTTCTTCAGGTCCGGCCCCTCGAAGGAAATCTCATCGAGCACCTTCTCCATGATGGTGTGCAGGCGCCGCGC
>PLEM01000295.1:4978-17413 GCA_003137035.1 Bryobacterales bacterium | reverse complement strand
GCGGCGGCGGAGGAGGCGGCGGCGCAGTACCGGTGGCGGCTGTCTGGTCCCCTTGCGGCATCGCCCCGCCCATGTTCATCTTGGTGAGTTGCAGCACCGGCACGCCGTTCATCTTGCCCATTTCCTTGTACAGCTCGGCCATGCCCTTGGCGGATTCCTGCCCGCCCCCCATCATCGAGCCGCCGGGAACCCAGTTCAGCTTCTGCGCCATGCGCTGGTGGAACTCGCGTACCTCCGCGTAGCCGGGCACCTCCGGTGCAATCCACATGTCTGCGACCATCACCATCATGGTTGCGCGCTGGTTGGTCTTAGAGTCGGTTCCCTCGAATTCCAGCGTCATCACGATCTCATGCGTGCTCACACCGTTGATGTCGCGGGTCTGCCCGGTCTCCTTCACCGAAGGCTTGATCGTGAAATCGGTCTTGGCCTTGCCCTGCAACCGGTTCATCGCCTCCGCCATCTGGGCGAACGTCATCACCGAGTAGGTCTTCTTCTGGAAGTTGATCTCCGTGATGGTCTCGGCCGCCAGGTCGATGATGTGCCCGCTCAGCGATGAGATCGTGGCCATGCGGTCGCCCTTGAGCGCCACCGAGCTGCGTATCGGCTCGCGCAACTGCTTGGACAGGAACGATACGGATTTCATCACGCCGCCGGTAATCGTGGTGGTCTGGTCGTAGCTGAAATCGGCCCACAGGCAGGCCGAAGCCAGAACGGCAACACTAGAGAGAATCAGGATTCGTTTCGACATTGCACACCCCTCAATGTCACATCATAGCAGCCGCGCGCCGGGCGCTGTAGAATGACGTGGAGGCTTCATGGCGGACATAGTCGTTCAACCTACCCGAAAGTGGATCCGGTTCCAGTACACCGCGGCGTTCACTTTGTTTTGCGTCGCGGTGTTCCTCTACGTCAACTACTACCCCACCGCGCCTGCCTGGTTGCTGGTCTTCCCGGGCCTGCTGTTCCTCTATCCGATCGCAGGGAGCATCCGCCGGCGCTTCACCAGGTTGATCTTCGCCGGCGACAAGCTGCGCTACGAAATCGGCATTCTTTCGAAGACCACTCGCACCATCCAGATCTCGAAGATCCAGGACGTGACGGTGATCCAATCTCTCGGGCAACGGCTGATCGGGGTCGGCACGCTATCCATCGAAACCGCCGGCGAAACCAGCCGCCTGACCATCGCGAACATCGACGAGCCTCGCGTGGTGGCCGAGGAACTCCTGGATGCCTCTCGGGGCCAAGCCCCGAAGAAGAAGGGCGATCGCGGGTGACTCCCGCGGTGACGCTCTCCGAATCCGAGGCCCGCGATTTTGGCCGGCGGGTACTGGAAGCCGCCGGCGTGGCCCCCGAGAAAGCTCTGCTGGTGGCCTCCGTGCTGGTCTACGCGAACCTCCGCGGAGTCGACTCTCACGGCCTGCAACTCCTGCCCCACTACGTCGGCCAGATCGAGGCCGGCGACGTGAACCCCGCCACGGAGGGTCGTGTCCCATCCGAGAACCAGGCTTGCCTGCTCTACGACGGCGAACATGGCCTCGGCTCCGTGACCGCGGAAATCTGCTGCCGGCACGTCGTGCGCATGGCCCGCCAGTATGGCATCGCCATCGCCCTCACGCGTGAGACCAGCCACTTCGGGCCCGCGGCGTTCTGGAGCCAGCGCATCTCCGCGGCCGGCCTGATCGGCATCGCGATGTGCGACTCCTCGCCGCAGGTTCCGCCCTGGCAAGGGAAGGCCAAGCGGGTGGGCACCAATCCGATTTCCGTATCCGTTCCGCACCCAGCAGGCCGCGGCTGGCTGCTGGACATGGCCACCTCTACGGTGGCGCTCGGCAAGATCGAGCAGGCCCGGCTGAACCGGAAGACCGAGATCCCCTCCGGGTGGGCCTTGGACTCCGAGGGCCGCCCCACCACCGCCCTCGACGCCGCGCTGGCCGGGTTCCTGATGCCCCTGGGCGGCTACAAGGGCAGTGGACTGGGGCTGATGGTCGAGATTCTCGGCGGCGTGCTGGGCGGAGGCGGAATGGCTCCAGAGGTCGCCGGCATTCGCGACCACGGGCGCCTGGCGCGGGTCAATCACACCTTCCTGGCCATCGACGTTGCGCGCTTCCTGCCCCTGGATGCCTTCTACGCGCGCATGGACTGGCTGGTGGAGCACATCAAGAGCGCCCCGCCCGCCGCGGGCTACGGCGAAGTCCTGGTGGCTGGCGAACCGGAATGGCGCATGGAAGACCAGCGCCGCGCCGCGGGCATCCCCATCCTGCCAGGTCCCTGGGAGTTGATTGCAAAGACCGCCCGCCGCCTGGGCGTCGCTTTGCCGCGCTGACCGCGCGCGGATCGCGACTTCAGTGGCGGGATAGAATGGGGGCATGTACTGGCCCGCCGCGGCGTTCGCGCTCCTGCTCCTCCAGAACCCCGATTTTAGCGCGGAGGGCCTGAAGGCTCTGGAAGCCCAGAAGTACGAATTGGCGGCGCAATACTTCTCCAAAGCGGTTCAGGCGGATGCGAGCGACCACGCGGCGCGGTTTCACCTGGCGCTGGCCAACAGTCTGACTGGCAAGGACGACGAGGCCATCGCCGGCTACCGGAAAGTCCTGGAGTTGAAGCCCGGCCTCTACGAGGCGCAGTTGAACCTCGGGATGGTGCTGCTGCGGCGTAAGCGGGTTCCTGAGGCGGTGCCTCTTCTTCAGGCGGCCGTCGACGCCAGGCCGAAGGTATTCCGGCCCCGGCTATACCTGGCCGATGCGCTGTTCGACAGTGGGGAATTCGCCAAGGCGGCCGCAGCGTACCGGGCGGCTCTCGAACTCAATCCGAAATCCGCGCCCGCCGAGCTGGGCGTGGCGCGCTCCGAGGTGCGCGCCGGCAATCTCAAAGAGGCCGAGGCGCACTTCCGCCTAGCCGCCGAGCTGGACCCAGCCTGGAAGGACGCGGCGCTCGAACTCGCGCCTCTTTACGAGAAGAACGGCCAGTCGGCCGAGGCAATCGCCCTCTACCGGCAGTTCCCCGAGAACGTAGCCGCGCGGGAGCGCCTGGGAGAGTTGCTGCTCGAATCGGGGAACCCGGCGGAAGCGATTCCGCTGCTGGAGTCGGCTGTGGCGAAGTCTCCTACCGCCGCCAACCGCCTGGCGCTGGCGCAGGCCTATCGCAAGAACCACCAGCCCGAGAAGGAACTTCCGCTCCTGGAACAGGCCGTGGCGGCCGAGCCGGACAATCTGGACCTGCGCATGGCGTTTGGCCGCGAGTTGCGCGACCAACGGAAGTTCGCCGAGGCCGCCGCCCAGTTCCAGCGCGTGATTCAGGCGCGGCCGGCCTCCGTGGAGGCATGGAACGAGTTCACCGCCATGCTGATCTCGCTCGAGAACTTCCCGCAGGCCCTGGCGGCGCTGGATCGCATCAAGACCCTGGGTGCCGAGGGCCCGGGGCACCACTTCTTGCGCGCCATCATTCTGGACCGATTGCACGACTTGAAGGGCGCCCTCGCCAGCTACCAGAGCTTCCTGGCCACCGACCAGGGCAAGAGCCCGAACGAGGAGTTCAAGGCCCGGCAGAGAATTCGTATCATTGAGAATGAACTGAACAGGAGGTAGCGCCGCGTGATCCGCCTGGCCGCGTTGCTGGTTTCGTTGTCAATTCCACTTGCGCTCGGCGCCGCGGACCTCTCGGCCATTAAAGCGGAACCCAACCTGGAGAAGCGCGCCAGCCGTGCGCTGGACAATGCCGCCGTCGCCCAGAAGGCTGCCGAGGAAGCGTACTCGAAGAAGGAGGATGCCGAGCAGGCCAACGCCGCCCTGGATGAGGTGTCGCAATCGGTCGAGCTGGCCTATGCGTCGCTCCGCGAGACCGGCAAGAGCCCGGTTAAGAGCCCCAGGCATTTCAAGGAAGCGGAAATCAGAACTCGCGAACTCCTGCGCCGGCTTACCGATCTGCGCGAGACCATGAGCGCGCTCGACCGCGACCAGATCGACAAAGTGCTCGCGGCCATCCAGAAGATCCACGACGAACTGCTGGCGGGGATCATGGGAGGAAAGAAGAAATGACGAAGTACGAATTACAAAGTACGAAGTACAACCCACGCACCGGCTCCCACTTCGTACTTCGTACTTCGTATTTCGTACTTTGGTGTGGAACCACGACATGCTGAAACCCTGGATAGTCCTTCTCGTTTTCGCGGCCCTCCCGGCCCTTGCCCAGCGTGACTTTCTGACCGCCGATGAGGTCGACCAGGTCCGCGAGGCGCAGGAGCCCAACGACCGTCTCAAACTGTATGTGCACTTCGCCCGGCAGCGTCTGGACCAGGTCCAGCACTTGCTGAGCGAGGAGAAGGCCGGCCGGTCCGTGCTGGTGCACGATCTGCTCGAGCAGTACACCCAGATCGTCGATGCCATCGACACCGTGGCCGACGACGCGCTGCAGCGCAAGGTGAGCATCGAGGTGGGCATGGAGGCTGTCGGCAGCGCGGAGAAGGAGATTCTGCCGGTGCTCGAAAAGGTCCGCGACGGCCAGCCCAAGGACCTGGGACGCTACCAGTTCGCGCTCACCCAGGCCATCGACGCGACGCGCGAAAGCCTCGAGGCGTCCTCCCAGGACCTGGAGCAGCGCGGAGCCGAGGTCCAGGCGCGCCGGGAGCGCGAAAAGAAGGAGCTGGAATCGATCACCCAGCCCAAGGATCTCCAGCAGAAGAAGGCCGCCGAAGCCAAAGCCGCGGCCGACGAGAAGAACAAACGCAAGGCGCCCACGCTCCTGCGCAAGGGCGAAACCGTCAAGCAGCAGTAATCGGGCTACATGGGCCAGCGCCGGCCGGGCATGGGAAGCGAATTGTGTTTGCCGGGCTGGGGACCGTCGCCGGAATTCGCCGTGGGCGCCCGGCTCATCGAGTGGCTGAAGTCCAGATCGTTCTCCTCGAAGCGGACCGGGCGGTCCAGGACCATTTCGAGCGTGGACCCCTTGGCCAGCACGGCATCCGGGCCGCGCGAGAGCAGCACGGCCATGAGGCCCGCGGCGGCTCCGGCTGCCGCGCCGATTCCAGTACCCATTCCGTAGTGCCCCGAGACGCCGCCGGCGATGGCGCCTACCGAGGCTCCGGCCGCTGCCGCCTCTGCCACCGTGCGCGCGTCGCCGCTCTTGTTTCCCTCGCTGCGGATCTTGCCTTCGTCTTTATCGAGTTCCTCGCTGGCCCGCCCGTCGATCCCGCCGATCCGCGCGCGGAAATCGCGGGTCACGCCGTTGGGCAGCGTGAGCGAGTCGAAGCGCAGGTACAACTCCCCGCGGCCTTTCACGCGCCCCGGCCGCTTCACTTGCGTGATGGTACCCGCCACGTAGCTGCCCGGCGGAATCACGACGCGCCCCTTCACCAGGATCGGGAACACGGTCTCCAGGTACACCCGGTCGCCTTCCCCAGAGTGCTTGGTGCTGACGCTGTTGATCAGGCTCAGCGGGATGCGTGTGCCGGGATCCACCACGTATCCGTCCGCCGCCGCAGCCTCCGTCTTCGGCCAGGCCTGCGCGGGGGCGGCCGGCGTCTCCTGCGCCGCCATCGACAGGGAACCCGCCACGAGCACAGCGACCATCCTACCCAGCGGCATATGCACTCCTCTCCCCCATTCTACTCCGTCATATTCTTAAACGCGCCCCGAACGGCCTGCGTTACGGCCACTTACTGAGGCCGCAATCCAGCCGCGCACCGGCCGGGTGCAACCGCTCCCTGGCGGTCGCGGCTCGGTCTGGAGCCGAAACAGAGCCGCGACCGCAAGGGAGCGGTCCCAGGCGTAATGCACTTACGGACGGATTGCGGACTGAGGCTGCACCATCAGGTGGACGCCGGCCCGGCTGGTGGAGGCGCCTAGCGCCAGACGGATTTCCGGGGCGCTGCCGGTGTCCGGCGGCAGTTTGAGGTTGATCTGGATAAGCCCCCAGTAGTGGACCACGCTGCCGACGTACTCCACCCTGCGGTCGTCCACCGGGACGCCGTCCAGCAGCACCTGAAACGCCGGCCGCCGCTCGATTTGCATGGCGGACTGCGGCGGCACGTAGTCGTCTACCGGCATGGCGTAGCCACCCAGCCCGGTTGCGTACAGGATCACGTACTGGTCCGGCAGGGCGGGGGAATCGGGCGTGGCCAGGGAGAAGTCCGGCATGCGTTGCGCGATGGCCCACTGCGGGGTATCCAGGAAGCAGAACAGCGCCGGCGCCGCATCGAGCAGGGTGACCTTTACCGCCGGTCCGTTCTGGCCCTCGCGGATGAACTGGAGGGTGGCCTCTCCCGCCCGCACCGAGGCCGGCGCCAGGAAATTCACCTGCGTCGGGGAAACGTAGAACACCATCGAGACGATTCCGTTGACCATGACATTCAACCCGCCAATGCCGGGCAGCGTGTCGGCGGCGGTGCGGCTCCGCTCGGCGAACGCCAGGTTTGTGCCATAGACGGTGGCGAAAGTGTAGGGGGCGAGGAAGCCGGCCTCGCCGCTGGCGGAGTTCACTACCCCCGCCGCGGTGTAACACGGCGCTAGCGGTTTGCAGCCGTCCTGAGCCCAGAGCGGCGCCAGGCCCAGCGCGACCGCCCAGAGGGTGCGGGCGCTGCTTCGCATTGTGAAATGGTCTAAGGAGAGTAAGTGCTTCCAGCCCGGCAGGATTCTCAAAGAATTCCAGTCCGCATTTCTCACTGCGACCGTCGCGAGGCGCGATGAGAGGGCCGCAAATACAAGGCGTGCGACGGCCGGCGACCGGAGGCGTACTTGAGCGGTACGTCGAGGACGGCGGCCGAGCGCAACGCAGTAGGTGCGGCCCTATCGCGCGCCGCAGCAGGTTGCCGGTGAGAAATGCGGACTAGCCAGCGCCTTGCGGCTTGCGGTGCTCAGAGGAATGCGGCTGAGTTCCTCCTTTTCAATCCACGAGAAGCCGCGTGGAACCCGCCGGAGAGTTGCACTCACGATGCTGAGCCGGTACCGGTGGTTGGTAATGGTGTGCGCCACGGTGGCAAGCCTCTCTCCCAGCACCGCCCGCGGCAGTAGTTCCGCCTCGGGTAATTCCCAGAAGCCGGCCATCTGCGACGAGGCCGCATCCCGCTGGCGCAGGAGGATGCGATCCCCCTTGCGGATCACCAGCAGCGTTTTCGCGACACGCACCCACTGCACCGCGCGCCGCTTCACCGGCAGTTGGCGCTCGACGCCGCTGCGGCGCGCCTGGCACATCGCGGCGAACGGGCAGCGAGGGCATTGCGGCTCGCGCGGCAGGCAGATGGTGGCGCCCAGTTCCATCAGCGCCTGGTTGAACTCCCCCGGCCGCTTGCGGTCCAGAAGCCGCTCCGCCGCCTGCGCCAGGCGCTTTCGGGTTTTCGCCGAGCCGATGTCGCCCCTCTCATCGAGCAGCCGCGCCAGCACGCGGATGACGTTGCCGTCCAAGGCCGCCCGCGGCAGGCCGAAGGCGATGCTGGCGATGGCGGCCGCCGTATAGTCGCCAACCCCGGGCAGCGTGCGAATCGAGTCGTAGTCGCGCGGGAATCCGCCGCTCTGGACAATGAGCCTGGCGGCACGAAGCAGGTTCCGCGCGCGCGAGTAGTAGCCCAGGCCGCTCCACTGCGCGAGCACCTCTTCTTCCGCCGCCGCGGCCAGCGCCTCGACATTCGGGAACCGCTCGAGGAACCGCTCATAATACGGGATGGCGGCCGCCACCCGCGTCTGCTGGAGCATGATCTCCGAGATCCAGATCGGGTACGGGTCTTTGGTTTTCCGCCAAGGCAGCTCTCGCCGCTCCCGCTTGTACCAACGCAACCAGGGCAGAGCCACCATGTTTCCGATTCTACCGGGAACGTGCGCGACGGCGCGCCCGCGGCTCGGTCTGGAGCCGTAACCGAGCCGCGACCGCGAGGGAGCGGTTGCCAGGGATTCTGCAAGCACCGCACTTGATGTTGACCGTGCCTTCGAGAATCAATCCGATCGGGCTCCTGGGCGCCTGAGGTCATGACGACCGTCTTCATCGGCGGATCGCGGGCGGTCTCCAACTTGAATGCCGTGATTCGGGCGCGCCTGGAAGACCTGATTCAGAAGGGCTGCCAGATCCTTGTCGGCGACGCCAGCGGAGCGGACAAGGCAGTCCAACAGTTCTTGGCGGATCGCGGCTACTCCAACAAAGATCCACGCCGATTCGTCGCGGAAGGACTTCGCCTACTACGCTGCCAAGGATATCGCCATGGCGCACGAGGCGAAATGCGGCGTGATGCTCTGGGACGGCCGGAGCAAGGGCACGCTGCACAACGTCCTGAACCTGATCGGCGCGGGCAAGAAGGTCCTCGTCTACTTCTCGCCCGAGAAGGCGTTCTATAAGCTCTCAACCCCGCGCGAGCTTGACTCCTTGCTCGCGCGCCCGGCGGCTCAGCTCTCGCTCCATCCCCGTCGGCAGGCCGGCTCCGCCCGATGCATCGAAAACTACCTGTCAAGCCAAATAAGTAGGTGACCGAAACGCCCGCTTGCTTTTGCCATAGCCCACGCCTATAATTCCGGATGTGAGAGTCTCAAAGCGACCACGGAAAGGAAAACCAATGCGAAACGTCGCTGCAGAACTGGCTGACAACTCGATTGGAACCTGGAAGTTGAATTTGGCAAAATCCAAACGCACGCCTCCAGGCACAAACCCAGTCACGAGTCTTACCGCAGTGTATGAGGCGGTTGACGAGGGAGTGAAAGGCACCTTTACCGGGCAACTAAAGGACGGTACTGCGATCCATTTCGCTGGGCCGCTCAGGTTTGACGGCAAGGAATACCCCATCGCTGGAGCACCTTGGGACACTTACTCGTTCACACCGATTGACGCCCATACCTGCACGTTTGAGGACAAGAAGACGGGCGGTAAGTTCCATGTTCGGGGGCGGCAGGTCATATCGGAAGACGGCAAGACCATGACGATTACGAGTGAAGGCACCGACGCCGATGGAACGCCGGTTGCCGCACTAGCAGTTTACGAAAAGCAATAGCGAGCAGAAGTGGGGCATTCGAGATGACGGGACGCCCTGTTATCCCGCCGAACCCGCCGTCAAAGGCCCCCACGGACGCACAGCGCCTCCAGGCCGCCGCGGCTGGACAGCGCGAGGCGGAACAGGGCCATATGTCTTGGCCGCTGTCAAGCGCACCATTATCGGCTGTGACGGATTGACGGTCCGCAAGTTGCTGAGGCACGACGGCACCGTAGAGGATTTCATTGCAGACCCCATGCCAAGGTACATCGATTCCGTTGCTCAGAGGTTCGATCATGGGCTCAGATGTTTGTTTCCTGTATCTGTCAGGCCGACAAGGATTGTGAGTTTAATCTGAAAGCTACAGAACAGACAATCAGGAGCATACGTAACGGATGGCGTGAAGCCCAAAGAACAGGAATACCAGTTACGATTGACGAACTCCCACAATGGCAATGAGTTCTAGACAATCGGCAACCGTCGTTGCGTCAAATAGCTGCACAACCACCCTGCGCCACCGAGAGCGATGATCCTTGCGGAGCCTCAGGGGACAGATCCGAACGCTCGTCGAGAGCTGTTGCAGACCGCGGCTGGCATCAGCAACGCCGCCGGCGGTCCAACTACGTGTCATGGGTGTCGGTCTTCGCCGCTCTTTCTTGCGCCAGCTTGCGCGCCTCAGTCAAGTTGATGTGTGCCTTCACCCCGTGCTTTCCAAGCAGATGCAATAGATTG
The DNA here is from genome assembly GCA_003137035.1 of Bryobacterales bacterium. GTDB lineage: Bacteria > Acidobacteriota > Terriglobia > Bryobacterales > Bryobacteraceae > Fen-330. Next base: position 7,740 of record PLEM01000295.1, on the reverse strand, counting down.
GAGCCGCTCAGCAGTTGCAGCGGTTTATTGCTGGCGAACGCAAAGGCATCGGGCCCATAATCTGAGGTCGTCACCAGAATCCCCTTAGTTGCCCCCTCGTTGATGACCGTGCCATACAGGTCCCTGACGGCTGCCACGCCGACAGTATATGCATACCTCTTGGCCTGAATGACGATCTTTCCACCGCGGATAGGGTCGGGATCGAATGCGATGGCGTCCACGCCTCCATCTCGGCTCGCCTGGGTTACTTTGACCTCACCGCCAGACGATGCAAACTCCTTTTCAAAGATCTCGCGGATCAGGTGCTCAAAGTCCTCCCAGTCCATCGCCGCCAGGTTGCATCCTTCGTTCAGACGTTCGGCGACAGCATAAGACGTTATGAACCGGCTGTCTTCGCGCCGCAGTTCCATGATAGCTGGCACCGGCGTGATGCTGTGGAGCTTCGAGCTTCCAATGCCCTTAAGTTGCCGGAAGCAGGCCTTCGGATCCACCTTGGCTAGGTTGATGGCAGTAAACGCATCCCGCGAAGCCTGCACTGACATGATGCAGGCTGTGACCTCATTCCCGGTGCGCGGGTCGACAGAGGTCACCATGCCGTTTAACACGACGGCCGCAAGCGCCCCGATTGTGTCGCTCTGAAACAGCTCATGAATCGTCCGCAGGGTCAACTGGTACAGAACGTCGTCGTACAACTGTACAACCTGCGCCTCAGGCAGCTTCTTCTCCGAAAAGGTATCGGTCGACTGGATGTACTTCACTTCAACCAACGTCGGAAGATCAGCCGGTGCCGGAAGCTTGCAGTTGACCAGAAGGACCCCGGACTCCAGGTTGAAGTCGAACTCGAAGTGATGCGGGATGCAATCTGGGCAATCCGAGCCTGACAAGACTGTCTCACAGTAATCGACGACGGCTTCCGGATCTTTCGATTCATATCGCGCGCGAAGAGCATCGATTTCTGCGTGCTGTCTCTCTTGTTCGGCATTGTACGCGGCCTTCTCTTCCTGCCATTGCTTCACAGCAAGCGCATGCGCTTCCCTCACGGCTTTTGACCTGACAAAGTGCGTGGCCATAGCATCTTGGTGCGCCAATGCGAGGGCATTGCAGTTCTCCTGCCAATTCCGCATGTCAGCGTCGAATCGGGCGTCGGCCTCCGCAAGCTTGGCCTTCCTTCTTGAAGGGATCAGCTTATCGAAGAGACCGAGGGCGGCCGGATACGTAAGACCGGAACGGCTCGGTGGGGGAGGGGGGGCCTTCCAGACGGGCTCCGGCCCTACCTCAGGCTCTGCCGGGGCCTTCTTGGGAAACTCAGTCCTTATCTTGAGGCGCTCCCAATCCAGCTTGCAGTCGCTTTCGACTCCGGTGGGCAGGATGCGCCGCAACGATTCCATGAGGCTTTGGGCCTCGGAGGTGCGCTCGGCGGCAATTTCCTTCTGCCGTTCGAGGTGCACTCTGCGTGCATCCTTCGCTTCGTGTGCCTGCTGCAAACGCCGCTCGGCGGCCGACTGCTTACTCCACAGCTCGTTCCACTGCAGGGCCAGCGCAACGACCTTCTTCCGAAGGATGTCCTGGTTCCTCGAATGAACGACCGCGTACTTATGTAGGCCATCATGAAAAACCTCGACCTGGTAGGTCGGGAGACCTCTATCACTGTGAGTCACCGTGACCTCGCCGCATCGTGTCTCCATGGTGGCCATCAAAATCTCCGCTGAACCGTAGAACGGTGAGTCTATCACCCAGCCCCGGTCGAAACAACCCCCGCCTGTCTACCTCTGCCGCTGCGGTCATTGGAGTGATTCTCTCCTGATGGGCGCCATTTCCAGGGTGCCTCCCCTGAACTCCCACTTCTTGCACGCTTGCTTTCCTCGCCCCCTTCCCACCCCACCGCCGCGTGGGTCCCCGCCAACCCCACGTCTTTTCTCCCACCCCCACAACAACATACCCCAAAATCCCCCGTCTGACTCCGCCCACCCATGTTTATCTGGAATCGACAGGACAACTATGTCTACCCAACGCCAGATCAACGCCAACCGCGAAAACGCCCGGCATTCCACCGGGCCCAAAACCCCCGACGGCAAGGCCCGCGCCAGCCTCAACTCCCTCCGCCACGGCCTGCTCGCCCGCCAGATCGTCCTCCCCATCGAGGACCGCGCCCAATACCTCGAGCTCCTCGCCGCCCTCGAAGCCGAGCACCAGCCCGAGGGCCCGCTGGAAACCTTCCTGGTCCACCAGATGGCCGCCTCTCAGTGGCGCCTCCAGCGCCTCACCCGCATCGAGACCGGTTTCTTCACCTGCCGCCTCTGTAAGGTCCGTGAGGTGGATTGCCGAAAAGACGGGGATGACGATCAGCCGTCCGCCCGCCTCGCCCCAGACAAGCAGTTCGACGAGGACACCCGCCAGCTCGGCATCCTGTTCTACCGGGACTCCTGCGGCGACCCCTTCGCCAAGCTGGCCCGCTACGAAAACGTCCTCCAACGCGAGTTTTACAGAGCCCTCGACCGCCTCCTCGACGCCCGCTCCCGCCACACCCCCGCGCCGCCCAAAAAACCCGCGGAACGAAACGAACCCAATTTGCCGCCAAGCCCCAGCATCCCCCGCAACTTACACGTCGCCCCGACGCAGCCGAAACCGCCCGCGTCCCCAATTGCTCCCGTGGGGTACGCGGTTTCGTCTGCCACTCCCATCCCTCGCAGGCCCATCCGCACCCCCGTAGTATCCTGAAATGATAGACACCCCTGGATATCGCCGCCTGTGGAAGACTCCAT
>PLEM01000295.1:0-4973 GCA_003137035.1 Bryobacterales bacterium | reverse complement strand
GGCCAGCGGCGCTACGTCGAGTCGCTCTCGGCCTACGCGCGCCAGTTCCTCGAGCGCATGGAAAAGCCCGACGTGGACGAAATCGACGGCCTCGCGCCGCCCATCGCCATCCGCCAGAAGAACACCACGCGCAACCCGCGCTCCACGGTGGCGACCTCCACCGAACTCTACGACTTCCTGCGCCTGCTCTACGCGCGCGCCGGGCGCACCTACTGCCCCACTTGCGGCCAGTTCGTCCAGCGCGATACCGTCGACCAGGTCGCTCGGCGGATGTTGCGCGAAGCGCCGGGGTCGCGCTGGTACGTGCTGTTTCCGATCCGCGCCGGGGAAGGGAAGGCCGCCGAACTGCGCGACCGGCTCTTCGAACTGCGCCAGAAGGGCTTCAATCGCCTCTACCAGGACGGGAATGTCTACGAGTTCTCCACCCCCGAGTCGCTACTCGAGATCGACTTCTCGCGCCCGGTCTTCGTCCTGGCCGACCGCATCGTCATGGCGCCCGACCTGCACCAGCGCCTCGTCGACAGCCTCGAGATCTGTTACCGCGAAGCCGGCGAGGTGATCTTCGAGCAGGCCGGCGCGCAGCCGCCGCACAGTCTCTTCTTCAGCGAGAAGTTCTCCTGCAAGACCTGTCACATCGAATTCGTGACGCCCGAGCCGCACCTGTTCAGCTTCAACAACCCGTTCGGCGCCTGCCCGCGCTGCCAGGGCTTCGGCAACACCATCGACTACGATCTGAACCGGGTGATCCCGGACCCGTCGCGCTCGCTCGACGGTCATGCCATCGAAGCCTGGACCACGCCGCAATACATGCGCTTCCTCGATCTGATGCGGCGCCGCACCGCCGGCCGCGTGCGGTTCGACGTACCGTTCTCCGAACTGAATCGCCAGGAACGCGACCTGGTGCTCAAGCAAGTGCGCGAATTCTTCGCCTTCCTCGAAACCAAGAAATACAAGGTGCACGTGCGCGTGTTCCTGAGCCGCTACCGGGGCTATGCGGAATGCCCGGTGTGTCACGGCGCACGCCTGCGCGCCGAGGCGCTGAACGTGCGCGTGGGCGGCCGGAACCTGGCCGAAGTGACCGCGCTGAACATCGCCGAAGCCCACGCCTTCTTCGAGCGCCTCGAGCTCAGCCCCGAGGAAACGGCCATCGCCGACAAGATCCTGCTCGAAATCCGCCAGCGCCTGAAATTCCTCTGCGACGTGGGCCTGGACTACCTGACGCTGGACCGGCTCTCGGCCACCCTCTCGGGCGGCGAGGCCCAGCGCATCCAGCTCGCCACCTGCCTGGGGTCGCGCCTGGTGGGCGCCTGCTACGTGCTGGACGAGCCCTCCATCGGCCTGCACTGCCGCGACACCGGCCGCCTGATTCGCATCCTCGAGGAGCTGCGCGACCTGGGCAACACCATCATCGTGGTGGAGCACGATGCCGACGTGATGCGCTCGGCCGACCATATCGTCGACCTGGGTCCCGGCGCCGGAGAGAACGGCGGCCGCGTCATCTTCGAGGGCTCGTATCCGCAACTGATCGCGGACGGCGCGGCTTCGCTCACCGCGGCCTGGCTGCGCGGCGATCACGGTACCCGCCGCACCCGCACACGCCGCGCGGTGAACCCCAAGCGCAAGCTGAAAGTAACCGGCGCGCACTTGCACAATCTCAAGAATATCGACGTCGAGATTCCGCTCGACATGATGGTGGCCATCACCGGGGTCTCCGGCTCCGGCAAATCCANNCGCACCCCGCGCTCCAACCCCGTCACCTACATCAAGGCCTTCGACATCATCCGCGACCTCTTCGCCTCCACGCCCGAGGCCGACCGCCGCGGCTACACTCCGGGCAATTTCTCGTTCAACATTCCCGGCGGGCGCTGCGAGGTCTGCCAGGGCGACGGCACGGTGACCGTCGAGATGCAGTTCCTCGCCGATGTCGAGCTGGTCTGCGAGGAGTGCAAGGGCACGCGCTATAAGTCCACCGTGCTGGATATTCGTTACCACGGCCTGAACATTCACGAAGTGCTGCAACTAACCGTCAAGGAAGCGCTGAGTTTCTTCGCTGATGTCCCCCGGCTGCTGGGCAAACTGCGTGTGCTGGCGCAGGTCGGGCTGGGATACCTCCGGCTGGGCCAGTCCGCCACGACGCTCTCCGGCGGCGAGGCCCAGCGCGTGAAGCTGGCCGCGCACCTGGCCCAGGCCTCCTGCGAAGGCGCGCTCTTCATCTTCGACGAGCCCACCACCGGTCTCCACTTCGAAGACATCGCCCAGTTACTCGACGCCTTTCAAAAGTTGATCCAGAACGGCGGCAGCGTCCTGATCATCGAGCACAACCTCGAAGTGATCCGCAACGCCGACTGGATCATCGACGTAGGCCCCGAAGGCGGCGACTTAGGCGGTCGCATCGTCGCCCAAGGCCCCCCCGAGCAAATCGCCGCCGTCGAGGCCTCCTACACCGGGAAATACTTGCGGCCATTGCTTTTGTAACTGTGAAAGATCGCGTAGGATACGGAATATGAAGCGGTTTCTGGTCGTGCTGCTTGCTGCGTTGATCGTCGTCGTGGTCGGTCCCTCGGTCTTCTTCAAGCTGCTGCCGAGCCGGCCGGCGGCGGTCTTGCTTAGAACCATATCGCACGTGAGTTGGTTCTGGCTCTCGGTGATGGTTGTCTGCTTGTGGCTCTTCGTGCCCCTCGCGGACTACGTGCGCTGGTTCATCAGGTACCGTGACATCGGGCCGCCGCGCGTGCGAATCAGCGCGGCGGTGCTTCTGTTGGCGGTTGGACAGCCTCTCGCGGTCGCTGTAAGGGGCTCGTGGTGGGTCCCGGTCGGGTTTGTTGTTTTTGTTGTCTGCGTGATCGGAGCTGATATCTGGCTGTCTCTCCAAGCATGGCCGAGGGAGTTGGCTTGGCTAGAGTCGCTGGACCGTGGTCCCGGACGAACCCGGGTCCAAGTTCTGCCCGACCACTCCCGCCGCCTGGCTGTTGCGCACGGCCTTCTGTTGCCGCGAGTATACGTTGAGCGCCTGAATGACGCCGAATTGGATGCGATTCTCGCACGGCAGGCGGCGCCGGACTCCCCGCGGATCCCGCTGTTGCCTTGGATGGGCACCGTCCTCGCCGCGGTCTTCGGAATACTCGCGGCCCCGCGGTCCTTGGCGCCCATCGTGTCTGTCGCCACCATCCTTTGCCTCTGGGCCCTGATAGTGCTGGGAGCGCGCCGCCTGGACGCCCAAGCCGACGCGAAAGCCATCCAGGCCACCGGCGACCCCGCCACCTACATTCAGGCTCTGGTAAAAGCGGATGGCATCATGCAGGAGATTCCCCGGCGGCTCCGCATGTCCACCTGGTGGCTGTTCCCCGTCTCCCTCGAAGCCCGCATCGCCGCCCGCATCGCCGCCATCACACGCGCCCGCGACAACGGATAAAATAGACCAATGCCCGAAGAACCGGAACCGGAAAAACCGTTGGCCAGCTTCGAGGCCGGGCTCGAGGAACTCGAGAAGGTGGTCAAGGAACTGGAGGGCGGCGACCTGCCGCTCGAGCGCGCCCTGGAACTCTTTGAGAAAGGCGTCGCGCTCAGCGATACCTGCCGCAAGCAGCTCGAGGAGGCGGAAACTCGCGTGGAGATCCTTCTGAAGAAGGACGGCAAAATCCAGCCCGAGCCTTTCCGTCCGGACAAGGCATGAACTTCCTCGACTACGTCGCCGAACAGCAGCGGCTGGTGGACCACGAGCTGGATCGGCTGATTCCCAGCGAGAAGACGCCGCCGGAGGTGATCCACCAGGCCATGCGTTACAGCCTCTTCGCGGGGGGGAAGCGCATTCGCCCGATCCTGTGCCTGGCGGCCGCGGGCACGGTGTCCGAATCCGCGCCCGGGGCCGAGGTGGCGGCCTGCGCGCTGGAGTGCATCCACACTTACTCGCTGATCCACGACGACCTGCCGGCGCTCGATAACGACGATCTCCGCCGCGGCCGGCCCACCTGCCATAAGCAGTTCGGCGAGGCCATAGCGATTCTCGCGGGCGACGCGCTGCTGACCGTCGCCTTCGAGTTGCTCTCGCGCGCGGGCGGAGTCGACGACTCCCGGAAGGCCTGGCTGATCGGCGAGCTGTCGACGGCCTCCGGCACGGTAGGCGGAATGATCGGCGGGCAGGTGGCGGATCTGGAAGGGGAGCGCCAGCCGCCCACCGCCGAGCTGCTCGAGCGCATCCATCGCGCCAAGACCGGGGCGCTGCTGCGCGCGAGTGTCCGGATGGGCGCGATCTGCGCCGGCGCGGCCAGCGACCAAATGCAGGCGCTCACCTGTTACGGCGAACACATCGGGCTGGCGTTTCAGATCGTCGACGACATCCTGGACGTCGAGCGGTCCTCGGCGGAACTCGGCAAGACGGCGGGAAAGGACGCCGCGCAGCACAAGATCACCTTCCCGGCGGTCTACGGCCTCGCCGAATCGCACCGCATGGCGAAACAGGAATGCGAGAGCGCCCTCCGGGCCGTCGAGCCCTTTGGCGATCGCGCCCAGCGTCTGCGCGAGGTCGCCGGCCTGATCGTTCAGCGCACCAAATGAAAGCCCCCAGCCGGCGGCGGCTCGATCAGTTGCTCGTCGAACGCGGGCTGGTGGAATCGCGCGCCAAAGCCCAGGCGCTGATCCTGGCGGGCGAGGTCTTCGTCGACGGCCAGAAAGCCGCCAAATCCGGCCACACCGTGGCCATCGAGAGCCGCATCGAGCTCGCGGGGCGCCTGCCCTTCGTGAGCCGGGGCGGACTGAAGCTCGCGGCCGCGATCGAGGGCTTCGGCATCCAGGTGGAGGGGCGCGTCTGCCTGGATGTAGGCGCCTCGACCGGCGGCTNNGCGCCGGGCAACTGGACTGGAAGCTGCGCACCGATCCGCGCGTGGCGCTGCGCGAGGGCCTCAACGCGCGCTATCTTCGATTCGAGGACGTCGGCGAGCGCATCGACCTCGCCGTCTGCGACGTGAGCTTCATTT
>PLEM01000020.1 GCA_003137035.1 Bryobacterales bacterium | reverse complement strand
CCTGATGCCCCGTATTGAACATGCGCTCTTCGTCAGGGTGGTCCGCCAGGTAGAACTTCACGCCATTGGAGTTGATGCCTCGGCTTACCGCCTCACGGACCTTCTGGCCGCCGACGTATACCTCACGGGCTTCTATCATTTTGTAGGCACAGAGGCGGTTCAGGTGCGTAAAGGCGATCTCCCGCACCAACTGGTCGAACGCTTCCTTCGGCTTGAAGCCACGTGCTTTGATGTGGCCAAAGTGATCGAGAATGTCTTTTCGTGCCGCCTGCTCCTCTTCGGTCAAGTGGGTCATCTTGGCGTTCGGATCGGCGGTGACCTGGTCCTTCTTGGCAAAGATGCCGTACTTCCCCTCAAGCTCCTGTGAAATTGAGTCTTCGAGCAGCTTGCGGCACTGCGTCACGACGTTGCGGAGCTTGTTGCGAATCTCTTGGTTCATGGTCACGCTGTCCCGTGCGGCTGCGATGCCACCACAAGCTGCTTCAGGTCCGCAGGCCGAGTGTTGGCTTCAAAGATCTGTCGAGGAGTCAGCATCGTTCACTCCAGAATGATGACTGCGCCTTCATCAATGCACTTCTGAAGGGAGTCCCGTATGAGGTCGAGGGCTTTATCGAGTTCCGCTTGCGTCTGAATTGGGCGGTTGAAGAACTCCGAAACTCGAATCTTTCGCACGGGTGCCTTCTTCTCGCCGCCAATCGAAAGCTCTTGCAGCTTGACCAGGACCGACGATTTCAGCCCATCGACGGCTGCAAGGTCCGATTCCATCTCGGTGAGGCTCGACTTGCCAAGCGATTTACCGCCTTTCACCGATTCCTTGTCATCATCGGTGCCAATCCGACCTTGAAGCGGCGACAGCAACGCAGCGGCCATGCTGGGGTTGTTCGCCTCCAGCGGTGCCCACTCGGTGCGGTTCTTGATCCCACCAATGGCCGACTCGTAGGNNCAACTTGCAGTAGGCATTGCGATAGGCTTCCAGCACCGTTTTGGTACTGGTGGCGATCTCGTCCCAGGAATCCAAGAACGACTCGGAGGCCAAAAGGCCCTTCAATTCCTCAACCGTCGTTCCGAGTTCCGGCGGCGGGTTGTGAGCGGCGAGGCGTTGCCACACTTGGTCCGTTGCTTGACGGGCTTGCCGCAAGACTCCGAGGGCCTCGGCATTCAGCGATTCCCGTAATCTGCGAACCTTGTCTCGGGTTTGCCCGAAGTCCTTGCCATCCTCCGTGAGAATACGAACGCAGTCGTCCGAAGCGGACGATTGAATCCCAGCGAGCGTTTGCTGATACTCGGACAACATGGACAGAATCGGAAGACGATGGGCTTCGGCGGTGGCTTTCAGCGGGTACAGCTTCTCCAGTTCCTCAGCAGCGACCTTCTTGAAGGCCGTCGCAATGGCTCCTTCTTCCACATCGACTTCCTCTCCGGTGAGGTCTTCCAATCGCTGTACCGCCTGGGTGAGCGTTTTGAGGCCCACCGATTGCCGGGGCGAAAACAAAGAAGAACGGAAGGCCGGATTGTTGGTGAAAGGTGTCCGGGACGCCGGATCTTGGTAGTTGTGAAAGCGGTTGCCTTGATACGTGACCTCGATCTCGCCAGCCCGAAACAGCGTAGCGAGGATCAGCCGCAGCATGTCACGTTCCCAGCCGTATGGTGTGCCGCCAAATCTCTTCTCCAACGCCTTGCCCATGCGACTGTCTTTGTTGCCGTAGCTGTGTTCGCTCTTCAGGTAGTCCAGAACTTCCTTGGCGACGGGGGCGGTCGTGTTGACTATGCTCTTGTGCCCGTCCTTCACGACCAGGCCCAGCCCGTGATCGCCGACGTAGAAGACGCTAGGCAGAGCTTTGAGGTCAGCCGCTTTGAGGATCTGTTCGGCTTCATCGCCCTTGAGGGGCCGAGATCCCATTTGCAGCTTCGGGTACAAGTCCGGTACGACCAGCCCGAATAGCTTCTTCAAGATTTCGCTCAAGCCCTTGCCCAAGGCTGAGGCATCTTTCTGGACACCCCGGAACATGCCCGTACCACGTTCCATCGCCTCGGTCAGCTTGTCCCGCAGTCGGGTTTCGTAGCCGTTCTTCGAGTTCTTCTCATCCTGAAGACACGTTGCCTCGTCGGGGCTGATCTTCTGCTGGGCGCTCAGTTGGCTGTACTTGTCAACCATCTTGCGTGAGGCGTGAAGCTGGCCGACCAACTCATCGATTTCGGGGGTCAGGCAGAAGAGCCAGTAGAGATCGTTCTCGTGGGACTTCTGCTGGCTTTCGGTGCGAGTCTCTTCAATGCGTTTGGTGAGTTCGTCGGCATCGTCGGCCACGCACAGTGTCAGCAGAAGTTCACCCTCGTCGCCGATGCTCGTGCCATCGACCCTGATGCCGATGCGGAACGAGCGGTTCTGGTAGCGGTAGGTCTTGAATTCCGGCTCATCGAAGATTTGGTCGAGTGCGGTGCGTGCCAGTTCATTCCGCTCACGAGGCTTCGGTTCCAGATGGCCCCGGCGTTCGGTCTCCCAGTTCTTCTCTTGAGCGGTCTGGAGCTTCCAGCCTTCCTCGGTGTTGCGGACGAACTGAGCGGCATTCAGCCGCTTCACGGCAGCTTGAACTTCGGCGAGAGGTGTCGCTTTACCTACTTCATCGACCAGCACAGCGGCGAGATTGGCCTCCGTGCGTGGGAGATCACGGATGAATTCCAGAAGGCAGATTGCCTTGGCGACCCGCAGTGCCCAGCCGTGATCTTCGGCGTCGTTCTTGAACCTTTCGGCAATTTGGTAAATGTCAGTGCGCTTCTCATTTGACAGGTTGCCTTCAACCAACTCGAACACCTTGTCGAGCGTCACGAGCGC
>PLEM01000483.1 GCA_003137035.1 Bryobacterales bacterium | reverse complement strand
TACAACAAGCCGACGCAGGAGGGCCTGTACCAGCACTACAAGGCGATCGCCAGCGCCGTGCGGCTGCCCATCATCGTTTACAGCGTGCAGGGGCGCACCGGCGTCAACGTCGAGCCGGCCACCTTCAAGCGGCTGGCCGAGATCGACAACATCGTGGGCGCGAAAGAGGCCTCGGGCAACATCGCGCAAATCTCCTCGATCGTCGCGCAGACGCCCGAGCGGTTCCACGTGCTTTCGGGCGACGACGTGATGGCGCTGCCGGTGATCGCGGTGGGCGGGCGCGGGCTGATCTCGACCGCCGGCAACGAGATTCCCGCAGAGATGGCGCGCCTGGTCCGCCTGTCGNNTCAACTTCGTCGAGTCGAACCCTATCCCGGTGAAGGCTGCCATGGGGCTGATGGGATTGCTCGAGCCGGTGTGGCGATTGCCCATGGTTCCCCCCAAGCCCGAGAACCTGGCGCGGATCCGGAAGGTGCTCGAGAGTCTCGGCCTCGTCTAAGCTCATGCTGCAAAGTGACATCGAAAGACTGTTCGACGAGAAGCCGGATACTTACACGGAAGAACATTTCCGCCTGTTCGAGGCGTTCAAAGCCGCGCTGAACAGCGGGGAGGCGCGCGCCGCCGAGCCGGATATTACCGCGAAGAGCGGCTGGCGCGTGAACGCGTGGGTCAAGAAGGNNAGCCGTTCTTCGATAAGTCCACTTACCCGGTAAAGCGGCTGACGGTGGAAAGCGGGGTGCGCATGGTGCCCGGCGGCTCGAGCATTCGCGACGGCTGTTACGTCGCCCGCGGCGTCACCTGCATGCCGCCGATGTACATCAACGTGGGCTCGTATGTCGGCGAGGGCACGATGGTGGNNGCCGGTGATCGTCGAGGACGACGTGCTGGTGGGCGGCAACTGCGGCGTGTACGAGGGAACCGTGGTCAAGCGCCGCGCGGTGCTGGGCACGGGCACGATTCTGAACCGTTCGACGCCGGTGTACGATCTGGTGCGCGGCGAAGTCTACGCCGCGACCACCGACGAGCCGCTGGTGATTCCCGAGGAAGCCGTGGTGGTGGCCGGCGCGCGCCTGATCCCCCGCGGCCCCGGCAAAGACTGGGGCATCTCCCTCTACACCCCGGTCATCGTCAAATACCGCGACGCCAAGACCGACGCCAAGCTCCAACTCGAAGACCTGCTGCGGTGACTCCGCGAGGTGTAAATCTTCGTAACTAAGGGAACGCATTGTCCGCGGCGCGCATCCCCCATAGTGAAAGGAGTGAAAGACATGAGACGAATAAGTGGTTTGGTTCTGGCTGGGGCACTCCTTGCCGCGCCGCTGCTGGTTCAGGCTGCCGGCAGCAGCGGGAGCGCGCCGCGGAGTCTGGAACAGCGGGTGCGGCACGAACTGGTGATGCTCCCCTATTACAACGTATTCGACAGCCTCTCGTTCCAGGTGGATGGGAGCCGCGTGGTGTTGACGGGAGAAGTAACCTGGCCGGCCTTGAAATCCGATGCCGGCAACGTGGTGCGCCGCATCCCGGGAGTAACCGAAGTAGCCAACAACATCGAGGTGCTGCCGCTCTCGCCCTTCGATAATCGGGTGCGGCTGGCGGAGTATCGCGCCATCTTCGGGCGCGATGGGCTTGGCCGCTACAGCATGGGCGCGCTGCCGTCCATTCACATCATCGTGAAGAACGGCCACGTGACGCTGGAAGGCGTCGTGGACAACCAGATGGACCGCAACCTCGCGGGCATCCATGCGAACGGCGTGGTCGGTGTGTTCTCGGTGACCAACAACCTCCGCGTCGGGAAGGCGTAACCCACCCCTGAGCCCGTGCGGCCCGCCTCCCGAGTGGGCCGCACGGAGGCCGTTCCGCGCCTGGACTACAATAGTGCCAGTGCGAATCTTCTCGACGATCGGCGCCGGAGCGCTCGTGCTGTGCTCCGCGATGGCGCAGCCCGCTGCGGATGTTCTGGTCGGGCCAATCTATTTCCTTTCCGAAGGCCAGGCCACTCAGGTCGTTATTGAGACCAGCGCGAAGGTGCGGTACCAGGCGGCCCGTCTGCGTAACCCCGAACGAATCTATTTCGACCTGTTCGGCTCCAAGCCGCGGCCGGGCGCCAAGACGGTCGACCTGATTCCAGTCGGAGACGGGCTGCTGAAACAGATCCGGGTTGCCTGGAGAATGCCGGGCGTGACGCGAGTCGTCCTGGATCTCGTGGCGCCTGTGGAGTATTCCGTTTCCACGCCTGGTGGCCGGGAGAGGCTGTTGATCGATCTGCGGCGAGCGGGCAATGCGCCGCCCGCGGCTGCGCCGGCGCCCGAATCGCCGAAGCCAGTCGCGCCGCCGCCCGAAACGCCCAAGCCGGTAGCATCGCAGCCCGAACCCGCTCCCACGCCGCCTCCTGCGCCGGAGCCCGAGCCCCCCGCGGCCCCCGCGTCGGCGCCCCCAGCGGCGAAAGTGGAGCCGCCCGCTCCGCGCGCCATCATCCTCGAGCAGATCGTCGCCAAGGTCAACAATGAAATCGTCACGGTGGGCGAGTTGGGCCGCTCGCGCCGGATGGTGGAG
>PLEM01000445.1 GCA_003137035.1 Bryobacterales bacterium | reverse complement strand
GGCGACCTGGCGCCGCTGGCGCACATCGCGCTGGTGCTGATTGGCGAGGGCGAGGCGGAGGTCGATGGCGCGCGACTGCCGGGCGGGGAAGCGCTGGCGCGAGCCGGCCTCGAACCGCTGACGCTGGCCTCCAAGGAGGGCATCTCGCTGGTGAACGGCACGCAGGCCATGCTGGCTGTAGGTTGCTTGCAGCTCGCGGCCTCCGAGATCCTGGCGGACACGGCCGACCTGGTGTGCGCGATGACTCTCGACGCGCTGCGCGGCACGCCGCGCGCCTTCGATCCGCGAATCCACCAGACACGGCCCTTTCCCGGGCAGCAAGTCAGCGCCTCGCGCTTGGCCCGCCTGCTCGAAGCCAGCGAAATTCGGGCGTCCCATGCGGCGTGCCGGCGCGTCCAGGACGCCTACTCGCTGCGTTGCGCCCCCCAGGTCCACGGCGCCGTGCGCGACACCTTGGCCGAGGCGCGGCGCGTCTTCTCGATCGAACTGAACTCGGCCACCGACAACCCGCTGGTCATCGGAGACGAGATTTTCTCGGGAGGCAACTTCCACGGACAGCCGCTGGCGCTGACGCTGGACTACATGGCCATCGCGCTCACCGCGCTGGCCGGCATCTCCGAGCGGCGCATCGACCGGCTGGTCAACCCCGCGCTGAACGAGGATCTGCCGCCGTTCCTGGCGGGCCACGCCGGCCTGGAGTCGGGGCTGATGATGGCGCAGGTGACGGCGGCGGCGCTGGTGGGGGAGAACCGCGTGCTCTGCCACCCGGCTTCGCCCGGCTCGATCACCACCAGCGGAAACAAAGAGGACTTCGTAAGCATGGGGATGACCGCGGCGCTGAAACTCCGGGACGTGGTGCGGAACACGCGCACCGTGCTGGCGATCGAGGCGCTGACGGCAGCTCGCGCGCTGGATTGCCTCCGGCCGCTGCGATCGAGCCCGCCGATCGAAGCGGCGCGGGAACTCATCCCAACGCTGAGCGGCGATCAGCCGCTGTCCGGAGAAATCGCAAAGGTCGATGAGTTGATCGCCCGCGGGGCGCTGCGGGCGCGTTAGTACGCGGTTTCAGAAATTCGCTAACGTGCTCCCCGTGCTCTCTCCGTCCTGGAGTGGGCGAAGATTCGCAGTGCCGCTTTCCTCTGCCCTTGCCGACTGCCCGCGGGTCATCGGTTCCCCATCGGCCCGGCAACCCCCAGAAGGCCAACCATCCTGGAGTTGAGCGACTTGGTTCTACACTGCGGCGTCAGGGAGGATCTATCTGTTGACTGCCACCTGTCAGTAATGCGCGTTTTGCTGCCAAGTGAAGTTGGTCGCTCTACCCGTCGCGATCGGGGAGGACATTTTCCCGCGGTCCTCGGCGTTCCCGCTTACAAGAACAACCCGCTCCACGACTGGTCCAGATGCATCCATCTCTGCGTGCGGAATGAAACCGTCGGGATTTCGGGGACGTGCAGCAAGCCATGGCCTTTCACGCACACGAACTCAGTCCCGTACCACTCGAGGAACGTCTGCGAGGGTAGCCCGATCCGAGCGGGGTGCGCGAGCAGCCGGAGACATTCCGGGCATCGCCGCCGCTGATCGATCAGCGCCCACCGCAACGCAACGACGTTCCCAATCACAATGCAGTGGATCGGCCCGGCATGGATTTTCACCCCTGTCATCGATGCAAGGTCCAGCACGCCCCAAAAAACGATGGGCAGCAGCAGGGCGATCTTGGCGGCGAAGAACGCCCAACGCCAGGCGTGGCGATTCGCCGGAACCTCTCCCAACCGCAGGGATGTGGTTGCCAGCAATGCAGGCAGTGCCATCATGGCCATATACAGCATGGCGAAAATCGGCCCGTGTAGTGGCAACCGAATGTCGGGCGGGTAGTAGCGAAGTGCCAGGAGCACGCACGCCGCCGCCACCAAGCCAAGGGACGCCAGACACCGCGCCGGCGATTCGAACCACGGCGCGCGCGGCGCATCCGGCGGACGATTGCGCCGCAGCCAGAGCGCATCCCGGAACGCGCCCAGACAGAAGCCGGTCGCTTGGCGCCGGCAATTCCGCCCAACATACCAGAGTTCGGCGCTCCATTCGGCAAGCCATTCCGCGCGCTGCTCGCCGGGAACCAGCCAGGCGGCGCTCCGCAGCATCGCGAGGTGAATCCTCATGACGGGCCGCCTTCCACGGCCGCCAGTTTGGCCAGCAGCGGATACCGCCGCTGCGAGGCCCCGAGCGTCGCCTGGCCCGCCTGTGTCAGCTTGTAGTACTTCCGCGGCGGCCGCTGCCCCGCGTCCGCGATCGATTGCCGCTCCCATTGCGACCGGACCAGCCCGTCCCGCTCCAGCCGGCGCATCGCCGGGTAGACCGTGCCACTGGGAAGACCGGTCAGTACCATCACGCTGAAGCCGTAGCCATCGCCCGTATGGACTGCCTGCAGGACGAGCGCGGCTGTGTGCGAAAGCTTGAGCTCGGCGGCCATAGGAACATCATACCCTATGTAGGATAATACTTGACAGCGTTGATTGTAGTTTGCTACATAGGGTAGTAGTCATGCTCGAACTGCGCCACGTTACCAAACGTTTTCTCGGCATCGCCGCCGTCGATGGCGTTAGCTTTACCGCCCGAGGCGGCGAGATAACCGGCTACCTGGGACCCAACGGTTCCGGCAAGTCCACCACGATGAAGATGATCACCGGCCTGATGGAGGCGACCTCCGGCGAGATCCTGTTCCAGGGCGAACGGATTCAGCGCGACCTGATCGCCTACAAGCAGCGCATGGGCTACGTGCCCGAAGAACCGCATCTCTACGCCCACCTGAGCGGCCTGGAGTACCTGGCGATGGTGGGCGAGTTGCGCGGCCTGCCCGCCAAGCCCACGGCCGAGCGTATCGACGGACTCCTGCGCCTGCTCTCGCTGCATGGCGACCGGCACGTCCCCATCTCGGCTTACTCGAAGGGTATGCGGCAGAAGGTGCTGCTCACCGCCGCCTTGCTGCACAATCCGGACCTCCTCCTGCTCGACGAACCCTTCTCCGGCCTCGACGTCTCCACGGGCCTCGTTCTGCGCAGCCTGATCCAGGAGTTGGCGGCCCGCGGCAAAGTAGTGCTGTTCAGCTCGCACGAGCTCGAAACCGTGGAGCGGGTCTGCTCCCACGTCGTGATCCTGCATCGCGGCAAAGTGGTGGCCGACGACTCCATCGAACATCTGCGCACGCTGATGGCCGCGCCGACGCTGGAAGCCATTTTCTCGCAGCTCGCCGTGGAGCAGGACACCGCCGCGATCTCGCGCCAGGTGGCCGATCTGATTCAGGCATGAGGTCCAACATGGAGAAGCTCCAATTCCGCGTGCTCTATCGTCAGTTCCTCTTCCGCATCGTCGATCTGGAGTTGCTCTCGGCCGACGCACTCGGCGATTCGAACAAGCTGCTGGGCCAGTTCGCGGCGTTGCTGATCTTTGTGAGCATCTTCTTTCTATCGGGTCCTGCCCTGATTG
>PLEM01000164.1 GCA_003137035.1 Bryobacterales bacterium | reverse complement strand
GTACCAGGTGTTTACTTTCCGCCATCCCTGGTGCGGCTTGAGGTTGATCATCGTCTCCATCATCGAGAAGGGCGCCGGATCTGTCGAGGTCTCGGCGCGGCCCGACTTGCCGAGCACGGTGTCCACCTCGGGGAACGACTTGATGATCCGGTCCTGAGTCTGAAGCAGCTTCTGCGCCTCGGCCACCGAGATGCCCGGCAGCGTACTCGGCATGTACAGCAGGGAGCCCTCGTCGAGCGGCGGCATGAACTCGGAGCCGAGCTTCTCGAACACCGGGAAGGTCAGGATGACCGTCGCCACCGCGCCGGCGATCACGAACCACTTCCAGCGCAGCGACCAGGCGCACACCGGTTCGTACACCTTGATCAGGATCCTGCTGATCGGGTGACGCTCCTCCGAGTGGATCTTGCCGACGAGCACCGCGCTGGTTGCGCGCGCCAGCCAGCGCGGCCGGAACTCGAAGTTCTTCATGTGCGTGAAGACCAGCCGCATCGCCGGGTCGAGCGTGATCGCCAAAACTGCCGCGATGATCATCGAGAAGTTCTTGGTGTAAGCGAGCGGCTTGAACAGGCGGCCTTCCTGCGCTTCCAGCGTCAGGACCGGAAGGAACGAAACGGCAATCACGAGCAGAGCGAAGAAGCTCGGCCCACCGACTTCCTTCACTGCGTTCACCACCACGGTGTGGTAGTCTTCCTTGCGTCCGGTGCGTTCCCACTCCTCGAGCTTCTTGTGCGTCTGCTCCACTACGACAATCGCGGCGTCGACCATCGCGCCGACCGCGATCGCAATGCCGCCAAGCGACATGATGTTCGAGGTGAGCCCCATCATCTTCATTGGGATGAACGCGATGATCACCGCGACCGGGATGGTGATGATGGGGATCATCGCGCTCGGGAAGTGCCAGAGGAAGATCAGGATCACGATGGCGACAATGATCAACTCCTCCGTCAAGGTGTGCTTCAGGTTCTCTATGGACCGGAGTATCAGATCGGATCGATCGTAGGCGGTGACGACCTTCACTCCCGGCGGCATGCCCGGCTCGATGTCCTTGAGCTTCTGTTTCACCCGCTCGATAACGTCGAGCGCGTTCTCGCCCTGGCGCATGACCACGATACCGGCTACCGTGTCGCCCGTCCCGTTCCAATCGGCGACGCCGCGGCGAATGTCGGGGCCCAGCGTCACATTCCCCACGTCCTGCACGCGGATGGGCACGCCACCCTGGCTGCGCGCCAGCACGATCTTCGCGATGTCGTCCGTGGATTTCGCGTATCCCCGGCCACGGACCATGTACTCGGCGCCCGTGAACTCGATGAGCCGCCCGCCGACGTCGCTATTTCCGGCGCGCACGGCCTCCACAACCTTGTTGATTGCGATGTTGTAAGTTTGAAGTTTGTTGGGATCGACGTTCACCTGATACTGGCGGACAAATCCGCCCAGCGGCGCCACTTCCGCCACGCCCGGCACCGATTTCAGGTAATACCGGAGATACCAGTCCTGATACGACCGGAGGTCTGCCAGCGAGTGCGTACCGCTGGTGTCCACCAGGGCGTACTGGAAGACCCAGCCGATTCCGGTGGCGTCGGGCCCAAGCTCGGTTTGAACGCCTTGTGGAAGGCGGGGCAACACTCCCGAGAGATACTCAAGAGTCCGGGAGCGGGCCCAGTAGATATCGGTGCCTTCCTCGAAGATGATGTAGACGTAGGAGTAACCGAAATCGGAGAACCCGCGGACGTCTTTCACTTTCGGGGCGCCCAGCATGGCGGTGACGAGCGGGTAGGTGACCTGGTCCTCCATGATATCCGGGCTGCGATCCCACTTCGAGTACACGATTACTTGCGTATCGCTGAGGTCCGGGATCGCGTCCAGCGGCACGGTCTTCATCGACCACAGCCCATACAACACGGCCGCGCCAACCAGAACGAAGACCGCGAACTTGTTGTGCGCGGCGAAATCGATGATCCGGTTGATCACGGCTATTTGCCTTCCATCCCCGGCATATCGGCCATCTTCTTCGCATCGGATTTTGCTGCGGGAGGTTTCGGCGGCTTCGCAGGCGTTTCAGGGTTGGACATTCCGGGCATCCCAGGCATCCCGCCCATGCCGGACGCCGCAGCCTTCAGTTGACTCTCGGAGTCGATGAGGAAGTTTCCCGACGTCACGATACGTTCGCCGGCTTTCAGCCCTTTCAAGATCGTAATGCGATCGCCTTTCTGCTCCCCGATGGTTACGTCTCGGGGTTCCAGGTAACCATCGCCGTGGCCGACAAAGACGGTGTTCTTGTCGCCCGCCTGGAGCACCGCACCGGAGGGCACCGTGAGCGCGAGTGCGGAGTCCACCGTGAAGGTTACGTCGACATACATGTCGGGCTTCAACGCGATTCCGGGGTTGCCGGCATCGAGGCGTACTTTCAGTGTGCGCGTCATCGGGTCTACTTGCGGCTGGATGTAATTCACCTTCGCCAGGAACGATCTGTTCTTCTCGTAAGAAAGCGTCACCCGAGCTGTTTGTCCGACCCGGATGTTCGGAGCCTCGTATTCGAACACGTCCGCCATAATCCAGACCCGGCTTAGGTCCGCCACAGTGTAAAGGTCCGTGTCGGGCATTACTTTCACCTGCGAGAAGGCTTTACGCTCCAGAACGTAGCCGCCAATGGGCGAGTAGAGAGTGATATTCTTGATCGGCTGGCCGGTGGCGAGCACCTGCTGGATCTGGGCCTCGCTGAGATCCCAGAGCTCGAGCCGCCGTTTGGCGGCCTGAAACAGCGTTTCGCTCTGATCGATCACCCCCTCCAGCGTGCTCTTCTTCATGACTTCTTTGGCCTTCACGGCCAACAGCAGCTCCTGCTGCGAGGCCAGTAGGTCCGGACTGTATATGGTCAACAGCGGCTGGCCCTTTTGGACGAGCTTGCCGATGAAATCTACGTACACCTTGTCGATCCAGCCCTCGTACTTTGTGTGTACGTGCGCGAGACGGGTCTCGTCATAGGTGACCTTCCCGACCGCCCGGAGCGTCTGGCCGCCGCTCGTCATTTCAACCGTGCCGTACTTGACGCCAATCAGTTGCTGTTTTTCCGAACTGATCTGGATGGTGCCCATGGGAAAGTTCGACGGATCGTTCTCGCGGACCGGTTCGAGCTCGTTGCCGCTCTCGGGATTCAAGCCCGGCTTATCGGACTTGAAGTTGGGGTTCTGCGGGTCGCGGTAGTACAGAATCTTACCCTTCGGTTGGGTGCTCGCAGCGGCTGCCGCTCCGCCATCGGCGTAGACCGGCTCGAGCTTCATGCCGCAGTCCGGCGCAATGCCGGGCTTGTCGGACTTGTAAGCCGGATGCATCGGATCCACGTAGTAAAGGATCTTCCGGCCGACCGCAGCCGTGTTCGCCGTGCCGGAGGAGCCGAACCAACTCTTATAGGCGTAGCCGCCGAAGAAGACGGCCGCCAGCAGCACCAAAACGAGAATCGTTTTCAGGATCTTCATCGCAGCCTCAATCCGTCAACTTCCGCGCGGTCATCTCCTCCAGCCGGCTGAGCGCCTGGTAGTAGCTCGCGAGTTCCTCGTAGTAATTCATTTCATAGTCGAGGACCATACTGAAGTTGCTCAGCACCGAAAGGAAATCGACGCTGCCGGTCTCGTACGTGGAAAGCGAGGACTCGAGCGCCAGGCTGGCCTGTGGGACCACTGTCTTCCCGTAGAGTTCCATCAGCTTCCAGGAGGCCTGCGCCATCAGGTAATCGTCCTTGATGCGGAACCGCAAACCCTGATCGGTGGCCTCAAAGGTATGCCGCGCCTGGACGGCGGTGCTGGCCTGTTCCGCGACGCCCGCGCGCTGTTTGCGCCAGAAATAGACCGGCAGCTTGAAATCCACGCGAGCCATGTACATGGGCGCCATCGAACCCTGGTTGAAGTAGCCCGCCGTGAGGGTGTAGTCCGGGTAATAGTCCTTGCGCGCCAGGTTCAACGCCAGCTCCGTGCGCTCGATCATCTTCTGATCGCGCCGCAGCATGGGCGATTCCGTGCGCGCGCTGCTGTAGAGCTCGTCCAGGTTCAGCGCGAACTCTTTGGGTTTGATCTCCTCCGGTCTCGCCACGGGCGTGCCGGCCTGGCGGTTCAACAGGCTGTTGATCTCGGCTTCGGCGCTGCTGCGCTCCTGCTCCAGTTTCACGAGGCGGGTCTCGAGAATGCTGATCTGCGTCTGCGCCTTGAAGACGTCCTGTTGCGCCGCCTTCCCGACCGTGTAGCGCACCTCCGTCACGCGCCGCAGATTGTCGAGCAGTTCCCGCTCGCGATTCAAAACGTCCGTTGCGGCGCAGGCGTAATACAGGCGATAGTAGGCTTGCTTCAAGCGCGAAACCACGTTCAACTGGACGGCCTGGTATTGCTGGAACTCCGCTTCGGCCTCCTTGGTGGCCATCCCGCCACGCAGGCTGAGCTTGCCGGGGAACGGGAACTCCTGTGACACCATGACTCCCACATTTGCCAGCGTTTCCTTCCCGATCCCCGCAACGGGATACGGGCGTCCGACGCTCTGGTAGCCGAGGGAGAACATCGGCTCCGGAAGCGTGCTTTCCTGGGTGGGGCGCTGTCGGGCCGCCTCGTACCGCTTCTGCGCGGCTAGGATCTCCGGATTGCCGCGAAGCGCCTGCGCAACCAGTTCGTCCAGTTTCGAGGGCTGCTGCTGGCCCCACAAAGCCGAAACATATACGGCTCCAACGATAATCGATAGCAACCTCACGGATGCATCTGGAGCACTTGTTGTGCCAACCTGGCCAAGCCTGACCCTGGAGCACAAAAGGCGGCCTCGCACCCCGGCGGCTTGCCTCATTTGGGGCAACTACCCGCCTGCATTGCCCCATAAGGGCCTATCGTGTGGCAGGCGGTTTCGTTTGCCACAACGTGCGGAGTGGCGCTGCGATTGGCGCGTAACGTGCTCGGTGCGGTGGGAGAATGGTTACGAGCGTTGCCGTAGCAGGTCTTGCCGATATGGTTGTCACCAGCAAGCGGGCGATATACGTACGGGTATCGGTTGTAGTCCTCGGAATCGCAGCGGCTTCTCTGCTCCACTTCCTGACGTCCCCCTCGCTGATCCTCTGGCACAATCTGTTCCAGCGGCTCTACTATTTGCCCATCGTCTATTCGGCGATCTACTTCGGCTGGCGCGGTGGCCTGGCCGCCTCCCTCCTGTCGGCGATTCTATACATCCCGCACATTCGCATGGCATGGCACCACATGCCCGATTACGCGACGAACCAATACGCCGAGATCATTCTCTTCTTCCTGGTCGGCGCGGTGACCGGAGCCCTCGCCGACCGCGAAAGGAAGCAGCGGGAAAAGCTGGAGACGGCCACACAACAACTCGGCAAGGTATACCGGGAGCTGCAAGATAGTTTCGAGCAGCTCAAGCGCGCCGACCGGCTTTCCGCCATCGGGCATCTCTCGGCCAGCCTCGCGCACGAGATCCGCAACCCGCTGGCGAGCATCGAGGGCTCCACCGACATCCTCGATCGGCCCAACGTCTCCGAGGAGACGCGCCAGGAGTTTCTCGGGGTGATCCGCAAGGAATCGCGCAGGCTCAACCGGCTTCTCACGAACCTGCTGGACTTCGCCAGGCCACGGAAACCGGAATTGCAGTTGGTGGATCCCGCCCGTCTTATCGAGTCCGTCATCAGTCTGGTCGCTCCCTCCGCGGAGCGCAGCGGAATCACCCTGGAACGCCGCGTTCCGCCGTCGCCCTTGCTCGTGCAATGCGATCCGGAGCAATTGAAACAGGTGGTTCTGAATCTGACCATCAACGCCATACAGGCGATGGCAGGCGGAGGCGAGATCGAACTCTCCGTCGCGGAGTCGAATGGCAACGTGAGGATCTCCGTCCGAGACGAGGGCCCCGGCATCCCTGCTCAGGATTTAGAGAAGATCTTCGACCCGTTCTTCACGACCAAGGAGAACGGCACCGGCCTGGGGCTATCGGTGGCGCATCAAATCGTCACGCAGCACGGCGGCGCGATCGCGGCGGAGCCGAACCCGGACCGGGGCATGACGTTTTCCATCGTGCTGCCCGCGAGGGGTTACAATTCATGAGCAACACACGCTGGTTCGTGGCGCTCGCGATCGTCGCCGTGGTGGCCGCGCTCGGATACATCGGATTCAGGGCCTACCGCGGCGCGCAACCGGAGAGTTGTTATGCCTGCCAGAGACCGATCCACGTTCATTCGAGGACCGTCGCCGTCGTCAATGGGCGCTCGATGCCGTTCTGCTGCCCGGCTTGCGCGCTGTCCGAGCGCGAGCAGGAGGGCAAGCCGGTGCGGATCGTGGAATTGACCGCTTTCCTCACGGGAGCGAAACTCTCGCCGAACCAAGCCTACGTGGTAAAAGGAAGCGATGTGAACATGTGCGCGCGGGCCCATGAGATGATCGATGTCGATAAGCGGCCCGCCGGCATCCTCTATGATCGGTGCTCGCCGAGTCTGCTCGCGTTCGGCCAGCGAAGCGAGGCAATCGAGTTCGCGCGCGAACATGGCGGTGAAGTGCTACCCTTCAAAGCGGTCACGGCTGAGTTCGGCAGATAGAGGATCCGGACCCTGGAGAGAACATTGCAGCGGAATCGCATTCTGGTAGTGGACGACGACGAAAGCCTCCGCAGGGTGACCGAGGTCCAACTGCAGCAGGGCGGTTACCAGGCGCTGACCGCCGCCTCCGGCCGGGAAGCCCTCGAACTTCTTTTGAGAACGCCGGTCGAGCTGGTCGTCACCGACTTGAAGATGCCGGGCATGTCCGGTCTTGAGCTGCTGAAACGAATCCGCGCGGACTACCCGGAGCTCGTCGTCATCATGGTCACCGCGTTCGGGACGATTGAGACCGCGGTGGAGGCGATGCGGGCGGGAGCCTACGATTACGTCACGAAACCCGTCCATATCGAGGAGCTGAAGCTCACCATCGGCCGCGCTTTGGAGCACCTGCGACTGCGCCAGGAGGTTCAGGCGCTGCGCACGAGTCTGGACAGCAAGTACGGCTTCGAGAATATCCTGGGCCGTTCCAGTTCCCTGCTCTCGGTGCTCGACATGGCTTCGCGAGCCGCGCGGACCAGCTCCACGGTTCTGGTCCGCGGCGAAACCGGCACGGGGAAG
>PLEM01000499.1 GCA_003137035.1 Bryobacterales bacterium | reverse complement strand
GCTTTCTGATGATCGCTAACAGATGTGCCTGGACAGGATGCTGTTATCCCGCATCGGCGCGCCCTTGGCCACGGACTGGAACACCAGATCGTCCGGGCCGTCCGACTTCACCGCTTGATACCGGCGCCACCTGCGACCAGCTCGCACCACAACCTCTATAGACTTGAGCCGGTGAATCCGTCCGACCACATGCTGGTCCACTGAGATCGTCGCCTTGCTGGCATCGGACTTCGGCACGTCCCAGTCTCCCCGGCAGAAGCGTTCCTCGACGGTAATCGAGTTCGCATGCACATTCCGCCAGCGAAGACCGGCAAGTTCGCTGACCCGTAGCGCTGTGAACACCGCCACGTAGATCATCGTGGCATACGGCTCCGCAACCCTCGCCGAAAACGACCGCCTCCGCTACACCGTCAGCCCCGCCGCCCGTAGAGAAATCCTCCGCCGCCTGCTGGCTTTGAACCATGCCCAGGCGGAGGCCGAGAAAGCCGCGGCCAAACCCACGAAACCGAAGCGCGGCAAGAAGGCGCCGTCACCCGCGGACGAACACATCGGGATGTTTCCGGAAGAGGAGTGAGGACGCAGGCGTGTCTTCCAACTGATCAGGCAAGATTCTTCTTCGCCAACGCCTCTTTTTTCTTCCTGTCCTTGAGGTATTCGTCAATCGTCCGCACCCGCCCGTGCTTCCCTACCAGATCGACGATGCACCAGCGGTTGTCCCGTTGCTGAATGTGCTTGAGCGTGAGCGCCGCGACCTCGGAGCGACGCAGCCCGCAGCCGAGAAGGACGGCCAGCATCGCGCGGTCGCGCAGTCCCTTCTTGGTCGTCACGTCCGGAGCATTTAGAAGCTTCTGGGCCTGTTGGACGGATAGCCAGTTCCCAACCCGCACGCCCGTGGACTTGGCGCCCTTGACCCGTGTGATGCCGGCGGCCAGTTCCGGCGCGAGCAACCCGTTGTCCGCCGCCTCGACGGCCAGTTTCCGCACGGCGGTGATCCGAACGTTGATCGACACCGATCCGAGGCCACGGGCCTCGAGGTTCGCTCGCCAGGCGTTCACGGTGGCCTTCGTGAAGCAGGGCCGCGGTTCCTGGCCGAACCACGCGATGAACTCGTCCAACCCGAGATTGTAGACCCGCCGGGCAATCGGGGAAGAAACGCTATCCAGGACCAGGGCCTTTAGCCTTTGCCAGTCTGCGGCCCGGTTCGCCAATGTTAACTCATTCATTTCACTTTTCTTAATGGGCAATATCGGAAGCTATCCCCTCGATCCCCAGACTTTCGTTGACGGCCTGTCGCAGCTTCCGTTTGCAGCCCAGGTAGCGCTCGATGCGTCTGGCCCTGTTTATGAAGGTTTCAGCGTTGTCGCCGCGCGCCCGAACAGACTGAGCAGCCGTGGATGCGACGCATCCGGATGGAGTGCGTGTTCGAACGGCCGATCCGACCACCCGTGGTAGGATCGCCGGTGATCGGGAGAGAGAAATCGGACCGCAACTGCATCGCCACCGGCGTCTCACGGTTCGCCGGGCGACCGCCAGCACGTGAATCTAGGCTCCCGCCGAGATACCTGCGGCCGGACCGACTTCCGATGACCCACACTGGTGTATACTCAGTCGCAGCCAGGAGGTCATGGCGGAGATTCCGGTTGAAGGCCGGGGGTCATCATGAGAGAAGGCCGTCCTTTCCCCATTCGGTTGTTCGTCTGGTCGGTGGCGTTGGTCGCATTCGCCGCCGCGGGCGTCTATCTGGCGTATGAAATGGTCGTCAAGCCGCGGCGGGAGTTGCAGGACCAGATCCGCGAGCAGAAAGGGACCATTCTCAAACTCGAGCAAGACAAGCAGCGCCTCGAGGCCTACCTGAAGATCCTGAAGCACATCGACCGCCGGGCCCGTGTCGAGGTTCTGCAACAGGCAAAGGACCAGCAGGGCAACCTGCAAACCACCATCCGGTTCACCGAGGTTGACGACACCGGCAAACCGATCAATCTCTCCCGCGAACTGACTCTGCCGGGGCAGGTAGTCTATTTTGACACGCTGGTGATCAAGTTTGACGACCATTTCATCGAGCAGGGCGACCCCTTCAAAGGCCAGGCGCTCATGCTTTTCCGGCGGATCTTCTCCAGCACCATGCGGGCCGAGGATGGGTTCGTCATCGACATCGAGGGTCAGGCGCCCGAAGTCTACGCCGAGCGGCAAGCCCCCAACAGTTTCGAGAAGGAGCTCTGGAAACGCTTCTGGGAGCTTGCCAACGACGAGAAACTGGCGAAGGAGCGCGGCGTGCGGGCTATCCACGGNNACCGGCGAAGTCATCATCACGCCCGGAACGCGGCTGGCGCCTCCGCAACCGACTCCGTAAAGCGCTCGGAAAAGCCCGACTAGGCCCGTCAGCCACTTAGACTCTGGGTATAGTTGCGGGTCTTGCTGAACCCCGGAGGCGGCGGATCCTGCTTCCTGAGAGGGGTGCCGCTGCCGTGGGGCGAGAATCGCGCTCCCAAGGCTCCAAGAGAGGTAGATGGGGGTACACTGTTGGCGGCCGCGAGGTCAAGATGGAAACCCCGGCTTAGGCCGACGGCGCCGGGGCTTATGCAGGTCGGCCTAGGCGTCAGTCCGGCAGACTCGAGAGGAGTGCACGCGCGTGGCGGCTGAGCAAGTCATCGCCAGGCCCGTGAGCTGAAGGCAAGCTTCGGTGTCAAGTGCTCGAAGTTCGCGGGAGCCGTCAGCGTGGAGCTTGTGCGGGCTGCGCTCGCCGACATGGGTAGGATAGGAGTATCCACATGAAACGTTCACTTGGTGCAAAGACTCTGATCTGCCCCACGCCAGCCTGGATCGTCGGATCGTACGACAAGCAGGGCAAGCCCAATGGGATGACGGCGGCTTGGGGAGGCATCTGCTGCTCCCAGCCACCCTGCCTGGCCGTGTCGTTGCGTGCGGCCACCTACACCCACGGCAACCTGATGGAGCGGCGGGCCTTTACCGTCAGCGTGCCGTCACAGGCCCAGGTCAAGGCGGCCGATT
>PLEM01000507.1 GCA_003137035.1 Bryobacterales bacterium | reverse complement strand
AGCCGCGGCCACCGGCAACGTCACCTCGGTGGAGCGACGCCCCTGGTACTCCACACGCACCTTGGTGCTGGAGGCGACCGAGTAAGGCACGATAGCGCTCACCTGCCCGTCCAGCGCGTAAATCACCGGCGCCTGAACGCCGTCGAAGAACACCGTCGTGCCCCCGGCGAAATTGCCCAGAAGACCGGCCGCGTCGTAGCGCGCGTAGGCGATCTGGGCGGGCCCGAGACCGGTTCCGAATATGGCCACGATCTCACCGGGCGCCACCGCCCCTCCCTGGTAACTGGCGGCGTTCACGACGCCGGCGGTTGCGATCACCGGCGCAGGCCCAGGCAATGCGCCCACCATCCACTGGCCCAGCGTGATCGGCAAGCCAAAAGCCCCGGCGCGGTCGAAAGCCTTTGGCCGCACATCCGTTAACCCGTCAAACTCGGGCTTGAACGTCATCGGCACCCGGAGGAGCAGTTGCCCCCCCGCCTGTTCCCAGGAGATCCCGGCCAAGTTTAGGGCGCAGTGTTGATTCTCGAGCGGAGTCGTCGAGCCCAGGGCGCCTGGAAGAAGGGGCCCGAACTCATCCTGGAGGCCAGCGCTCCCCGCGGCGGTGTCGACGAACAACGAGCACACGCGCCCGCCCCCGCTATCCCTGAACTCCACCCCGGGGCGCGCGATGTCCTGGGGGCCGTTCAAATCGGAATAGGCGAAGGTGAACGTCTGGACGTAACCCGCGCCCGAAGGAGGAAAGACGGCGACGCCGGTGGGAGGCAGGTTGAGAGCGGCCTGGGTGATCTGGAACGTTCTGCGCCCCACGGAAAGCGTGCCCAGCCGCACCTGGGGCGTCGTCATGGCGGCCACCCGGTAGCTCACGGCGCCGCTGCCGGTTCCACTCGCCGCCGAAGTCAGCGTGATCCAGGATTGAGCGGGGGAAACCAGCACCTGCCACTGGCAGCCGGAGGGGGCCGTCACCTGCACGCTTCCCGTCTCCTCCCCGCCGCCGTGAAAGGCGGACGACGCCGAGAGACTCACGCACGAATCCTGGCTGACCTGGATGGAGAGCCCGTCCGGGTCGGCGCCAGTCACCGCGATCGACTGAGGGGTCCACTGGTCGTCCCACCTTTGCCCGGCGGCCAGGGCGGGATCCAGGAAGTCGCCCGCGTTGGTGGATTGAGAACCTGGCGTGAAGTCCAGCAGATCCGTGGCGCCCGCGTAGAAGCCGGAATCCTGGTTGAAGATATCCTCGTAGTGAATCAGAGCCCCGGTGTAAACCTGCGGTAGCAGTTCGAACGACGACTCGTACAAGCCAGACGGCTGGCGGTACTCGGCCCACAGCCAGGCATCCAGATCCCCACGCCGGATCCGCAGCGCCTTGGGGCCTCCCGTGGAACTGCCCAGGGGGGCGATGCGGTACGCGCCGGGCTGCTCGACGGTGGTCACCTGGTCCGCGCCGAGCCAGCCGAGTTGCCACTTCTGGCGCGCGTTGTAGTGGCCGTACCACCCTATGAAATTCCCCATGGTGGTGAACGGGTCGTAGTACGTCGTGCGCGTGCCGGAGTCGTTCGGGGCGCCCAGCGCCTGCTGGAAGTACTGCCGCCCCTTGACTTCGTTCAAGCCGAAGTTGTGTCCACCCTCGTGTGCCGCGACGGAGAGCTCCATCTCCGGGTCGAGCGCGCCGGTGATGGGGAACCATGCCGTGGAGAACCCTCCGTAGCAGCCCACCGTGCCCAGTCCCAGGTAGGAGTCGCACGGGCCCGGGAAGTAAATGAAGACGCGGTTGTACTGGCTCAAGTCGATCTGCCGGCTGGCCGCGTTCAGCGCCGCGGCGGCCAGCGAGTCCGAGCCTTCGCATGTGAAGGTCCCGTTCAGATCCAGCGGGCCGATGACGTCGCCGGTGGCCCAGGTCTGGCCATAGGACGCCTCCCTCCAGTAGCCGTCCAGCGACCTGCCCGAAGTTCCGAACAGCATCTGACGCAGGTCGTCGGGCGTCATGTCCGGTTTCTGGCCGGAGAAAGCGACCATCAGCGCCGCGATCTTCTGCTCGCCGGTGGTTTCGCACGTGCCTGCGGCGGCGGCGGGCGCCGTCACGCTGGCCTCCACCGCGGCTACCGTCATCCCCAGCCGCGTGCCCCGGACGCGCGCGCGATCACCCGTCTTCAGATGAGGCGGCTCGCCGGAAGCGAAGCGGAGATCCAGCTCGCCCTCCGCAACCCGCATCCAGATCAGGCGGCGGCTGGCATGGCGCTCGAAGTCGTCCGCGATCAACTCGGTGATCGGCCCGCTCCATTCACCGCGTTCTTCCAGACTCGAAGCCAGGCTGGGATACGCCCGTCTCAACGCACCCAGCGCGGGTTCGGGCAGCGCTAGCGAAAGCGCTCGCGCGGGATCGCGCTGGATCAGCGTCCGCAAGGCTGCCGCACGCTCCGCGACGATTCCTTCGGCTGCCGGCGACGGCCCGGCGATGCCCAGGAGTTTTCGATTGAGGTCCGTGACGCGCGCTTCGAGCGCCGGGATCTCGGCGCCGGTCGCAGCCAGACCCAGCGCCGCAAACAAGGCTGTGACGATACGTCTCATCCGTGGCTTCGTATCGTAGTATAAACCCCCACTCCGCGCCGAGAACCACGGCGCCGGGCCTCACGGGCGCGAAGAACCGGTTGCCGGGGAGAGGCCGGGCCGTCGCATCCGGTATAATCGTTCTTCACCGGAGGTTGCCATGATGGACGAGAAGGAACGCGCGCGAGCGCTGGGCGCTACGCTGAGCCAGATCGAGAAGCAGTTCGGCAAGGGTTCGATCATGCGGCTGGGGTCGAAAGAAGCCCTGGTGCCGGTGGCGGTGATCTCGAGCGGATCGATCTCGGTGGACTCCGCGCTGGGGGTAGGCGGGTTCCCGCGCGGCCGCATCATCGAGATCTTCGGCCCGGAATCCTCCGGCAAGACGACGCTGTGCCTGCACATCATCGCCGAGGCCCAGAGGACCGGGGGGATGGCGGCGTTCATCGACGTCGAGCACGCGCTGGACCCGATTTACGCGGGCAAACTCGGGGTGGACGTGGATAACCTGCTGGTCTCCCAGCCGGACTATGCCGAGCAGGCGCTGGAAATCGCCAGCGCGCTGATCAGCTCCGGCTCGATCGACGTGCTGGTGATCGACTCGGTGGCGGCGCTGGTGCCGAAATCCGAGCTGGACGGCGAGATGGGCGAGGCCTCGGTGGGGGTGCAGGCCCGGCTGATGTCGCAGGCGTTGCGCAAGCTGACGGGCATCGTTTCCAAGTCCAATACGTGCCTGATCTTCATCAACCAGATCCGCGAGAAGATCGGGGTGATGTTCGGCAACCCCGAGA
>PLEM01000110.1 GCA_003137035.1 Bryobacterales bacterium | reverse complement strand
CCGTCCGGCTCCCGAAGCGCTACCTTGAGCACCTGACCCGGCGCACTGAGGCCCTTCAGCCAGCTCAGGATCGCGTCGCGGCGGTCTGGCCGCACAATACCCGCTCCGTACAGGTGCGTGGCTGCCTCGCCAGGGTTCACCCACATGGTGAAGTCCTGGTTTGTCGCTTCCATTGCGATTCGATCGGCGGCGCTCTTATCCACCCAAAGCGAGAACTCCACATTGGCGGCGACGCGCGCGAACCGGGCCTTTTGCTCGGCACGGGCAGCCTCCGTCACTCCCGCCAGATAGCCATCCAGCAGCGGAAGCCGTTCCTCGATCGGGGCCGCCGTGCTCTTGCTGACGGCGGCGGGCGCCGGCTCCTTGCGCCGCAGCACGGCGCTCGCCGAATCCGCCTTGGCGGGCACACACGCCAGAATCAACGGGACGATGAACGGGAACAACAGTGCCAGAAACGCCCAGAAAGCCGCCGACCGTCCCCGGTGGTTCGCGTAGAGATACGCCAGGCCAGCCAGCGCGAGATTCCAGGGGAAGAAGGTCAACAGCTCATCGTAGAAAGACACCGCCATCATCCCGCCCGCCGAGCTTCTCGCCAGCGCGTCGCCCACACTCGGCAACAACAACAGCAAGGGTGAGAGGATCAGAAGAATACGTGTCGTTCTCATCGCCGTCTTGCTTCAAAACAAGGTGAAACGAATATATCACAGCGCCAATACGCGGCGGTGCTGCACTCGCCAGCGCATGGAGGGCGCATGGAGGGCGGGCTTTGAGTCCGCGCGGGACTTCAGAGGNNAGAGGGACTTGCAGAATTCCTGAGACCCGCAGTTCGAGCCGAATGGGAACTTCCCAGAAGCCTGCCGGAAAGACACAGTCCGCCTCCGATAAATACCGATGAACGCCGATACGCACTCCGTTTTCATGTTTTGGTTTGCATCGGCGCTTATCGGCGGCCGGAGATTCTTTCCTGGCTTCTCACGGCCTCGGCTCGGAAATCACGAGTTCTGCAAGTGCCGCTTCAGNNTCCACTTCTATGCCGCGCAGCCCCCACCGGCCGGCCGGAGAGGATAAGAATTTCTGATGGCACCCATAGAAATGTTCCGCTTGGTGGGTGTGGCCCGGCGATGCATGATGAGGGAGAGGCTCTCTTAAAGTGTATCGGTGGAACCACGTCGTTCTCGCCACGCTGCTATTGTCCGGGGCGGCGTTGGGTCAGACGGTTACGGACGGTGAGGCCCGCTGGGCCGCGATGCAATCCACGGTGAAGGCCGCGCAGTCGGCCGGCGACAACGCCTGGATGCTGGTTTGTTCCGCTCTGGTCTTAATGATGACCGGGCCGGGACTGGCGCTGTTTTACGGCGGATTGGTGCGCAAGAAGAACGTTTTGGGCACCATGATGCAGAGTTTTATTCTGATGGCCGTGGTGACCGTCCTGTGGGCGGTGGTGGGCTACAGCCTGGCGTTTGGAGAGGGAAATTCGTTTATTGGCGGCTTCCACTACCTGTTCCTCAACGGGGTGGGAGCGGCGCCGAACGCGGATTACGCTGGCACCATTCCGCAGCAAACGTTCATGGTCTATCAGCTCATGTTCGCCATCATCACGCCGGCGCTGATCAGCGGCGCGTTCGCCGAGCGCATGAAATTCAGCGCGATGCTGCTGTTCATGGTGCTCTGGTCGTTCCTGGTGTACTTCCCGATGGCGCACATGGTATGGGGCAAGGGCGGGCTGCTCAACGCATTTCTGGGCGGCCGCTACGGCTGCCTGGATTTCGCCGGCGGTACGGTGGTGCACGTCACCTCGGGCGTTTCGGCGCTGGTGTGCGCGCTGTACCTGGGCAAGCGCCTGGGATACCCCAGCGAACCGATGAAGCCGCACAACCTGGTGCTGAGCGTCATCGGCGCGTGTTTGTTGTGGGTCGGCTGGTTCGGATTCAACGCCGGCAGCGCGCTGGCGTCCTCGGCGCTGGCCACCAGCGCGTTCGTGGCGACGCACTTCGGCGCGGCCGCGGCGACGCTGGGCTGGATGCTGGCGGAGTGGATCAAGAGCGGCAAGCCGAGCGTGCTGGGAGCGATCTCCGGAGCCGTCGCCGGGCTGGTGGCGATCACGCCGGCCTCGGGGTTCGTCACTCCTCTGGCGGCGCTCGGGATCGGCTTCGCGGCGGGCGTCGTCTGCTTCTTCATGGTCACGGCGATCAAGCACGTGTTTGGCTACGACGATTCGCTCGACGCGTTCGGCGTGCACGGCGCCGGTGGAACGCTGGGAGCGCTGTTGACCGGCGTGTTCGCGACCTACCTGGTGAACGACGGGCTGAAGGACGCCTCGGGCCGCCCGCTGCCGCTGGGGCTGGTGGACGGTCACCCGGGCCAAGTGCTGAATCAACTGATCGGGGTCGCGATCGCCTGGGCGCTGGCCGCCGTAGGCACCCTGATCATCCTGAAGGTCTGCGACCTGCTGATAGGAGTGCGAGCGGAGCCGCAGAACGAAACCGAGGGGCTGGACCTGAGCATGCACGGCGAGGAGGCCTACAACTTCGAAGCGTAGGGCACGCGATGAAAAAAATCGAAGCGATCATTCAACCGTTCAAGCTGGAGGAAGTCAAGGAGGCCCTGAAGGCCATTGGGGTCGACGGCATGACCGTCTCCGAAGTGCGTGGACATGGCCGCCAGAAAGGTCACAAGGAAGTCTACCGGGGCCAGGAATACCAGGTCGATCTGCTTCCCAAGGTCAAGTTGGAACTGGTAGTCGCCGATATCCGGCTGCCGGAAGTCGTGCAGACCATCACGCAGGCGGCGCGCACCGGCAAGATCGGCGACGGCAAGCTGTTTGTCTATGACGTGGCCGAGGCCATTCGAATCCGAAACGATGACCGCGGCGAATCAGCTCTCTAACGCCGCGCTCGAGCGGCGCACGAGCCTGGTGGAAAACCAGGTCGCCGAGGCCTACGAGCGGTACCTTGCGCCCGCGGTGCCGGAAGGCCTGGCCGTGGTTGCGGTCGCCGGCTTCGGCCGTCGGGAGCTGTTTCCGCAGTCGGACGTGGACCTGCTGCTGCTGGTGGAGCGCCACGCGCTGGCCGAGCGGGAGCGGC
>PLEM01000284.1 GCA_003137035.1 Bryobacterales bacterium | reverse complement strand
TGTGGTTGTACAAGCCTCGCTCGGAGTACAGCACCGAAATGGTTTCGGACATCCTCGGGCGGCGCTCGGCGGCGATGGCGAACTCCATCACATCGATGCCATAGGTCAGCAACTCGATGCCCCGCGCCCAGTTCTTCTTCCCCGCCGCGGTCTCCCCACGGGAGTGAAACTCGTTTCCCCCGCGGACGGCCAGGTTCTCGATGCGCTCCCCCAGTTCGCCGGAGAGCCCCTTGTCGGCGTCGCGATGGGGGACCGCCTTCTTCCAGGCTTCCAGGGCCGCCTTGACCGCCGTGACGTAGGCGTTCGCGCGTTCCTTGTTGGGATCGGTCGGCAACTGGGGTAGAACCGTGGTGAGCTGTTTGCCGCGCTCCAGGCAACTGTATAGCATCAGCAGGCGGGCCTCGGCGGGGAGGCTGCCCTTTCCCTTGGCCGGCAACTCCTTCTCGAGCGCTGCCACGGCCTCTTCCGTACGTCCATAAGCGAGATTCGCCAGCACCTTGCCGAAGGGAGAAAGGCAGATGCGCAGCACCTCGGCGTTGGTCTTCAAGAACGGGGGGGTGTCGCCCTTGAAGAACTCCTTTACGCTGGGACTCAGGGCGCCCCCGTTGGGCAGCTTCGCGGCGCCGGCGAGCATCTGCTGGGCCTGGGCTTCCGCGCCTACCATTTTGAGGAAGACCGGCCCCGCCACCATCACCGAGTGGGCCGGGCGGTACTTCGGAATCGGCTTCCGGCAGCCCGCGCCTTCGCAGGCCGGGCGGCCTTCCTCATCCGGAACCGAGGTGGTGAGAGTGCGGCAGGAGGGGCACTGGACCTTCTTGAGCTCATGCAGCAAACAGGCGGTCACCTGTTCGAGCCAGTAACACATCTCCAGACCTCGCCGCTGCTCTGCAATCCTCTTCTTTCCCCCGGTCTCGCTGTCGACGGTCCACTGGCGGAACCGCTTCTCGAGATCCGCCGCCCAGTTCTTGCGCAGGACCGCCACAGCCTCCTCGGTGATCGGGTAGACCGTGCGGCGCTGCTTGATCCAGCCCGCCCAGAAGGCGTCGTCGTAGCGCACTACCACCCAGTTGGCGACCGCCTTCTCCCACAGCGGCCCGGCCTCGATGCGCTTGCCGGCCTCCTCCAGCGACAAAGCCCAGAAATGGTAGAGCAAAGCCAGACTGTGCGCCAGACTCCCGCTCTCCGGACGCTGGCGCTGGGCTTTCTCCCAACCTTCGGCGGCCTCCTGGCGCTGCCCGGCTTTGAGCCGCGCCACCGGCAGCACGTTCTCGATGCTCGACATCAGCTTCTGGACCGCAGCGTTGGCCGGGTCCAGCTTCAGCACCTCGCCCACCGCGTTGCCCGCCACCGCCATGTCCCCGGAGTTGATGGCGCGCACGGCCTGGCGATGCAGCAACACCACCACGGTCTGGCGCGTGGCATGGTCTTCGGGATTCTTCTCCAGGATCTCTAGATAGACCGCTACGGCCTCGTCGAGCCTGCCCTGCCGTGCCAGGGCCAGCGCCAGGGCGCGCTTGATCTCCGCGCTAGCCGCCTTCGCCGAAACCGCCCGCAACGCCTGTTCGGCCTCTTTGGGCCGGCCAGCGTTCAGCAGGCAGGCGGCGAGGAATTGCACCTTCGCTAGCGCGGCCTGGCCCGGACTTTTCGCTGTTATGGTTTTCGTCACCGGGTTTCCTCGCCTGCTCCTCGGATAGTGGAATGCGTCCTGGCGCGGCTTTCTTTCCCGGCCACGGTACTGCCGCGGCGCTCCTCCCCGGCTTCCAGGTCGATCTTACCGTCGAGCTGATCGGCGGCCTCGGCCCAACGGCCGCTCTTGGCGTGGACGATGGCCAGAGGCCAGCAGACGTCGGCGGAGGCAGCCGCGGGGGCCGCTTCGGCCAGCGCCTGGGTAAGAAACTGTTCCGCCGCCGCCAGGTCGTTCTGCGCCAGGCAAGCGATGCCGAGGTGCCTACGGGCCACCGGCTGCAAACTCGGGTCCAGTTGCGGCAACAGCGACTGCGCCGCCGCGGTGAACGCGCCCCAGCGCCCCTCCAGGGCGTCGCACAGCGCCAGGTAATAGTGGTACACAGGGTTCTCAGTATCCAGCGCCACGGCGCGCTCGAGCGCCTCCCGGGCCGGCGCTGGCGCCGCCTTGCCATCCCGGTTGAACGCCCCAAGCGCCACGCGGAAATGCAGCTTGGCGATCTCCTGTTTCATCTGCTCATCGTCCGGGCGGGGCTGTAGATAGAGAGTCCATTCGGCGATGGCTTCCTGAAACCGGCCCTCGCCGATGTGTTGCTTGCCCAGCGCATAGTGCAGCCGGTTCAGATTCAACGCCACGCGCGAATCCTCGGGGTGGCGGGCCTGCAGCTTCTCCCAGGCGCCGATGGCGGCCGCGAAATCCTTGCTTCGGGACGCTGCAAACCCCAGGAAATACAGCAGCTCGTCGGAGTCGTCCGCGAGTTCTGCGGCCTCCCGGAGCTGGACCAGCGCCTTGTCGTATTGCTCGACGCGGCAGCGCAGCACGCCCAGGCGGAGCCGGATCTGCGGATCTTTCGGGGCCAGTTTGGCGGCCGCGGCGAAGTCGGACAGCGCCTCGCGGAATGCCTCTCGCTTCTCGTGGACCGCACCCAGAGCCAGCCGGGCCGGCAGATGAGTGGGCTGGAGCAGAACGGCCCGCGCCAGATACGAAATGGCGTCCTCCTCGTCGCCGGTTTGGACGCACAGGCAGCCCAACTGGAACAGCACCTGAGGATCGTCCGGGAGCAGGCCGAGCGCCGTGCGGTAGTCCGCCGCGGCTTCCGCGTGGCGGCCCAGTTTCGCGTAAACGTTGCCGCGATGGAAGTGAAGATTGGCCTGCGACCCGCTCGTCCGGATGGCCTGGTCGAACGCCTTCAGGGACTCTTCCAACCGTCCCAGGTGTGCGTAGGCCAGGGCCAGGTAGTATAGGATCGAGACGTTGGACGGCTGCTTGGGCGCCAGCCCGGCGAGGATCTCCGCCGCCTGGTCGAAGCGATCCAGCTTGGCGTAGCAGCGCGCCAGGCGAAACGCCGCGGCATCGGAGGCGGCTTGCGCGGGCTTTAACGCTCGAACCGCGTCCTCGAAGCGATTTGTGGAGTACAAAGCCAGCCCCAGGCTGGAGCGGGCCTCGGCATCCTCCGGATTCGACGCTACCACCACCTGAAACGCCTCGGCGGCTTGCGGGAAATCCTGCACCGCCAGGCAGGACTCGGCCAGCAGCCGGTAGGCGTCGCCGTACTGTTTGTCCAAGGCCAGCGCCGAGCGCGCCGCCGCTTGCGCCTCCTGAAACTCGCCGAGCCGCTGGCGGCACTGGCCAAGATGCAGGAAGTATTCGGCCCGGGTCTGGTCCAACTGGATGGCGTGCACCAGGCAGTGCGTCGCTTCCGCGGTCCGGTCCGCCAGTTGATAGGCCCACCCCAGGTAGAAGGCGTACTCGGCTTGCTTGGGATCCAGCCGCACCGCGCGCTCGAGGCTCTGGGATCCCTCCTGGAGCCACCGGGCGCGGTCGGGGTTCTCACCACTGGCTTTTCGGGTGAGGTCCACCAGCAGCCTGCCGGCTTCAAATTCCGGCTCGGGCCGCTCCGGAGCGAGCTTGGCGGCCTGCCGGAAGCTCTCGATGGCCGCCGCGGCACGGCCCAGCTTGGCGCCCCGCTTTCCGTTGCAGAAGGCCACGCAGTAGCCCAGCAGCGGCTTGGGAGATTGCAGCGCCACGGCGCGCTGGAAGGCGGCGAGCGCGTCCGGATAGCGCCTGCGGCTGAAATGCACGAGGCCGGTGTAGTAGTGGGCCCACTCGAGCTTGGGGTCCGCATCGACGGCCTTCTGCAGCCGCGCCAGCTTCTCGGCATAGTCCGTCGCCCCGGTCTTCTCGTCGGTGGCGCAATGCTTCTCGAGCAGGGCGTAAACCACCCCGGTCTCGGGAGGCCGCGCCTGGTCCCGGAGCGCGCGCACCATCTCCAGATAGATGCCGATGGCCGCGGGTTTCAGGTCGCCGGTGGCGGCCAGCGACGCGCCGATGAAGGACAGCACCGGCGGGGGGACGGAGGGCAGGACCTGTTTGGCATGCAGGTAACTCTCGAGGGCCGCGGCGCGGTTGCCGCCGGTCTCCTCGAGTTTGCCGCGAAACAGCAGGGCCGATCCCAGCAGAGCCTGGTTGCCTTCCAGAGCCGGCTTGGAGAGGATCTCGATGGCCTTATCGAGGTTCTTGAGGGCCTCCTTGGGACTCGACTCGAACTTCTGGCGCGCCTTCGCGATCAGTTCCTGGCTCTTCACCAGCAACTTGGCGGGGCTTTGACCGAACAAACCGTCCCAGAAACCGGAGCTCATTGCTTACCCGTCGGGGGCGCAGGTCCCCATCCACCGGAAGCCTGAATGCCGGGCTCTCCCTGAATGCGCGTCAACATGCGGCGCACTTGTTTGGCCTCGCCCTCGGGCAAACCAAGCGCCAGGGCGCGCTGGAGATCCGAGATGGCCAGCGGAGAATTGCGCTTGGCATACAACCGGCCCCGCATGTTCCAGATCCGGGCGTTCTCCGGGGCTTTCTCGACTCCGGTGTTCAGCACCCGGATAGCGTCGTCCTCGCGGGAGCACTGGTTATAGAACTGGGCCAGGTCCAAATAGGCCAGCGCGTTGTTGGGATAGCGGTGCACGATCTCCTGGAACTTTCGCTCCGCGCCGGCGGTGTCGCGCTTCTTGTCGTTCAGTTCCCAAGCCGCGTCCAGATCGCCCTTGATCAGGGTGGAGCCTTGCAGGGCTTGCAGAGCCGCTTGCAGCTCCCGCGCGGTCTGGTAGCGCTGGGCCTTCTTCAAGGCCATCGCTTTCAGCACCACCGCGGCCAGGCCGACATCGACCCCTCTTTCGAGCAAAACGGATTCCTGGCGCCGGTCGACCCCCTGCAGGATGGCTTCTTCGCTCTCGAACGGGTAGGCCCCGGTCAGCATCTCGAACATGGTGACGCCCAGCGAGTAAATGTCCGCGCGCGCGTCCACGCCCTCGCTGCGCATGATCTCGATGGGGCTCTTGCGCTTGAGAAAGATGACTTCTTCGGACATGTAGGGCGGAGTGCCGGTGAAGGTGCGGCCCTGCCCCGCGATGTCGATATTCTTGGCGATGCCCCAGTCGGCCACTTTGACCACGCTGTCGGCCTTTCGGAACAGAATGTTGCCGGGCTTGATGTCGCGGTGGATGATGCCCACCGCATGGGCGGCGGCCAGCGCTTCGCAAGTGGCTAGCGCGGCGTCCACCACCTGCGAGACGCCCATGGGCGTTCTGCGGTTGCGCGGCCCCAGGTAGTCCGCGATGCTGCCGCCATCCACGTACTCCATCACGATGCCGATGTCGTCCTCCAGCCGGCGCACGTCGATGATCGAGACGATGTTGGGATGCGGCCGGGCCACGTTGCTGAGCTGCGCTTGCAGGCGCGCTTCGCCCAGCAGGAGGTTGCGCAGGTAGGTGGCGTCGGAAACCGTCTCCGAGTGCAGCACCTTGATGGCCACGTCGCCGCCGATGATGGTGTCCTCGGCCAGCCAGACCGTGCCCTGCCCGCCGCCTCCGATCTTACGCTTCAACTCGTAGCGGTCGTCGCCTTTCACCTGATCCATCATCGCTGAGATCCTCACCAGTGGAAGCGATTCGCTTCCCGCGATCTTTCAACATATGCCAGTGGCGCACGCACTCCTGCGTGCCGNNCACAGGCATTCAGCCTGTGCGACGCAATCATGTTCCTCTCCCTGCGGCCGTGCGGAAGACCAGCAAAGTCTCCCCGATTCGAATCATACTTTCGGGACGCAGTTCCGACTTGCCGCCGGGCTGCACCTTCACTCCATCCACGTCCGTGCCGAACTTGCTGTCCAGGTCGGAGATCAGGAAGCGCTCGCCCTCGCGGGCCACGCGGGCGTGGGAGCGCGAGACCACCGGGTCCAACATCAGCGCCACGTCGTTGGTCTCCAGCCGCCCGATGGAGGTCGATTCCTTGGCCAGCGGGAAAATGCGCCCGTCCTCCGGCCCGCTCATCACCATCAGGTAAACCTCCGGGCGCCGCTCAGCCACGGTATCATCCAAGATCTTGTCCACCTGTGTGTCCATACTCTCGCCTCCGCTCAGCGCACCGCCCCGCGATTGTTCTGAAACAGCAGCTTTCCGTCCTCCTGCGCCGACACGCGAACCGTATCGCCGGACCGGAACTGGCCCAGCAAGACCATCTCGGCCAGGGGATCGCGGAGCTGCCGGTCCACCGTCCTGCCCAGTTCGCGCGCCCCGAACTCCTTGCTGACTCCGAGCTTCAACAGCACGCCGATGGCGCTGTCGTCCACCAGCAGACCGATCTGCCGTTCCCGGAGGTAGTCCCGCACCTTGTCCAGGAAGATCATCAGGATGCGCCGCAGCACTTCGGGATCGGTGAGCGGCCGGAAGAAGATCTCCGCCGCGATGCGGTTGCGAAACTCCGGGGGAAACCTCCGCCGCAGCTCCTGGCGGATCTCCTCGACCTGCATGTTCCAGCCGCGCTCGCCCTCCGCGCGGTCGTCGCCGGAGAAGCCCAGCGGGCGCGGACGTTCCGCCAGGGAGGCCCCGATATTCGAGGTCATGATGATGACCGTGTTGGAGAAGTTGATCAGCCGGCCCTTGGAGTCGGTAAGCCGCCCCGCGTCGAAGACCTGAAGGAAAATCTTGAGGACCTCCGGATGCGCCTTCTCGATTTCGTCCAGCAGCAGCACCGAATACGGCCGGCTGCGCACCGCCCGGCCCAACTGCCCCTCCTCTTCGTAGCCGACGTAGCCCGGGGGCGCGCCCAACAGCCTCGATACGGTGTGCGACTCCATGTACTCGGACATGTCGAAGCGCAGCAACTTCTGCTCGCCTCCGAACCAGGAGATGGCCAGGGCGCGCGCCAGCTCGGTCTTGCCCACGCCGGTGGGGCCCACGAACAGAAACACGGCGATGGGGCGCCGGGGATCGCTCATGCCCGCCAGGTGCGCCCGAATCACCCGGGACACCGCGGCCACCGCTTCGTCCTGGCCGGCCACGTACTTGCGCAGACGATCTTCGAGGTGCAGCGCCTTGTCCGCGTCCTCCTCGGCGATCACGCCATCCGGAATCGGCTCGTCCATCTTCTGCGACACCACCTGCGCCACTGCCGCCTTGTCCACCACCGGGCGCTCGCCGCCGGCCGCGCCGCCGCCGTGGATGGTGGCCAGCCGCGCCTGCGCGCAAGCGGTATCGATCAGGTCGATCGCCTTGTCCGGGAAACTGCGCTCGGTGAGGTAGCGTGCGCCCAGACGGACGGCGGTTTGAAGGGCCTCATCGGTGATACGGACTTCGTGGTGCTTCTCGTAGGAGGGACGGAGCCCCTCGAGAATCCGCAAGGTCTCCTCGAGAGAAGGCTCCATGACCTGCACCACTTCAAAGCGGCGCTCCAGAGCCGCGTCGGATTGGATGTGGCGGCGGAACTCGGCCATCGTAGTCGCGCCGATACACCGGATCTGCCCGTTCGCGAGCGGCGGCTTGAGGATGTTGGCGGCGTCCATCGAGCCCGAGGCCGAACCCGCCCCCACGATGGTGTGCAACTCGTCCAGGAACAACACCACCTCGGGATGGGCTTCCACCTCGGCGACCACGCGTTGCAGGCGTTCTTCGAACTCCCCGCGGTACTTGGTGCCCGCCACCAGCGCGGACATGCTCAGCTCGACGATCCGCTTCCCCTTCAGCACCTCCAGGGCGTCGCGGCTGACGATGTACTGCGCCAACCCATAGACCAGGCAGCTCTTGCCGACCCCGGCTTCGCCCACGATGAGCGGGTTGTTCTTGCTCTTGCGGATGAGGATTTGCGCCATCCGCTTCAGCTCTTCCTGGCGGCCGATCATGGGGCTGAGTTTGCCCTGCTGCGCCTCGAACGTCAGGTCCCGGCCGAACTGGTTGAGCGCGGGCGTCTGCCGGCTGTGCGGGCTGAGATTGTTGCGGGCTTGCGCCTCCTCCAGGTTCTTCGAGAGCGCG
Source organism: Bryobacterales bacterium (assembly GCA_003137035.1). Taxonomy (GTDB): domain Bacteria; phylum Acidobacteriota; class Terriglobia; order Bryobacterales; family Bryobacteraceae; genus Fen-330. The sequence continues at coordinate 26,669 of PLEM01000284.1, read as the reverse complement.
CTCTTGAGCCCGGCGAGATCGGCCTTCTCTTTCTCCAGCAGGCGCACCGGAATGCCGTCGCCTTCCATCAGCATGGCCAGCAGCAGGTGGGAAGGCTCGACGTGCTCGGAGTTGGCGCGCTTGGCGATCTTGTCGGCGATCCTGGTCACGCGGTCGCTGCGCGGGGTGACGATGATGCGTTTCCCCCACGGCGGGTCGGCGCCGCCGGGCGAGAGCGAGGCGCGCACCCGGCGCCGCCAGATCGCGGGGTCCAGGCCGCACGCCTGCATGGCTTTCGAGATCACGGGGTCCTCGACCTTGCACAGGCCGATGAACATGTGCTCGGTCCCCACGTAGTAGTGCTTGGCCTGCTGCGACTCCTGCGAGGCAATCGCGAGCGCCTCCAGCGCCCGATCGGAGAGATTGGCGAACATGCTCAGTGACCCTTCCTCCCGCTAAACGTCCTGACCCTCCCGGGCTTTGCGGCGGCTCTTTTGGGGACGCCCCGGCGTCACCGTCGCATCCGCCTGGGCTTGCGGCTTCGCCCGGCCCGGCCGGCGGGTGGCCAGCGCGATCTCGCCCAACCCCTCCAGGATCTCTTCCTCTTCAGGGTGCCCGGCGCCATTGCTTTCCCGCCAAACCATCGAGTAGAGAGACACCTGGTCCATCACCGCCTGCACCACCGCCACACCTTCCGAGGGCACGGACATGCCGGCAACTTCCCTTCGCAGAGACTCCTGCCACAGGTCTCCGTGAGCGCCCAACGCGGCCGTCACGCCGTCGAAGAAGCCGGCCGCATCCATCGGCGACTCGAACAACATCCGCAGCGCTCCGAGGATTCGCGGGGCGCCCCACCGCCGGGCCTGCTCGACCGGGACCAGCGACAGGCGCAGGTGGCGCGCCGGGATAGCGCCCGCCGGCAGTCCCAAAAAGGCGCAATCGACGATGGCGCTGACTTTGCTCTCTTTCACCGGGACCGCACACAACTCCAGGCGGTGCTCGGAGTCCTGGATCGCCACCACCAGCCCCGGCCCCTCCACGGGCGCGAGCGCTGTCAACTCGAGGGCCAGCCTGCCTTGTCGATCCAGGGCCGCCGGCGATTCCAGGCGGAAGTCCACCAGCGCCAGCGGACCGGCCGCCGGAGCCCAGACCGCTGGAACCTCGAGCTCGGCTTCGGCTTTTAATGTTGAGGCGCGGTTCAGTAGCCCCTCCAGCCACGCCCGCACGTCGCTCCGCACCCGCGCCGCGCGGCCCCGCTCCTCGCCGGCCGCCTGCCGCAGAGCGGGTAGGTTCCAAGTCAGCAGCGGGCGCGGCTCGCTGTGGCGCCGCAGCGCATCCTCACGGGCGCGGCAGCGAGCGCATCGGGAAAGGTGCTGGAGCAGCACGTCCGCCGGGCCGGCCTCGGGCGCCCCGGAGGCGAACCGCACCAGCAACTCCGGCGGCGGACAGCCGCCTGGGTCGGTGCAGGCCCCGGAAAAGGCCCGCGCAAACGCCGAAACCGTCACCGCCGCCTGCTCGTCTTCCGGCCGCCCGGCATCGTGGATTTCATCCCAAAACCGATTCACGGCACTCCCTACCCCACACGAATAGAAGAACACCCACGCGGAATATCTTTCAACTCATGCTCGCCGAACCCCGGCCGCGGTCCTCGTAGCGCAACTCGTGCAACTCCTTCTTGATCACCCGGGCCAGCCCGTCGGCCACCTTCCGCCTGGCGCAGCGGAGCGCCTTCCGTACCTGGGTGGGCGGCAGCCCTGTCGCCGCCGAGATCGACTCTTCGTTCCGGCCCTGTCTCCAATGCATGTCCAGCGCCTGCTTCTCCGGCTCCCGCAACGAGGGGCACATGTCCTCGGGCGCGGTGAGCTTTCCAAGCATCTCGCGGTGCCGCTCCACCAGGTGCTGCACCAGCAGTTTCAAAATGTCCCCGCGCGCGATCCAATTGTTGATCATCACCCGATCGACATGCACCGTGACGCCGATCCGGGCTGCGTACTCCAGTACGGCGGCAACCGTCTCGGTCTGCGACAGTCCATCCACGTAGAAGCGCAGGAAGGCCATCTTCTTCAACAGCCCGATCCCCCGCCCCTGCGGCGTCGTCTCGGCTTCGATCAAGACCTCGTCGAACTGGTGCAGCAGAAACTCGAACAGCCGCTGGTTGCCCACTTCCTGCGCGGCGCCGGCGCGGACCTCGGGAATGTTCTCGAGCGTCTCGGCGAACTCCTCGGCCTCCGGCTCTCGGCGCTGGATCATGAGGCGCCAGGCGATCCTGCGCAGCCACCCCGCCAGCGCCGCCTGGTTGATGTGCTGGTAACGCCCTTTGCGGATCGCCAGGTAGGCGTTCAGAAACGCCTCCTGCACCAGGTCCTCGATGTTCTCCCGATGGCTTACGAAGCGCCTGAGGTAGCAGGTGACGGAAGTGCTGAAAACGCGCATCAACCGGTCGAACGCGCCGTTGTCGCCCTGCGCGACGCGCTGGACCAAGTCCGCGACTTCCGGCTCTGTCAGGCTATGCACTTTCGGCCAACTCCCATCCGGACACACCAACACCTAGCTCTCACCAAGGCCCGGAGCCGGTGAACTTGATGTTATAGCACGATTCCGAAGGGGGGTGCCGCCCCTCAGAGGGACTTGCAGAATCCCTAGAAGGTCCGCTTGCTGACGCGCGCGGCTCGGTAACCCGTCGAGAATCAGCGCTGCGTTTCCGAGCCGCGACCGCGAGGGAGCGGTTTCCAGGAATTCTGCAAGTCCCTCCTCAGAACCGCAACAGGTAGCTCAGCTTGACGAAGGCCATGCGGCCGGTGTTCAGGTTCGGGAACCCCGCGAGTTGCAGGTAGGGCGGCCGGGACGGGTTGAACGTCAGGTTCTCGTAGATGTCGGTGTAGCCCACGTAGAGCGCGGTGCCCGGGTGCAACATATAGGTCAACAGCAAATCGTAGCTGAGCCGCTTGGTGCGATCGAGAGCCACCAGGGACGTGTTGGCCAGCACGCCATTGTAATCGACAATCGCGCGGAGGGAAAGCTCGCGAGAGAACTGGTAGTTCACCTTCGACCGCACAATGTGGTTGTTGTAGACCGCCGTCGGGGCGGACGCGAACTGCCAGCCGGACCGGGTTTCCAGATGGCTGTAAATGTATTTCTCGTCCAGGCGCAGCCGGGGCGTTGGCCGCAGCGTGAGAATCAGGCTGCCGCTTTGCCAGTCGCCGGGAAAGGGCTGGTAGCCCGCGGCCGGGTAGTAGTTGACCCCGGAGCCGTGCGCGTAGTAGGCGGCAGCCTCCAGCCATTTGAACCATGCGCTCGAGAAGTTGTAGGTGTTGTAGTTGTTGCGGAACCCCAGTCCCTGATACAGTTCGAAGGCCTCGGTGCGCATGATGGTGAAGTTGGTGAGCCGCGTGAACTGCATGTCCCACTCCAGGTCCGCTTCCCAGTTCTGCGTCTGGCCCTTTCGGTTCCAGTTCCCCAGAATGGTAATCGCCGGCCCGAAGTTCACCAGCGTCTTCTTCTCCCGCCACCACTTGTAAGCCACCTGGCCTCCAAACTCGCGAATGTCCGTGCGCGGAATGAACCCCAGGTCGGCGCGGAAGGTCGGGCTGCGATCCGTGTAGGAGGAGAAGAACTGGAATTTGCGGCTGCTGCGGCTGAGCGAGGCGTACCAGGCGTTCCCGGAGTAACTGCTGCCCGCGAGCGGCCGAGTCCGGGTGGTGACCGCCTGCCCGGTGAGAAACCAGTCGTGCTTCAGGTGCAGCCGGGCGTCGAGCGAGGCCACCCGGTTGAAACTCGAGAACAACTCGCGATCGGTCACAAACAGGCGAATGTGGGAATCCTTGAGGAAATCGCGTTGCAGGCTCAACACCGTGTCGGTGGCGCGCCGCCCGTACAGGGTGTCGGAGGACGGCACGCTCTTGCCCGGCGCGCGGTCGTCGGCGGCCAGGATGCCGATGCCCCAGCGGCCGAGTTTCCCCGTGAGTCGGACTCCGTACTCGGGGTCGACGATGCGGCGCGAGAAGAACAGGTTCTGCGGCGTGCTGAAGTACGAGGCGTTCTCCATGAAGAAGGGGCGCTGCTCGGGGTAGAACACTTCGTAACGCTGGTTGATGGTCACCTGGGGCTCGTCCGATTCCACCTGGCTGAAGTCGGGGTTCAGCGTCAGGTCCAGCGTGAGCGCGTCCTTGATCACGACCTTCCCGTCGATGCCGCCGCGGAAATCCGTTTTGGCAGCAATCCGCGGAACGAGGCCGGTGGTTCGATCCAGGTAGCGCGACCCGGAGAGGAGCCCGTAGGGAATGACCTGGAAGTTCTTGCCGGGCGAAATGTTCTCGAGCCCCTCCAACTGCCCGAACTGCGCCACGAACTGCGGCAGCTTGCGGCGCGTGATGAAGGGCCACATCGAGAACTCGTTGTTGCGCTGGATGAAACGGCCCAGCATGACGCCCCATCGCTGCTTCTCCGCGTCCGGAAACCGCAGGGTCTTAAACGGGATGGTGATCAGCACCACGTAGCCGTCGGCGGTGATCTTCGCCTCGGTGTACCACAGGCCCTCCCAACTGTAGTCGTCCCCGTATCCGTCCGTGGTGATCCCGTCGAGCTGGATGGCGTACGGATTGACGTCGAACCAGTAGGCGTGCCGGTGGTCGAGGAAGGTGTCGATATTGATGGTGACGCGATCGTCGCTGGCGATTTGCTTCCGCTTGGCCACGCGGGCGCGGATCAGTTTGGGGTCGTCCTTGGCGATGAAGGCGACGTACAGGTTCTTGTCGTCATAGGAGAGGAACGCGGTGGTCGGCCGGCTCACTGGAGTGCCGTCGCCCGGATCCATCTGGCGAAAATCGGTGACCGTGAGTTCCTTCTCGCGCGGCGTGCCGCTGAGGAAATCGCCGAGCTTCGGCGCCCTGGAAACGCGGGGGATGGTAAGGGTGGGGGTCGCGCCCGACTGCGCGCAAGCGGCCACCGGCCAAAAGGCGAGTAGGAAGAGTACGAGGAAGCGCGTTGGCAAGAACTTCAATCATTCCAGCAGGGGGCCGATTGGGTCAAGTTCGTATCGCCGGGAAGATCACGCCATTACATCATGCCATCACCTTGTGGCATACTGAATGGCAGGAGCGACCGCATGAAGAACTTTCACCTTCCGCTGCCGGAGCAGACCTACGGCCAACTGAGGGCAGAGGCCGAGCGAGCCCAGGTGCCTGCAACGACGCTGGCGCGCGAGGCCATCGATTTGTGGCTTCGATACCAGGCGCGCAAGGCGAGACACGATGCAATTGCTGCGTACGCCGCAGAGATGGCCGGTACCGTCCTCGACCTGGACCCTGAGCTGGAGGCGGCGGGAATCGAGCACGTGGTAAAGGCCGGGAGGAAACGGAAATGAAACGTGGCGAGGTGTACTGGGCCAATCTGACCCCGCGATCGGGTTCCGAACAAACTGGACGGCGTCCCGTAATCGTGGTGTCTCACGATGGCTTCAACCAGACCCCCGGATGGAGATCGATCATCGTAGTCCCGATCTCGACGTCCACATCTCAGGCGCAACGCGGCCCTACCGTTGTCCTCATGCCGGATGGCATTGCCGGCCTGCCGAGAACGAGCGTTGCCGTGTGCCATCAAGTCACCACCCTGGACCGCGCAAAGCTCACCCGGAAAGCCGGCACTCTCCCGCCTGAGTGCCTCAGCGACGTGGAGGGGGGATTGAAGGCCGCGCTGGATCTGGATTGATGGTCGAGGCGACCATCAACAAGCGACAGTTCCGGTGGGTAGCCTCCAGTGTCAAACCGTGCTCTCCCTTGCTCACCGCAGGTGCCGACCGGCGCCTGTTGGCAGCGGAGGTACCATCGGCGGAGAGGAGGCTGTCGTGCGTACACCAACCCGTGAGAACGCCGCGCTCGTCCGAGCGAAGGAGCAAGTCACGAGAGTGCTGGGTGAAAGAGCGGGCCGCGTTCTGCCGTACTTAGAACACGCAGAAGGAATCGAAGGCTCGGACTCTCTGTTCAGACGAATTAGCCGCGCTCCCGACAAGAACGCGATCTTCGAATGCGCCGCAGAGATCGCCTTTGCCTGGGGCTTTGAATGCACGGGGCGCGCACCCAAATTCGTGCAGCCGCGCAAAAAGGAGAGAAGGCCAGACCTGCGGGTGTCCGACAACGAACATTGGGCTTGGGTCGAGGTCACACGGTTCCGTGCTGCGTACGCAGGTGAACCTACTGCGTTGCCTGGAGGCGGACTGCCGCTCAATTTAGAAGACACGGAACCGCACATCAGGAAGTTCTACGAGGTGATCAATAGCAAGATCGCCCAGATCAAAGAGGGATGTGGTTCAGACAACGCGATACTCGCTATCTGGAGCGATCACGACGACCGCGAGGACCTGGAGTTTCGCACCGCCGTGGGAGACATCCGTTGGGAGGCCGAAGAGGGAAGCCGGCGACTTCCAAGCGGCTTGTTGTTCGCGGTTCTCAGAGCTCCATCGCGGAATTTGAGCCGCGACCAGCGCATCTACTGCGAGCCTTTTCGGGAACTGCAAGAACCCTTCGCGAAATGGTCCAATGATCTTGAGAACCTCGGGCGCGCGCGGGAATAGAGACGGAGAATCAGATGCGACGCTTGGTGTCCGTTCCAGGTGCGAACTCAATGAGCCCGCGGCGGCCTGCTTCGAGAATGATGGCCCGGAGAGCAAGTACGATATTCAGGCCCCGCGCGAATGCCAGGGAAAGCGGGAACAGGTGAACCTGCCAGGAATAGCCATCGTCCGCTATCTCTGGTGGAATCTTATCCGAATGGAAATACTTGGAGACAAACGCCTCGGCCAACTGCCTGAGATCGAACTTCCGGCCTTCGGTCTCAAGCCTCATGGCCAGCCCAAAGGGATCGCATTTTTCGACGTCAGAGAGAGCGTCGAGCAATTCCTGATCTTGAATCGCTCGCCTGAGCGAAGCAGCGACCTCCTTAACCGAAACGGGTTCGGCCTTGTGCAGAAAGAACTGGCGAAAGAACGCCAAGAACGCCATCAACTGATCGCGTGATGGAAGATTGCCCGCACTCGCATCAGCGTTGCTGGTGAGACGCCAAGCGCCGAGCCTAACGAGCCCAGTCCTGCAGATCTCATCAACGCGGTGCACGAAAAGACTACAGGTTTCCGTGGGGCTGAGCGCTGGACGGCCCGGCTTGCGCTTACCCATGGAGCGGCTATAGCATCCTCCTCGAGAAAGTGCCCGACCTGGTGTGCGGACAGGCCGCTGCAAACTGACCATCTCAGAGACCCGAGAATTGGCTCCCTTCGCCCAACTCACATCGAGCTTCTTCCGGTTCAAGTTCCCGAGCAGCCGGCCGGCGGATGCGGCCGGTCGTCCAAGTCTCTCCCGTGTCAGCCGCAAAGCCATGGCATCATGAAAGTTTAGGCCGATGATCGAGCTGGCGGGTGTCTCCAAAGTATTCGACGGGAAGCGGAAAGTGGTCGCTCTCGAGAACCTCGATCTCGTGATCGGCCGCGGCGAAATGGTGGCCATTGTCGGACCTTCGGGCTCGGGCAAATCGACGCTGCTGAACCTGATCGGAGGGCTGGACCGGCCCAGCCAGGGCGAGATCCGCATCGATGGCAGCGCGCTGGGCGGCCTTTCCGACGACGAGCTGACGCGCCTGCGGCGCGACAAGATCGGCTTCGTGTTTCAATTCTTCAACCTGCTGCCGACGCTGAGCTGCCTGGAAAACGTGGCGCTTCCGCTGCACCTGCGCGGCTGGCCTCGCAAGAAGATCGACGAGCGAGCGCGTGCGCTGCTGGACCTGGTGCAACTCGGGAATCGCCTGGACCACACGCCCGAGGAACTCTCGGGCGGCGAGCGGCAGCGCGTCGCCATCGCGCGCGCGCTTTCGATCTACCCGCCGATCTTGCTCGCCGACGAACCCACCGGCAACCTCGACACGCGCACCGGCGCGGAGATCCTCAAGCTGGTCCACGACGTGCACGACCGGTTGGGCGCAACGGTCCTCATCGTTACCCACGACGCCACGGTGGCGCATAGTTGCCCGCGCACGCTGACCTTGTGCGACGGCCATATCGCGGGGGACGAGCGGCGATGATCCTGCTGCGGCTGCTGAGCTGGCCGTACCTCCGCAAGCACGTCCTGCGCTGGTCGCTGACGGTGGCCGGCATCGTCATGGGCGTTGGCCTGCTGGTGGCCATGCACTCGGCGAACCAGGCGGTGCTGGCTTCCTTTGGCACGACGGTCGGGCGCATCGCAGGCGCCGCCGAGCTGCAGATCTCGGCGGGCGATTTCGGCTTCGACGAGGAGGTTCTGGAGCGCGTGCAGGCGGCGCCCGAAGTGCGCGTGGCCGTGCCGGTGGTCGAGGCGGTCGCGGACACCGGAATCAAGGGGCAGGGCAATCTGCTGATCCTCGGCGTGGACATGACCGGCGACCGCAGCCTGCGCGATTACGACCTGGAAAGCGGCGATCAAGCCATCATCGACGACCCGCTGGTGTTTCTGGCGCAGCCGGATTCCCTCATGGTGGCTAAGGAGTTCGCCGAGCGCAACCACTTGGAGATCGACAGCCGCATCCCGCTTCAGACCGCGCACGGCACGAAGTACTTCACCATTCGCGGCATCATGCGCTCGGGTGGCTTGGGCAAAGCCTTCGGGGGCAACCTCGCGGTGATGGACGTCTACGCGGCGCAGAAGGTGTTCGGCCGGGGCCGCCGGTTCGACCGCATCGACGTCGGAGTGAAAGAGGGCGTGCCCGTCGAGCAATGCCGGGCCGCGCTCGCCCGCGCGCTGGGACCGGGATTCGACATCGCCCCACCCTCCGCCAGCCGCGAGCACTTCGAGGCGATGCTCAGCGCCTACTCCATGTCCATGAACGTCTCGAGCATGTTCGCGCTCATCATCGGGATGTTCATCATCTACAATTCGTTCGCCATCGCGGTGACGCAGCGGCGGCCGGAGATAGGCATCCTGCGGGCGCTGGGCGCGACGCGGGCGCAGGTGCGCATGTTGTTCCTGGGCGAGGCCGCCGTCGCCGGAACCATCGGATCGCTGCTGGGTATTGGAGCGGGCGCGCTGATGGCTCGCGGCATCGCGATGTACGTGGGCGGTTTCACGAGCCAGATCTACGGCGTCAAGCAGGCGCTCGACGAGGTCGCGATCGACCCTCGGATCATCGTGGCTGGGCTGCTGTTGGGCATTGCCACCAGCCTGCTGGCGGCCTGGATTCCCGCGCGTAGCGCCGCGCGGGTCGACCCGGTGCAGGCGCTGCAAAAGGGTAAGTACCAGGTGCTCTCGGCGGGCGAAGGCAGCCTGCGGCGGCGCGCGGCGGCGCTGGCTGCGATCCTCTCTGCGGTGTGCCTGTGGCTGGGCCGCTCGAACCTGGTCTTTTACGCGGGCTACGCGCTGGCGGTCCTTACCGCGCTGTTGCTCGCGCCGATGGTGGCGCTGTGGGTGACGCGGATGATCCGCCCGGCGCTGCGCTGGCTGCGTCCGGTGGAAGGCGCGCTGGCGGCCGACAGCCTGATTCAGTCGCCGCGGCGGACCTCGGCAACCGTGTCGGCCTTGATGCTCTCCATCGCCATGGTGGTCGGGTTCGGCGGCGTCTCGGCCTCCATCTACCTCTCGGTGACGGAGTGGATCGAGAAGACGCTCAACCCGGATCTCTACGTCGAGGCTTCCGAATGGCTCGCCTCTTACTCCTGGACGCTGCCCGGCACGGCGGGCGCCGACATCGAGCGCGTCGAAGGCGTCGAGCAGGCGCAGATGGTTCGCAGCGCGCGTACGCTGTACCACGGCGTTCCGGTGATGGTGGTGGCCATAGAAGTGGCGAAACTGGCACAGAAGGTGCACAGCAGGCCGATCGCCGGAGACTCGCGCGAAATGTACAAGCTGACGGCCGCGGGCCAAGGCGCCATGATCTCGGACAGCTTTGCCGGGCTGCGCGGAGTGGGACTCGGCGACACGCTGGAACTCGGGACGCCGAGCGGCATGTTGCGGCTGCCGGTGGTCGGCATCCGGCGGGACTTCTCGGACCAGCAGGGCACCGTGCTGATCGACCGCTCGGTCTACCAGCGCTGGTGGAAAGACGACCGCACCAACATCATCCGCGTCTACCTGAAGCCCGGCGCCGACCCGGCGGTGGTGAAAGCCCGCATCCTCGAGCGCTTCGCCGGGCAGCGCGTGTTCGTCCTCTTCAACAAGGAAGTGCGCCAGTACATTCTCCGGGTGACGGACCAGTGGTTCGCGATGACCTACACCCAGGCGGGGATCGCGATTCTGATCGCGGTGCTGGGCATCGTCAACACGCTGACCGTCTCCATCACCGACCGGCGGCGCGAGTTGGGCGTGTTGCAGGCGGTGGGCGGGCTCCGGCGGCAGATCCGCCACACGGTTTGGATCGAGGCGGTGACCATCGGACTGGTGGGGGTCGTTCTGGGCTTGGCGTTCGGCGCGCTCAACCTGTATTACACGCTTGAGATGACGCGCCGCACCTTCGCCGGGATCGCGCTGGACTACACTTACCCCGGCCCGCTGGCGGGGCTGCTGGCGCTGCTGGTTCTGGGCGCCGCGCTGGTGGCGTCGCTCGGCCCGGCCGAGCAGGCGGTGCGGGGCTCGCTGGTCGAGGCATTGGAATATGAGTAAGCTGATCCTCTGTCTGCTCGTCGCCGCATTTGCCTGGGGGCAAGACGCTCGGCAAATCGTGGAAGAGGTGCAGCGGCGCTCGCGCTCGGGTTCGGAGCACTATGAGGGATCGCTCGAAGTGGTCAACGCGCGCGGGAAAATCACCGCCAAGCGCTGGCTCTACGACCGCATCGGCTCGCACGGCAACAGCAAGGCGGTACTGCGGTTCACCGCGCCGCCGGAGGTGAAGGGCGTCGCGCTGCTGATCGTCAACCATCCCGACCGCGCTTCCGACCAGTGGATGTGGACCCCCGCACTCGAGCGCGACCGGCGCATCGCACTGCAAGACCGCAGAACGCGTTTCTTCGGAACCGATTTCAGCTTCGAGGATCTCGAGGAACGCGACGTCGGCCAGTACGACTACTCGCTCCTAGGCGAGGAGATGGCGGGCGGCGCGGCTTGCTGGAAGATCGAATCGCGCCCGAAACAAAGCAAGAGCTCCCAGTACGACCGCTCGATCCTGTGGGTCCGCAAGGACCGCTACGTCTTCTGGCGGATCGAGAACTACTTGAAGGACCGGCTGGTGCGCCGCGCCACGTACGGCGATCTCCAGGAAGTGCAGAGCATCTGGACCGCGCGCACCGTCGAAATGGCCGACCTGCGCGAGAACAGCCGCACCATCCTCAAGCTCGAGAAACTCGAATACAACGTCCCCATGAAGGACGAAGGCTTCACGTTGCAAGCTCTCCGGCGGGAATCCCGATGAGGGCCACGTGGCACAGGCATTCAGCCTGTGTCTTGTTCTTGGTGGCAACTGCGTGCCTCGCGCAGAGCTTCTCCCAGCGCGGCTTCCTCGAAACTCAATTCATTGGCTATCCGCAAACCGCACCGAACGACAGCGGGAGCGCGATCGGCGAATCGCTGTTGCGCTACGAAGCCTTCTACAAGCTCTCCGCGGGCTGGCAATTCTCCGGAGGCATCGACGCGCGCACCGACTCCCACCGCCAGGACGCACGCGCGCTGCACCTTTCCTGGAATGACCGCGAAACACAACGCCCAGCCTTCGAGATTCGGCGGTTGAGCGCCAGCTACCACCACGGGCCGCTCACTATCGAGCTGGGCAAACAGTTCATCCGCTGGGGCAAGGCGGACATTCTGAATCCCACCGACCGGTTCGCGCCGCGCGACTTCCTCAGCGTGGTCGACAACGACTTCCTGGGGGTCACCGCCGCGCGCCTCACCTACGAGAAGGGCAGCGAGACGCTCGACGTGGTCTGGGCGCCCCTGTTCACGCCCAGCCGCATCCCGCTGATCGACCAGCGCTGGTTCGTGGCCCCCGCCGGGCTCCGGCTGATCGACGCGGGCGCTCGCTACCCCGGAGGATCGCAGACCGGAGCGCGCTGGAACCATCTGGGCGCTGGTTACGAATGCTCGCTCTCGTTCTACCAGGGCTTCAACAACCTTCCACTGCTCGGCATCGCCGCAACGTCGCTGCCGACGGTCTACCTTCAGCGGCTGTTCCCGCAAATGCGAATGTACGGAGGCGACGTAGCCATCCCGCTGAAGCTGGTGACGGTGAAAGGCGAAGCGGCATACTTCACCTCGAGCACTCCGCAGGCCGACGACTACGCGCTGTACGTGATCCAGCTCGAACGCCAGCAGGGCGAGTGGATGTTCGTCGGCGGCTATGCCGGCCAGGCGGTGACGCGCAAGCGCCAGGCGCTCGATTTCGCTCCGGACCGCGGCCTGGCGCGCGCCTTTCTCGGCCGCGCCACCTGGACCATCGACACCAACCGCAGCCTGGCCTTCGAGGCCGCCGCGCGTCAGAACGGCGATGGCGTGTGGTTGAAAACGGAATACTCGCACGCCCTCGGCCAGCACTGGCGCGTGAAAGCCGCCTTCACCCTGATTCGCGGCTCGCCCGCGGATTTCCTCGGCCAGTACCGCCGCAACTCGCACGGAACGCTCACCGTGAGGTATAGCTTCTGAGCGCACGTGTATGATGGATGCAATATGACGCAAGCGGACTTTCAACTTCAGCGACAGCGGCTGTTCCAGACGCACGAGAGCCTGATCCAGCGGCGCAACGAGCCGCTGCCGGACTCCAACGGCTGGTTCCAGCGTTACCGCTATCCGGTTCTGACCGGGGCGCACGCGCCGATCACGTGGCGCTACGACCTCGATCCCGCCACCAACCCGTTTCTGATGGAGCGCCTGGGCATCAACGCGGCGTTCAACGTCGGCGCCATGGAGTGGAACGGGAACGTGGTGCTGATAGCCCGGGTGGAGGGCGCGGACCGGAAGTCGTTCTTCGCGGTTGCCGAAAGCGCCACGGGCATCGATGGGTTCCGCTTCTGGGACTACCCGGTGGTCATGCCCGAGGGCCCCGACCCGGAGACCAACGTCTACGACATGCGCCNNCAGCGCAACTGCGTCCTGCACCCCGAGTTCGTGAACGGCCAGTATGCCTTCTACACCCGCCCGCAAGACAGTTTCATCGAGGCGGGGCGCGGCGGCGGCATCGGCTGGGGGCTGGCGGCCAACATGGAACACGCGGTGATCGAAGAGGAAACCATCCTCGATCGCCGCGAATACCACACCATCAATGAGGTGAAGAACGGGCTCGGCCCCGCCCCGATCAAGACCGAAAAGGGCTGGCTGCATCTCGCCCACGGGGTGCGCAACACGGCGGCCGGGCTGCGCTACGTCCTCTATTGCTTCCTCTGCGACCTCTGGGTTCCATACAAGGTGCTTGCCAAACCCGGCGGCTACTTCCTCGCTCCCGAGGGCGAGGAGCGCATCGGCGATGTGTCGAACGTGACGTTCTCGAATGGATGGGTTTGCCGCAACCGCCAGGTTCTCATCTACTACGGCGCCTCCGATACCCGCACCAACGTCGTCTCGACCACCGTGGAGCGGCTGCTGGACTACGTTCTGAACACTCCGCCCGACCCGCTGCGCAGCGCCGCCTGCGTGCAACAGCGAATCGCACTGATCGAGAAGAACAATGGGGCCCATCATGATTGACAGGAGACTTTGGGCGGAGCGATTCAAGCAGGAATTGGTGGGAAATATCCTCCCATTCTGGATGCGCCACACGGTGGATCGCGAGAACGGCGGCTTCCACGGTTCCGTCGGTTGCGACCTCACGGTGGACCCGAAGTCGCCGCGCGCCGCGGTCATCAACACCCGCATCCTGTGGACCTTCTCGGCCGCGGCGTTGAAGCTGGGCGACCCCCAATACCGCGAGACGGCCGACTGGGCCTACCAGTATATTGTCGAGAAGTTCTGGGACCAGCAGTATGGCGGCATCTACTGGATGCTCGATTACGAAGGCAATCCCCTTTCCGGCCGCAAGCAGATTTATGCCCAGGCGTTTGCGGTGTACGGAATGGCCGAGTACTTCCGGGCCACCGGCAACCAGGAAAGCCTGGAGCGCGCCAGGCAACTCTTCCGGTTGATCGAAGCCCAGAGTCACGAACCGCTCTACGGGGGTTACCTGGAGGCCTGCGCTCGCGATTGGGGTCCGCTGGAAGACATGCGGCTCAGTGAGAAGGACCTCAACAGTCCCAAGTCCATGAACACGCATCTGCACGTGATGGAAGCCTACACCAACCTGCTGCGCGCGTGGCCCGACCCGGAATTGCAGGCCAAGCAGAAGGCTTTGCTCGAAGTGACCATGGATCACATCGTCGATAGCGCCACTGGCCACTTCAAGTTGTTCTTCGACAATCAATGGAACTCTCTCACCGACCACATCTCGTTCGGACACGACATTGAAGGCAGTTGGCTGCTAGTCGAAGCCGCCCAGGTGCTGGGCGATGCGGCGCTGCTGGATCGTGCGCGCTCGCTATCCCTCAAAATGGCCCGGGCGGTTTACGAGCAAGCCCTGGACCAGGACGGCAGTCTCTTCTACGAAGCGAATTCCAAGGGCGTGCTGGTGGATCCCAATAAGCATTGGTGGGCGCAAGCCGAGGCGGTGGTGGGTTTCTACAACGCCTACCAGCTTTCCGGCGACCAGCGCTTCCTCTATCAGGCCTACCGGGTTTGGGAGTACATCGAAGAAAAGATCGTCGATAAGGTGCACGGCGAGTGGCACGCGAAGCTCAGACCAAACGGCACGCCCTACACGGCACAGGAAGATGGAGATGCCTGTCTGGTCGGCCCCTGGAAATGCCCCTACCACAACAGCCGGGTCTGCCTGGAGATGCTGGAGCGGCTAGCCGAAAACCGGTGACAGTACACTCAATCACCAATTTCCCGAGAACCCGCGGGCGACGCCCTGAACGAAAGGCCGTGATACACTGAAAAAAGTTGGGCTTCGAGGGCTTGTGAGGACACCTGCCGCCTGCATTCTTGCCGCCGGAATTGCCGTGTTTGGCACGGTCTTTGTGGCGCAGGGAACCGGCGCACGCGGCGGGCCGGGCGCGAGCCAACCGGCGGCCATCGCGATCGACTATCCGATGGACGGCTCCCTGTTTCCGCCGGACATCCTCCCGCCCACGTTTCTGTGGCGCGATCCGGACGGCAGCGCGACAGTCTGGCGCATCGAGGTGTCTTTCGGCAAGGGGCCGAAGATGGAGCTGGCTTCGAACGGCGAGAAGTATCGGAGCGGAGAACCCGACACCACCTGCGAGGGCGCCGTGGTACCCGAACTGACGCCCGAGCAGGCGGTCACCCACACCTGGAAGCCGGACGCCGGGGCTTGGGCGCAAATTAAGGCCCGCTCGCAGGAGCGGCCAGCGGCAGTGACCATCGCGGGTTTTCGCGGCCCTGATGAGCGTCAGCCGGTCTCACGGGGCAGCGTGACGATCAGCACATCCCGTGATCCCGTCGGCGCTCCGATTTTCTACCGCGATGTCCCTCTGATGCTATCGCCGACCGTGAAGGGCGTTATACAGCCGCTGCCGCCGTCCGCCATCCATCTCATCAAATGGCGGCTGCGGAACATCAGCGAGCCTCAGAGCAGAGTGGTGATGGAGGATCTTCCCACCTGCGCCAACTGCCATTCCTTTTCGAACGACGGCAAGACCCTCGGGCTGGACGTCGACGGACCTCAAAACGACAAGGCCCTGTATGCTCTGGTCCCGGTGGCGAAGAATATGACCATCCGCAATCAGGATGTTATCCACTGGAGTACCTTTCAGGACCGGCCTCAGGTCAGGCGCTCCGAACCCGCCATGAAGCGGTACGGCTTCATGTCGCAGGTTTCGCCGGACGGCCGGTATGTCGTGACGTCGGTGGAGGATCCTGCCACGCAGGCCATCCCCCACGTCCGGGGTATCGCACGGCTCGCGAATCGCCTCTTCAACGCCAGCTATAACGACTACCGCTTCGGCCAGGTCTTCTATCCGACTCGCGGCATCCTGGCCTGGTACAGCCGGGAAGAGGGCAAGCTGCGGCCTCTGCACGGAGCGGATGACCCGCGGTTCGTGCACACCAGCGCATTCTGGTCTCCGGACGGAAAGTACCTGATCTTCAGCCGGGCGGAAGCCAAAGACCCCTATCCGCCCGGGGCAAAGATGCCTGAATACGCCAACGATCCGAATGAAACCCAGATCCAATACGACTTATACCGGATTCCTTTCAACAACGGCCAGGGCGGTGTGCCCGAACGGATCGTAGGAGCCTCCCAGAACGGCAAGAGCAATAACTTTCCCAAGGTTTCACCCAACGGCCGCTGGATTGTCTATGTACAGTGCAAGAACGGGCTGCTCATGCGCCCCGACAGCCGCCTCTACATCGTGCCCTTCGAAGGCGGCGTCACCCGGCCCCTCCTGTGCAACACGAAGCTGATGAATTCGTGGCACAGCTTCTCGCCCAACGGGCACTGGCTGGTTTTCTCCTCTAAGTCCCGGTCGCCCTATACCCAGATGTATCTCACGCATCTGGACGAAAGCGGCAATGATTCGCCCGCGATCCTGATCGAGAATTCGACGGCCGCAAACCGCGCGGTGAACATACCCGAGTTCGTGAACATCCCCCAAGACGGCCTGGAGAGGATCGATCCGCAGGCGACCGAGTTTTACCGGTTGTATAACACGGCAATGGACCTGATGAAGGAAAACCGGATGCGCGACGCCGTCGAGGAGTGGCGCAAGGCCATTGCGATGGATCCGAACGATGGCGGGGCTCACTTCAACCTCGGCTTTACGTTAGCCGAGACCGGCAAGCTGGACGAGGCGATCGCGGAGTACCGGAAAGCCTGCGATCTCAGTCCGGAGGACCCGGTCGCGTTCGCCAACCTGGCGCTGGCGCTGGCGCAGAGCGGCAATCCGAATAAGGCCATCGTCAACTACCGGAAATCGCTGGCGCTGAACCCCGCGAACCCGGCGGTGGAGGCCGACCTGGGCGCGGTGCTGTTCGAGAAGGGGCAAGCTAGCGAGGCCCTCGAGCATCTCAGGAAGGCGGTCGCCATGAATCCCGACTTCGCCGACGGCCGCAACAAGCTCGGCTCCACGCTGGCGAAAACAGGCCAGACGAACGAAGCGGTCGAGCACCTGGAAAAGGCCGTGGCGCTGAATCCGGATTCGGTCGAGTATCGCTTCAACCTCGGCTACGTGCTGGGGCTCAAAGGCGACTATCCCGGCGCGATTTCACACCTGGAGAAAGCCGTCGAGCTGAGCGACGGCAAGGAATGGCAGTGCCTCGCCATGCTGGGCACGGCCTACGGCAAAGCGGGCCGCCCCGCGGATGCCGCCTCAGCCGTGCGCCGTGCACTCGACCTGGCCGTCCGCTCCAACAACGAAGAACTGGCCAAGACCCTGCGAGCCACCCTCGAGCGCTACCAGCGCGCCGCCGAAAACCCGTGACAGTATACTCAATCCCCGATTTCCCCTCCCGGTTGCCCAACGCCGCCCGCCACGAACTTTCGCCCCAAGCTCCTGTGCGGCTATCATGGCTTGAGCGGCGGATCGATTCGCGCGCGCCCGCATGAAGCACAAAGCCGATTGGGACGAAGCGGAGAAGCGCTGCAAGCTGTCGGACGAGGAATTGAGGATGGCGCGCGAACTGGGTTTTCAACCCCACAGCCTCATCAAGAACATCCCCAATCGGAGCCAGCCCTGGAAGGCCCCCATCCCCGTCTGGATCCGCTCTCTCTACGAGGAGCGGATGGAGCAGCCTGGGCGCGCGATCCCACCGCCGCCGCCTTCCCCGTCCTTCGAGCGGGAGCCTCCGCCTTTCGATGAGCCAGCTCTGGATTGGGAATTCGAGGACATCTTCGACGACGATTCGCCGCCCACGCCCCATGAGATCGACGAAGAGAACCGGCTCTTACTGCGCCGGCAGCGGAATTACCGGCTGGCGGCGGAATATGTCGCCGCCGCCTTTGCCACGCTCGCTCCGGTCCGCAAAGTGGTCCTGTTCGGGTCGGTGGCCGTGCCGTTGAAGAAGGAGATCCCCCGCTTCAGGGAATTCCGCCGCCACCGGCAGCCCGTGTGGCATGAATGCAAGGACGTGGACCTCGCGGTGTGGCTCGACGACCTGAGCGATCTCAGGTCGCTCCAACGGGCCCGATGGCAAGCGCTCAACCGGTTGCTGGCGGAGAAAGACGCCGGTGTGGCCCATCATCAGGTTGACGTCTTCCTGTTCGAGCCGGGCACGGATCGCTTCCTGGGCCACCTCTGCAACTTCGGCGTGTGTCCGAAGAAGAAGCCGGAGTGCCGCGTGCGGGATTGTGGGGCCGTCCCGTTCCTGCAGCGTCGCGACAAGTTCGCGCTCCGCCGCGACGTTCTGGCCGCCGATCGCAGCGTGGTTCTCTTCGACCGCTCTACCCCGGTTTTAAGAGGCTCCCCAGCAATTGCGTCGCCGCCGACTTCAGACGATCGACCGTGATGGATTCCGGTAGCGGAACGGTGCGCACCGGCCAATTGGTTGCCCATCCGGCCGCTGAGGTCTCCTTCTAGCTCAGCCCCGCCTCATCCAGCCGCCGCAGGAAGGCCGGCCGGTTCGAGTAGCGCTCTCGGAGTTGCGCCAGCCGCCGCTGGAATTCAATGGCCTGGCGATTCCGCTCCGCGAGTTCCTGAAGGTCTTTGAGGAACCGGGCCGCCTGGTCGTAGTCTCCCGGCCGCTTCGTCGCGACCAGGGAGGCCACTCGATCCCAGGTCTCGGGCTCGCGCTTCGCCAAGAGGTCCAGGTATCGCGCCCGCGCGGCGGCCTGCTCGCGCTCCTCGCATTCCCGTTCCGTCTTGCGCCGCTCCGCCTCCAGGCGTTCCCTTTGTTCACGCAGCTTCTCTCCCGCTGCCAGAAGCTCTCCAACCGTTCGCGCCGGCGTCGCCACGGCTTCCGCTCGCAGAGCCGTTTGCGCCTGGGATTCCCGGAAGCGGCGCATCAATTCCATCCGCAGTTGCGCGCTTTCGCCCTCGGCCAGCTCCAGTAGCACCGCGTTCTTCTCGGTCTCGGGAAGAGCGGCGATCCACTTCGAGAGCTGCTCCCGCGATGGGGCCGTTGGTCCCAGATCGGCGCTCCGTTCCGCGGCCGCGCCGAGCAGATCGGTGTCGATGCCCAAAAACTCCGCGAGATTCTTCAGCGGCCCGCTGAGGTTGCGCAGACCGGGCGGGGGAGCCGGCTCCGGCTGGTCTTCCCCCAACGCTTCACTTTGGGCGTCCGCCAGCCACGCCAGGTACAGGGCGCGGAGGTCTCCGTTCAGCAGGTCCGCCCGCAGCGGAATCAGAGAAGCCAACCAGCCCTCGCCCTGCTCTTCACCGCTCTCCAGCTCTTCCGCGCGAAAGCCGATCACCACGTACTGCTCCGTCGCCTTGACCTCGCAGCTCCCACCTGTGTGAAACCTCGACAGCTCCCCGGCATCCACAAACCGCCGCGGAAGCCGGAACATCAGCTCGTGCGTGCCCCAGTTAGAGACGTACACGAAGGCATCGAAATACTTCTCCACCAGTTTCTGGGGGTTGCCCCGGAAGTCGCCGAAGTTGTAGGTGTTCACGAAGCTGGTGGAGGTGATCTCCGCACGGCTGGAGAGCGCCCGGAGTTGCTTCAGTTCACCGCTGGTCAGGCAACGGTCGATCGCCNNCGTAGTATTGGTATTCGCTCATGGGTTCCCGATGCAGCCGCGGGTTTCCAAATCATCCGCGTGTTCTACCGCGCGGTGGTCAGCCAGGCGTTCGCGGGCGTTCGGTGGCCGTTGATATCGACCTCCACCGGGTGGTCTCCATCGGGGAGGTCCGGCACCGTCACGGCAAACTGGTACACTGCGGCGTTGGTGGGAGTCATCACTGCGCTGTTCGGCAAGTACGGAGCCGCGACGCCGCCGATCAGGACGGTGGGATCGTTCGCGAATCTGGAAAGCGGATCCAGTGGCACCAGTTGCCCCGCCGGCGCCGCCGGGATAGCCGGCCCGAACCCCGTGCCCCAGAACACCACGATCTGGCCCGGTTTAGCCGGAGTGAAGGTCACCCCAGGGTACAAGTTGGGCCGGCCGATCCGGTTGTAGTTGGGATCGGTCGCCACGGCGTACTGGTTCTGCCACAGGAACAGCGCCGGTGAATAAGTCTGGGCCTGCGCGGCAACCAGTTCGCTTCTCTGCCCGTTGTTCACCACCGCAACCATCACCGGACCCTCTCCGGCATCCGGCGCCTGCGCGTTGATCTGCCTCGGACCGACAAAGGCGATGTAGGCGGGCGTGCCGTTGATGGTCACCGAAACTCCGTCCAACTGTGTGGGCAGATTGCCGTTCACAATGTCGTCGGCGCGCCAGTCGCGACTCGTGTTGGCCAGGTTCTGGCCCCAAATCGTCACAAAGGAACCCGGAGCGAATCCCGCCAGGTAGCTCGCGCTGTTGGTGACGCCGTTGGGGTCCACCGTCGGGACCGCGGTGGTCGCGCGCTGGTACACGCGCACGTAATCCACCAGCATCTGCTGCGGAAACTGCGTGGTCGCATCCGGGTAGCCGGGCCAGCCGCCGCCCACCGCCACATTCATGATCACGTAGAACGGATGATCGAAGACCCAGTTCGTCCCCGCGGGAATGTTGGCGCGGGTGACGGTCTTGTAAAGCTGGTCGTCCACATACCACCGGACCACGTCCGGCTCCCATTCGATGGCGTACAAGTGAAAATCGTCGGCGAATCGCTGGCCCACGGGCAGGGAATAGGGAGCCCCGATCCCGTTCCCGCCGGAATAACCCGGACCGTGCATGGTGCCGTGAACGATGTTCGGCTCCTTGCCGATGTTCTCCATGATGTCGAGTTCGCCGCACGTCGGCCACCCCACCGTGCCGCTGTTGCTCCCCATCATCCAGAACGCCGGCCACATGCCCTGTCCATACGGGATCTTGATCCGCGCCTCGAAGCGGCCGTAAGCCTGGGAGAACTTGTCCCTGGTCAGAATGCGGCCGGAGGTGTATTGCGATCCCAGATAAGACTCTTTGATGGCCTTGATGACCAGCTTGCCGCCCTCGAGGTACACGTTGTCCGTGCGGTTGGTGTAGTACTCCCATTCGCTATTGCCCCAGCCGCTGGCGCCGAGATCGTAGCCCCACTTGGTCTGATCCAGGCTCGCGCCGTCGAATTCATCGCTCCAGGTAAGCGTCCACCCGCTCTGCGCTGCCGCGGACGCTGCCAGGCCCAACACCATCCATAACACTCTCCCCATGCGTCCATGATACCGAATACCCGAAAACCCGTGACAGTACACTCAATCACCGATTTCCGACGGGTTGAAAAGGCGCTTTGGTCTCATTGGTTTGGGGGAGCCCCCATGGGTCTCTTAGGAAATCGGGGAATGAGTATGCTGTCACCGGTTTTCAGTGCGTCGGCGGCCCGCTGCCGTAATGCGCCGGCTTCTTCATGAACAGCAGCAGCAGCATCGCCGCCAGGAACAGCAGCGCGAGCACGTGGAAGGTCTCGTTGAACGCGAGCATCGCCGCCTGCCGCTGGACCGTGCCGAACATCGCCGCGTAGGCCTGCTTGGTCGCCGTG
The DNA here is from genome assembly GCA_003137035.1 of Bryobacterales bacterium. Taxonomy (GTDB): domain Bacteria; phylum Acidobacteriota; class Terriglobia; order Bryobacterales; family Bryobacteraceae; genus Fen-330. The sequence goes on along the minus strand of PLEM01000284.1, from coordinate 5,167 downwards.
GCCCCGTCCACGCCACGCGCCATCAGCGCCGCGCGGGCGCCCGAGAGCATCTGCCGCGCCGCCGGGCTGTACGCATCCACGTGCGATCCGAGCACGTTGATCTGCACCTGCTGGCGGCGCTCCAGGAACGTAGTGGCGGCCGCGATCCCCATGCTTCCCCCGATATTGCGCATCAGGTTGAAGATGCTGGTGGCGTTGCCCATCTGCTCCTTCGGAATCTGGTCCATGGTCACCGTGGTCAGCGGGACGAACACCAGGGCCATCGACATCCCCTGGAACACCTGCGGCCAGAAGATGTCCCAGTAACCGGCGTTGAGGTTGATCCGGGAGAGTTGGAATAGCGTGAAAGCCGCCCCGCCCAGCCCGAACACCAGCACCTTTCGCGGGTCGAACCGCATCAGGAACATGCCCACCAGCGGCATCGCGACGAACGAACCCAGCCCGCGCGGGGCCATGGCGATTCCCGCCTCGATCGCCGGATAGCCCAGCAGCGTTTGCAGGAAGATCGGCAACAGCACCATGCTCCCGTAAAGCACGAAGCCCACCACCGTCATCATCAGCACGCCCGAAGCGTAGGTCCGGTCCTTGAGGACCCGCAGGTGTACGATGGGATGCCGGGCGCGCAGCTCGTAGATCAGGAAGACCAGCAGCGACACGGCCGAGACCGCCGCCAGCGCCGCGATCCAGTGCGCGGCGAACCAGTCTTCCTCCTGCCCCTTGTCCAGCACCACCTGCAACGCCCCGATGCCCACCGCCAGCATTCCGATGCCCCAGTAGTCCACCCCTCCACGGGGCCTGCGGATGTAGGGCGGATCGAAGATGAACATCTTGGTCATCACGATCGACGCCAGCCCCACCGGAATGTTGATGTAGAAGATCCAGCGCCAACTGTAGTTGTCGGTGAGCCAGCCGCCCAGCACCGGCCCGAGCATCGGCGCCACCACGATGCCCAGCCCCCAGAAAGCCATCGCCTTGCCGCGCCCCGACGGCGGAAACGCTTCCAGCATCACCGCCTGCGAGAGCGGTTGCAAGGCCCCGCCGGTCGCGCCCTGAATAATGCGGCACACAATCAGCCAGGACAGGCTGGGCGCCAGCCCGCAGAAGAACGACGCCACCGTGAACCCGGTCACCGCGGCCATCAGCAGGCGCTTGCGGCCGAAGAAGTTGGCCAGCCACCCGGTCATGGGCAGCACCACCGCATTCGCGACCAGGTAGGAAGTGAGCGCCCAGGTGGCCTCGTCCACGGTGGCCGAGAGGCTGCCCGCGATGTGCGGCAGCGAGACGTTCACTACCGTGGTGTCGAGCACCTCCATGAAGGTGCCGAACATCACCGCGATCGCGATGACCCACGGGCTGACCACCGGCGGCTGGGGCGGCGCCTGGGCAGCCATCAGCGCTCGGGGCCCCTTCCAATCGCGGCGAGAACCGCCGCCGCCGCGGCCGCCTCGCCCATGCTCGCGCACAGCATCAGGTCGTACAGGTGCCGGTTGGTCCACTCCTGACCGAAGTAGCGCCGGATATACGCGCTGCGCCGGTGGTCCACGAACTCGATCTGGGCTTCGGGGTCGTCCCCCGGTTTCCCCTCCCGCCGAACGCGCTCGATCCGCTCGGCCCGCGGCGCATACACGAAGACGTGGAAGACGTCCCCACGCTCCTGAAGGACGCACTGGCCGCCCCGGCCCACAATGACGCAGTTGCCTTCCTTGGCGGCCGACTCGATGATGCATCGCGACAACTCCACCATCTTGTCGGCGTCGAACACGTCGTCCTCCGTGGCGCTGGCAACCCCCTCGTATCCGCCCCGCCACAGCGCCTTGTGCATGCGGTGCAGGAAGGAGTCGATGCACTCGTCGAATTGCATCGCCACCGCCGGGTCCACGTGCGCCGTGCTCGCGATCTGCTGGATCAGCGCGTTGTCCAGCAGTCTCCACCCCAGCTTCTCGGCAAGCTGTCGCGCGATTTCCGCCCGCCCGCTGCCGTACTCGCCCCCGATGGTGACCGTGCGAATCATGACCCTACCTCGTGAAGACCGTCGCCCCCACCGACATGCCCGGCCGCAGCCCGTGCTCCCGATCCTGCTCCCGCTCCAGCACGATCTTCACCGGCACGCGCTGCACCACCTTGACGTAGTTGCCGCTGGCGTTCTCCGGCGGCAGCACGCTGAACCGCGCGCCCGTGGCCGCCGCAATGCTTTCGACGTGGCCCCGGTATTCGCGCCCCCCGTAGGCGTCCACCGAGATCGTCGCGGGCTGGCCCGGCCGCATGTGGTTCAATTGCGTTTCCTTGAAATTGGCGGTCACCCAGACGTCCTCCAGCGGCACCACCGCCAGCAGCGGCTGCCCCGGCTGGATCACTTGCCCGACTTCGACCGACTTCCGGCTCACCACCCCGCTTACCGGAGCCAGGATTCTCGTGTACTGGAGGTTCAGCTCGGCCTGCGCCACCGAGGTCCGGTTCAATTCCGCCTTGGCCTCGGCCGAGCCGGACTGAGCGCGGCTCACGGCGATTTCCTCCGGCCCGCTCTGCGCGCCCCGCACGCCCGCCTGCGCTTGCGCCAGCGCCGCCTGCGCCTGCGCTACGTGGCTCTCTGCCACCGGAACGCCCTGCTCGGCCTGGGCCACCGCCGCGCGCGCGGCATCCACCGCTGCCGCCGCGGCTTGCGCCTCCGAGACGGACGTGTCGTACTGCTGCCGCGAGATCTCGTCCCGTTCCACCAGTTGCTTCATCCGCGCCAGATTCTGCTGCGCCAGCGTGCTGCGCGCCTCGGTCTCGCGCAGCCGCGCCTGAATCGCGCCTAGTTGCGCCCGCGCGGCGTCCACTTCCTTCCGCGCCGCTGCAATCCCGGCCTGCGCCGCCTCGACGTTCGCCTGCGCCGCGCTGAGCCGGCTCGCGGTGGCAGTGGTAGTAATCGGCACGCCCGTCTGAGCCGCCCGCGCGGTGGCGTGCGCCGCTTCCTCGTCGGCCCGCGCATGATCCAGCGCCACCTGGTAGTCCCGCGGGTCGATCTCCACCAGCAACGCCCCCGCCTCCACGTACTGGTTGTCGTTCACGTGCACCGCCAGCACCGTCCCGCCCACCTTCGCGCTGATCGGGTTGATGTGCCCATCGATCTGGGCGTCGTCCGTGCTTTCCCGGGTCGAGTAGTGGTTCCAGATGGCGTACACCGCCACCGCCGCCAGGATCACCGCCACCAGCAGCACCCATTTTGCTCGTGGGTGCTCCCGGAAGAAGCCCTGGCGCCGCTCCATTCGCGTTGGATTCGTCTCCTGCCCGGATTGTCTTTCGATTTCGGCGAGGTCCGCCATCACTGTGCTCCCAAGAACTGTTTGGCTCTCTTCTCCGCCCCGCCCAGCGCGCGCGCGAGCGACGCCTTGCCAACGCCGTACCAGTACAGGCCGTTGATGTAGTTCTCATTGGCCGTGGCCACGGCTTCCTGCGCCTGCACCACCTCTACGTTGTTCACCACGCCCGCCGCGAACCGGTCCTGCGCCTGCGCGAGCTGCTGCGCCGCCAGATCGGCCGCGCTCCGGGCCACCTGCACCTGTTCCCCCGCCGCCGTCAGATCCAGGAACGCCGTGCGCACCTGGTAGTGGATCGCGGCGCGAAGATCCTCGCGCTCCGCCAGCCGCTGCTCCAGCTTCTCGTCGGCTTCCAGCACCGCCGCCTTCACCCGCTCGCCCTGGAACACCGGAATCGTCAGGCTGGCCGCCGCCACGAACGTGCCGTGGGATTGGCCCGGAGCCCGTCCGATCGCCCCGTAGTTGCCGTCCAGCGCGACCGTCGGGTAACGCTCCGCCTGCGCCGACCGCCGGGACAATTCCGCCGCGCTCACCAGCTCCATCGCCCTGCGATAGTCGCCCCGCGAGCGGTAAGCCTCCTCCAGCGCCTGCTCGAAGGTGATCGCCGGCAGCGGCGTGTAGGACAACGCGTCGGCGAGGTTGAACTGCTGGCCCAGCGGCAGTCCGATGGCCCGCGCCAGGTTCAGTTTCTGCTTCTCGAACTCGTTGCGGAAGTAGATCAGCCGCTGCTGCTGGGTCTGCATTTGCACCTGGGCCCGCAACACGTCGATGCCCGCCGCTACCCCGGCGTTCTTCATGTCGGAGGCGCGCTTGTAGAGCGCCTCGGAGGTGGCAAACTGGGCTCGCACCGTTTCAATGCGCGCCTGCCCCGCCACCGCCTGCAAGTACAGGTAGGCAACGGTCAGCACCGTGATGTCGCGGGCGTCCTCGGATGAGAACTGCGCCGCCTTGACGCCCGCCGATTCGGCCCGCGCCCCAAAACGCGCCGCGAGATCCAGCACCGGCTGCGTCACGAACGCCCGGGCATCCACCACGCTGAACGGGCCGATGATCTGCGGGATGCCGGGAAAACCCGAGAAGCCCATCGCCGCCAGGCTGATCTGCTGCGCCGTCTCCGAGACGCGAATCCCGGCGTCGGGCAGCAGACGGCTGAACGCCCGCAGGCGCACCGCCTCCGCCGTCCGCGTCCCCTGCTGGCCGAGCACCAGGCCGAGGTTGTACTTCAACCCCCGGTCCATCGCCTCCCCGAGCGTCAAGGACACCACCCCGGCCGTCGGTTGCCCCGACGGCACCCCGCCTGCGAACGGGTTCTGCGCCACGCTCTGGGCCATCCCCCGCGCGGCCACGCAGACAATTGCGGCAACCATCACAACAAGTCTCATGGCTAAAAAAATCCAGTGGGTAATTAACATTTTGACATAAGAAGCTCGTGGCTTGTGGNNTGGCTTGTGGCTTGTGGCCTGTCGATCCCGTGACGGCGCACCTGCTGTCGCCCCCAGCGCGCAGCGCCCAGCACGGTCGCCGGACCCACAGGCCACAACCCTCTCTCCCGAATCGGAGACTTTAAGGCGGCTTGGTTCACTGCTTGGTTCTGGTCGTGGCGATCACCCGCCCGAGCAGGGATTCGATGAAGTTCTGGAAGCTTAACTCCGGCGTAGGCTCATGGTAGGCCCCTGTCAGTCCGTTCGTTGCATCGGACATCAGGAAGCATGCGCCGTCATACAGGCGCTCCCGGACCAACTTAGTGAGGAGGATCTCATATCGCCGCGCGTACGACGCGTCTCTGAACTCCGGAAACACGTTGAAGTGCGGCTCCCTGGCTCGCACAGGGGCAGTTGAGCCCGGAGCGTGTTCGAGTAGCATCAAGT
>PLEM01000184.1 GCA_003137035.1 Bryobacterales bacterium | reverse complement strand
GAGGGCGACGTGATCTCGGATGCCGGCAACCACGTGTATTTCGTCGGCGCCCGGGGCTCCTGGTACCCCCACCGCCCGGGTCAGTTTTCCCGCTACGACCTGACGTTTCGTTATCCCGAGGACCTGGACCTGGTGGCCACCGGGAAGGTCGTGGAAGACAGCGTGGCCAGCCCCTGGCACGTCACGCGCCATCGTACCGAATCGCCCGTGCGCATGGCGGGCTTCAACCTGGGCAAATATGAACGGCAGACGGTGGCTCGGAGCGGCTACACCGTCGACGTTTTCGCCAACCGGACTGTCGAGACCGCGCTCCAACGACAGCCCCAGCAACGCATCATGGTGCTGCCGCAGCCCAGGAGCGGGCCGCCTGGCAATCAGCGCTGGACCGTGGACTTGACTCCCTTCCCCCTGGACATGCCCGATATCGACCCGGCGGCGCGGCTGCAGCAGTTGGCGCTGGAGATCGCGGGCGCCCTCGAATTCATGGCGTCGCATTTCGGACCGCCCATACAGAAGCATCTGACCGTCGCGCCGATCCCCGGCACCTTCGGTCAGGGCTTTCCCGGCTTGATTTACCTCTCGACCCTGGCCTATCTCGATCCGAAGCAGAGGCCCGCCTCGGTACGCAATCTGGTCGCCGAGACGTTCTACTCCGAAATCCTGCATGCTCACGAAACCGCCCATCAATGGTGGGGCAATGTGGTGACCACGGCCAGCTACGAAGACGACTGGATTATGGAGGCGCTGGCCAACTACTCGGCGCTGTTGTACCTGGAGAAGCGCAAGGGAATCCGCGCGGTGGACACGGTGCTGGCCAACTACAAGACCCACCTGCTCGCGAAAACCGGCGGCGGTAACGCCGTGGATTCCATCGGGCCTATCATCTGGGGGCCGCGCCTCCACAGCTCTCAGGCGCCGGACGGCTGGCGGGTGATCACTTACGAAAAAGGGTCTTGGATCATGCACATGCTGCGCCAGCGAATGGGCGACGAGCGCTTCCTGGCGATGCTCGGTCAGTTCCGCCAGCGCTACCAGTTCCAGGCGGTCACCACCGACCAGTTCCGGCGCGCGATTGCCGAGGGGCTCCCTCCCAGATCCCCCGACGCCAAACTCGAGGCGTTCTTCGACCAGTGGGTATATGGCACGGGTATCCCGGTGCTGAAGCTAAGCTACAAGGTGACCGGCAAGGCGCCGGTCGTCCAACTGAGTGGCGCCATCACGCAGAGCGAGGTGGCCGAGGATTTCAGCGCGCTCGTCCCGGTCGAAATCCAGATGGGGAAGGGCAAGCCGCTGGTGCGTTGGGTCCGAACCGCAAGTGAGCCGGCCTCGTTCAGCGTGGCACTGAAGCAGGCGCCCACCAAGGTGCTGCTGGACCCCAATAACAGCGTGTTAAGGAAGTAGCAGCCGGCCCGCTCCCTGGCGGTCGTGGCTCAGTAGCAGCTTGCCGAGCCGCGACCGCAAGGGAGCGCACAAGGGCCTGCAAGACGCAGTAGGATAAGGCTCCAGCCTTGTCCTGGCTGCCCGCCGGATGAACCCGGACAAGCCGGAGGCTTATCCTACTCCGCGCTGGAGCAGCGGCTTCCTGCCGCTCCTGGCCCCCTCGGGGTACTCCCGGTACTCGCCTGCTTCCAGTACCGGTCGGTGGCCGGTACTTCAAGGGGAACTTCCTGCGCCCCAGCGGTGTCTATAAGATTGAAGGAAGTTCGATTACCTGCTAACGTTGAAGGTGAATTTGCCATTGAGGCGCCATCGTGGCGGATACTTCCCTTCATCTCGACGAACCGGCTTTTGTTGAGCCGGTCGCGGCCCCGCTGGAACGCGGGGATACATGTGACCACAAGTGGCTGGTAGAGGGCCTCAGGAGGGGCGAGGAGAAGGCCTACGAGGTCCTGATTACGGATTTCCAGCAGCCGGTCTATAATCTCGTCTCCCGTCTGCTGAGCGACCCTGCCGACGCCTGCGATGTCGTGCAGGAGGTTTTCATAAAGATCTTTCGCAAGATAGGCGCTTTCCGCGGCGATAGCAGCCTAAAGACCTGGATCTACCGGGTCGCAGTTAATGAGGCCTACAACTACCAGCGATGGTATGGCCGCCACCGCCGGCCGGAAGTCGGCTTGGAGAACGAGGAAGAGGGCAGCCTCAGCTATTACCAAACCGTGCCGGACCCTGGCCCGTCGCCGTACGACTGTGTCGCGGATCGGGAGCAACACGCCTTGGTGGAGGCGGCGCTCAGCCATTTGAGCCCGAGCTTTCGCACCGCTGTTGTCTTGCGGGATATCGAGGAGCTCAGTTACGAGGAAATAGCGGGCATTCTTCAGGTTGCGATGGGGACCGTGAAGTCCCGTATTCTGCGCGGCCGCGAGGCCTTGCGCAAAGAACTGGCGGGTCGGCTGGAGCCGGAGCCGGCCCTGCGTTGGACGCCACAACCGGCTGAGTGAGCGTATGACTTGCAGAAACGTTCGGTATTCACTCTCCGCTCATCTCGATAGTTGCCTCTCTGGTAAGGAGAGGCGGGACGTGCTGGAGCATCTGGCCGGCTGTCCGGCTTGCAGCGATCAATTTCGGGAGTTGGCCCGGGTTCGAGGCGCGGTGGGAAGATTGCCTGCCGCAACCCCTCCTGCCCGCTTGAGCAGCGTTTTGCGTGTGGTGGCCTCCCAGGAACGTAGCCGGTTGTTTGCCCGGAAGCATCCCTTCCGGAGTCTTGCCGGGCAGTTCCACCTTTGGGTGGAGAATCTGATGCGGCCGCTTGCGATTCCGCTGGCCGGGGGGCTGATCTCCGCCCTGGTGTTGTTCGGTATGCTCATGCCCACCTTCGCTTTTCAGCGAAATGTGAGCAACGACGTTCAGGTGGCGCTGTTCACCCAGCCCGCCGTAAAGGACCAGAATTCGTTCGCCCTTCCCGACGAGGACTTCGTGGTCGAAGTTCTGGTGGACGGGCAGGGCCGGATGATCGACTACGCCGTCACCGAAGGTCCCAGTTTGGGCAAGAACAACGAACTGAGGAGCGCCATCGAGAACAAGCTGCTGTTCATGGAATTCACCCCCGCCACTGCGTGGGGCGCGCCCAGGTTCGGCAAGATACGCCTGTCGCTCCACCGAAGCCTGCTCACCGTGAAAGGCTAGTGGCCCCGAACCCGACCCCGGTCGCCACCCGGCGCTCCGGCCGCAGACTCGGGCAGCATTTTCTGAACCGCCGGAACATTCTGGAACGCCTGGCTGAGGCTGCGTGTCCCGGCCCGGAACCACTGGTGGTTGAAATCGGTCCGGGGCGCGGCGCGCTCACCGAGTTTCTCCTGCTCCGCGCGGCTAGAGTCGTGGCCATCGAAATCGACCCGCGCCTCGCGGAATCCCTCCGCGAACGGTTCCGGGACGTCCCCGGGCTGACCGTTGTCGAGGCGGACGTCCTGAAAAGCGACCTTTCCCAGTGGGGACCCGCCGTCGTGGCGGGAAACCTCCCCTACTACATCACCTCGCCGATCCTGGAGCGAATCTTCGCCCTGGGCCCGCTGCTGCGACGCGCTGTCGTGCTGACGCAACGGGAGGTTGCCGAACGCCTCACCGCCCGTCCGGGCACCCGGGAATGCGGATACCTCACTGTCGTTGCGAACCTCTTCACAGCGCCCGAAATCCTGTTCCCAGTGCCGCCGGGCGCCTTCTCCCCTCCTCCCAAAGTGGAGTCGGCCGCCGTCCGCTTCACCCCCCGGCCGCCCGCCCCGGATCTCGCCGCCCCGGCGGCCTTCCTGGAGTTCGTGGGCCGCGCCTTCCAGCACAAACGAAAGACCCTCCGCAACAACCTCCAGCCCTACTACGGCAAGCAGGCAGCCGCTTGGCCCGAGGCCCGGCTCCGCGCAGAGCAACTTTCCGTCGAGCAACTGCTGGATCTCTACCGGCGCGCCGCACCGGCCGATCCTGCGGAATGATCCCGCCGCCACCGTTCAGAACCTGAGGACGTGCCACAGGCTGGCGAAGTCGTCGGTCCAGGTGATGGGGGAACGCTTCGGGTCGGACCACGCCGAGACCCGATCGGCAATGCCGGGCTGCTCCAGGAATGCGGAGTTGGCGGTGACGAGCACCCATTTCGAGCTGAGCTCCCCGGTTTCGTCGTGTGGCCCCGAGACAAACAGGACCGCCTTCCAGCCGAGGCGCCGCGCCAGCCCGCGGGCCACCGGCTCCAGGTCCAGCGAGCGGTTCGAGATATGGAGCAGCAGGAGGCCTCCCGGCGCGAGGCGCCGCCGGTAGAGATCGCCGCACTCGGCGGTGAGCAAATGCGTCGGGATGGCGTCTCCCGAGAAGGCGTCCACCGCGATGACGTCGAAATCCCCAGAATGGCCGCTGGCCAGTTCGCGCTCCAACAGCACGCGCGCGTCGCCCAGCACGGTTTTCGTTTGAGCCTTCGAATCCCTCAGGAAGGAAAACCAGGTGGTGGCGATCGTTTCGACGTTCGAGTCGATCTCATAGAAACGAAATGTGTCGCCGGGGTGGCCCCAGGCGGCCAGCGTGCCCGTGCCGAGCCCGATGACCGCAACGCGCCGGTTGCGGCTCGCCAAGGCGTTGAGCGCGATGCCAGCGCCGCTGTGCGGCCCGTAGTAGCAGGTAGGCCAGGTGCGCTGCGAATCCCGCAAGTACTGGAAGCCGTGCTTGACGCGCCCATGCGTGAGCTGGCGCAGCGGGCCATTGAGGTCGGCGCGCTCGGTCACCCGCAGGACGCCGTAAAAGTTCCGCAGGTCTACCAGGGCCGGCCGGTTGCTGCTGGCCACCGTCGCCGCGAGCGCAGTGACTCCACCAATCAGGAGCGCCATCAAGGGGACGCGCACGGCGAAGTTCCGGGCGGTCCATTGGCCCAGAGCGCCTGTGCGCAGCCATCCGGCAAACCCCAGCAGACAGGCCGCTGCCAGTGCGATGGGGTACTCGCTGAACTCGACAAACAAGCGCGGCGCCGCCAGAGCGACAAACAGGCCGCCCAATGCGCCACCGGCGGCAATGCTGAGGTAGAAAACCGTCAGGTACCGGGGGTTCGGGCGCGCGAGCGCCAGTTCCCCGTGGCAGACCATGCACAGTACGAACAGCGTGGACAGATGAACGCCAAGCTGGCCCCACACCGGAACGACCAGCGCCAGGCCTGCGACAGCGCAGGCGGCTGGAGCAAGCACGCCGGCCGCTACGGCGAATAGCGGCCGCCGGTACCAGCGCTCATGGTCGAAGGCCAGGATAAACGTGAGCAGGTATAGCGAGAGCGGCGCCACCCACAAGAAGGGGATCACCGCAACTCCTTGGGAAATCTGGTTCGTGCTTGCCAGCAGCAGGGTCGAGCCGGAGGCGGAAAGCCCGAGCCAAAGCGCCACGCTCCAGAACCTGGGGCGCGGCGCGGGGCTGGTCTCCCTGTCCTCCGCTTCGGCAGCCGGGGTTACGCCGCGAATCCGCCAGGCCGTCCATCCGCAGACTGCCGCGAACCCGGCGTATAGGGCCGACCACACCCACACCTGCGTGCGGAGGCGCAGGTACGGCTCCACCGCAAACGGGTAACTGAGCAGGGCCAGGAACGATCCCAGGTTGGATAGCGCGTACAGACGCCAGGGCGAGTCGCCCGGCCGGCTCAAGCTGTACCAGCGCTGCAAGAGAGGAGCCGTGGCCGACAACATGAAGTACGGTCCGCCGACCGTCGCAACCAGCAGCAACAGAATCCGGCCGGAGGGATCGCCACTCGCCAGCGGCTTCCAGGCGCCGGCGTGGCGGGTGATTGGCAGGAACACGAGCGACGCCGCCAGCAGCCCGATGTGCACCGCCACTCCCAGCCGGGTGCTGCGGCGCGACCCTAGCCAGTGGGCGTATGCGTATCCGGCCAGGAGCAGCACCTGGAAGAACAACATGCAGTCGGTCCAGATCGCGGGACCGCCTCCGAACCAGGGCAGGAGGAGCCGCCCCACCATCGGCTGCACCTGAAACAATAGGAACGCACCGAGGAAGATGGCGATGCGGAAACGAAGCGCCGGTTTCACGAATTCCCGTTGCGGCAGGATGCCAACGCCAGCAGCGGGAAGTACTGCCTATAGAGGTGATACGACAGGAAGAACACGCCCGGGAAGCCCGTGCCGGTCGCCAGGTGCTCGTCCCAGGTTCCGTCCGGAAGTTGGCTGTCCAATAGGTACCGGACTCCCCGGCTAGCCCCGTCCGATGCTGCATCTCCGGCGGCAGAGAGTCCCAGCAGCGCCCAAGCCGTCTGCGAAGGCGTGCTTGGGGCAGCCACAAAGTGCTTCGCCTGGTAGCCTTCGCAGCTCTCGCCCCAGCCGCCATCCGCGTTCTGAGCCGAGCGCAGCCATTCGGCGCCGCGCTTGACGGCCGCGTGCACCCCGGGGTGCCCGCTCGCGCACAGGCCACGCAGGGCCAGAAATGTCCCGTACACGTAGTTCACGCCCCACCGTCCGTACCAGCAGCCTTCCGGACTCTGGTGCTTCAGAAGGTAGCGGACCGCGGAATCCACGGCGGTGTGTCCATGCGTGTAGCCGTGGTGCGCCAGGGCATCCAGGACCCGGCCCGTAATGTCCGGACAAGTGGGGTCGAGCATGGCGTTGTGATCGGCGAACGGCACCTTGTTCAGAATCGTCCAGTTGTTGTCCACATCGAACGCCGCCCAGCCGCCATCGCGCGACTGCATGCCCAGCAGCCATTTCAGCGCCCGCTGGGTGCAGCGCTGCTGGGCCGCCCCATCCGACGCCCGAGCGTGGCGGAAGGCCAGCAGAACCATCGCCGTATCGTCAATGTCCGGATAATGCTCGTTGGCGAATTCGAAGGCCCAACCCGAGGGCTCCAATTTGGGCCGCTTGACCGACCAGTCGCCCCTCCGCCGCACCTCCTTCCGGATCAGCCAGTCGGCTGCCCGGGTGAGCGTGGAGGGGGCCGCCAGCCCCGCTTCGCCCAGTGCAAACGCGGCGATCGCGGTGTCCCACAACGGCGAGAGGCACGGCTGGATGCAGAAACGGTCCTCCCGGTCGAGCACGAGGTTCTCGAAGTGCCGGATCGCCTCGATCAGGTCGGGATGGTCGGCTGGGTACCCCAGGCTGTCGAAGGCCATGATCTGGTACATCATGGCCGGGTAGATGGCGCCCAACCCCTCGCTGTTTCGCGTGCGATCGACCACCCAATGTTCGGCTTCGCGAATCGCGGCCGCGCGGATGTCGCGGGGCGCCGTCCGTTCCCAAATCTTGAGCAGCCGGTCCAGGTGGTGGAACAGAATCGCCAGACCGTCGCGCCTGCCGAGCGACAACCGTTTCCCGGGCGCCAGAAGTTCGTCCAGGTTCAGACCCTCGGGCGCGGGACGCTGTTTCCCCGCGGCCTGGACGATCGAGAGCGGCACCACAATGGCGCGCGTCCAGGAGGACATTTCGTACAGCAGGTCGCCCGGAAGCAACATGATCTCCGGAGGCACCGTGGGCACCCGGCGCCGCGGGTAGAGCCCGAAGAGACTGAGGTTGATCCTTACGTAGCTGTTGCAGGCTTGCAGCCCGCCCAGTTCCAGGATGCGCGTCCGGGCGCGCTGCATCTCGGGAATACTCGCTTCGATCCCCGCAATTCTCAATGCGCTGTAGGCCTTTGCGGAGGCATTCACCTCCGAGGGCCCGTCCGGATATATGTTCCAGCCCCCGTCGGGCAGTTGCCTGTCCAGGATCGCCCGGCAACACCGGTCGATCCGGCCGCGCGTGGGCGGATTCCAGGGGTTGCCCTCCGGGGGATGCAGCCAAAGCTGGAGCAGGACGTAGTCGGATTCCAGCGTGGAGTCCGCCGTCAAGTCCCCGCACCAATACCCGTCCCGATGTTGCCGATCGGCGAGCATCTTGGTTGCCGCGCGAATGGCCCGGTCGACAGCGGTCGTGCTGTCTTCGGTGGGGCGGATCGCCGCCGCCGGCTCGAACGGCCGCGCCTCCATCGCCCGGGATGCCCCGAAACTGCTCATGCTTTCTTAGGATAATGCATTGGCCGCCCCGTGGCACAGGCCTTCAGCCTGTGCGCCAGACTCCTCTGGGACCTTCACCTCGGGCTCCCGGAGTCGATGGCTTATACTGGTATTCTCCATGCCACGAGTCCGGTTCGCGCCGTCTCCCACTGGCTTCCTGCACATTGGAAGCGCACGCACCTTCATCTTTAACTGGTTGTACGCGCGCCACGAGCACGGCACGATGATCCTGCGCATCGACGACACCGACGCGGACCGCAACACGCGGGAATCGGAGACCTCCATTTTTGAGGGCCTGCAATGGCTCGAGCTGGACTGGGACGAGCAGTACCGGCAATCCGAGCGCCTGGAACTCCATGGCCAGGTCGCCCAGGCCATCTTCCGGAAGGGACTCGCCTACCGCGACTTCACCCCGGCCGGCGCCGAGGAGGAGAAGTCCCGCCAGGAAGGCGCCTGGCTTTTCAACGCGGAGATGCGTGAGTTGAGCGCCGAGGAAAGCGACCGACGCGCCGCCGCCGGCGAGCCCTTCGTCCTGCGTTTTCGAGTTCCCCGCGACTCCCCGCGCGACATCCGCTTCCGCGATTCCGTCTATGGCGAGCAGTCCAAGTCCACCGCGGACATCGAGGATTTCGCCCTGCTGCGCAGCAACGGCCTGCCCACCTACCACATGGCTTCCTGCGCCGACGACATCGATCTCGGAATCAGCCACATCATCCGCGGGCAGGACCATCTCACCAACACTTTCAAGCACGTTCTCATCTTCGAGGCGGCCGGCGCGGCCATCCCCGAGTTCGCCCACCTGCCCCTGCTCATCGCTCCCGACGGCTCCAAGCTTTCCAAGCGGCGCCACGGCCCGGTGGTCAGCGTCACCACCTACCGCGACGCCGGCTTCCTGCCCCAGGCCTTCGTCAATTTCGTTTGCCTGCTGGGCTGGTCCCCCAAGGACGACCGCGACAGGATGTCCGTGCAAGAGATGGTCGATGCGTTCTCCTTCGAGGGCATCAACCGCTCCAACGCCGTTGTCAACTTCCGCGAGGACGACCCGTTCGATCCCAAGGCCGTCTGGCTGAACGCGCAGCATCTGATGGCGCTCGCGCCGGAAGACCTTGCCGGGCGATTGTTGCCTTTTCTGCGCGCGGCCGGTTTCGAGGCCGAGCCAGGTAAGCTGCTCCGGGTTGCGCCACTGATCCGGGAGCGCATCAAGACCTTGCGCGACGTGGCCACCGCGGCCGATTTCTTCTTTGCCAGCGAGCTGGCGCCATATGACAGCGCGGAGCTGATCCCCCAGAAAGGGGACGCGGCCATGGCCCTGTTGGTGTTGCGGGCGGCCCTCCCGGTGCTGGCGGCGGCCGAGTTCACGCACCCTGCCCTCGATGCGGCCTTGCGGGCCGAGGCGCAGCGCCTGGGCGTCAAGGCGGGCCAGATGTTTCAGCCCATCCGAGTGGCGGTGTGTGGCCGAAAAGCGGCGCCGCCCCTGTTTGAAACTCTCGAGGTGCTTGGCAGGGAAACCTGTCTTCACCGGGTTGACCGCGCCATTCACCTCCTCGAATCCAGAAACGAGGCTGTAAGTCATGTCGATTCCTGATCCGGCCGCCCCCTCCCATTTCGTTCGCGATATCATCCTTCAAGACTTGGAGACCAACAAGTACGGCGGGCGCGTCCATACGCGCTTCCCCCCCGAGCCGAACGGCTACCTGCACATCGGCCACGCTAAGTCGATCTGCCTCAACTTCGGTCTGGCGGCGGAGTTCGGCGGGAAGTGCAACCTGCGGTTCGACGACACCAATCCGTGCAAGGAGGAAACCGAGTATGTCGAGTCGATCATCGCGGATGTTCGCTGGCTCGGTTTCGATTGGGAAGACAGGGAATATTATGCATCTGACTACTTCGATCAGTTGTACGAGTGGGCCGTTCAGTTGATCAAAGCCGGTAAAGCCTACGTCTGCGACCTGACCGCGGACCAGGTTCGGCACTACCGGGGCACCTTGACGGAACCCGGCCGGGAAAGCCCCTACCGCAATCGTTCCGTGGAGGAAAACCTGGACCTGTTCGAGCGTATGCGGGCCGGCGAGTTTCCGGACGGCGCCCGAACTCTGCGGGCCAAGATCGACATGGCCTCGAATAACCTGAACCTGCGGGACCCCGTGATGTACCGGATCTTGCACGCCGATCACCACCGCACGGGCGATAAGTGGTGTATCTACCCGATGTACGATTACACCCACGGCGAGTCCGATTCCATCGAGCGGATCACTCACTCCATCTGCACGCTCGAGTTCGAGGATCACCGTCCGCTGTACGATTGGTATGTCGAGCAACTGGGAATCTATCATCCGCAGCAGATCGAGTTCGACCGTCTCAACATCACGTACACGCTCTTGAGTAAGCGCAAGCTGCTCACGCTGGTTCAGAACGGCCACGTGAGCGGCTGGGACGATCCTCGCATGCCCACTCTCTCCGGAATCCGGCGGCGCGGTTACACGCCCGAGGCGATTCGCAATTTCTGCGGCCGCGTCGGCGTGTCCAAGACCAATGGATCGACGGAGCTTTCGCTGCTCGAGCACTTCGTCCGCGAGGATTTGAATAAGCGCGCGACGCGGGTCATGGCCGTGCTGCAGCCGCTGCGAGTGGTCATCGACAACTACCCCGAGGATCTGGTCGAAGAGGCGGAGGCGATCAACAACCCGGAAGACCCCGCCATGGGCACGCGGAAGGTTCCCTTTTCCCGCGTGTTGTACATCGAGCAGGACGACTTCCGGGAAGACCCTCCCAAGCAATACTTCCGGCTGGCCCCCGGCCGCGAGGTGCGGCTGCGCTATGCGTACTTTATTACCTGCACCGGTGTGGTCAAAGACGAGAAGACCGGCGAGATCGTCGAGTTGCACTGCACCTACGATCCGGCCACCCGCGGAGGCAATGCCCCGGACGGACGCAAGGTGAAATCGACCATCCACTGGGTCTCGGCCGCCCATGCCATCGATGCCGAAGCGCGCCTGTACGACAACCTGTTCATCGGCGAGAACCCCGGCGAAGTGCCCGAGGGCCAGGATTTCACCGCCAATCTCAACCCGCATTCGCTGGAGGTTGTGCCCGGCTGCAAACTGGAACCCAGCCTTCGTGCCGCCGCGCCCGGCGCCCGTTACCAATTCGAGCGCCTGGGCTATTTCTGTGTCGATC
>PLEM01000152.1 GCA_003137035.1 Bryobacterales bacterium | reverse complement strand
ACTTCATCGGATTTGAAGTGGCTAAGCCACTGCTCGATCGGGCGTTTCAGGACACCTACGGGGTGACATTGGAAAAGGTATTTCTGAACGTCGATCTGACCATCGGATCCTATCGCCGCGCGGTCGGGTCGGTTCTTCCGGCCCTTACCAGAGTCGCCTGGCAACTCAAGAAACAGGAAATCAGGAAAGACGCTCCCAGCGCTACGCGCAAGACCTTTCTCTACAATTTATCCCGTTCCAGCTACGAAAAGAACTGGGGATCTACTTATAAGCGACCGGGGATCCGGTCGAAAATCCTGGCATTTCTATTCCGCATTTTGCCCAAGCTAGGCCCGCTCCGGCCCCTGGACTTTAAGAGGCTGACACCCGAGATCGAAAAGATGTACATGGCCAGCTTCAATTCGACGATTGACCGCTATCGCGAACTGCTTTCCCGGCAGAATGCGGGCCGTCTTAAGCTGCCGAATTACAATCTTGACGTGGGAACGTTCACCGCGGCGGGGAAATATACGCTGATGGATGCCGCTTACTCGCAACTGCTACACAAGTTGCAGGGCCACTACACGGAAATGCCTCAAGAACTCCGCGACCACCTTCTCGGATTCTACGCGAACCTCGAGCTTCCTTTCGCGACCAAGACCGACGCCAAGGATTGGGCCAAGGTGCTCGGACAGCTCGACCAGCTCAGGGCCGTGAACATGGACCTTTCCAGAGAACGGCACGCACAGGAAGCGACGATCGGGGTTGGCAGCGTGCGCGATCCCAGGTCTCAGTGAGAATGGCCCGTGAAAACCGCAGTATGAAGAGGTGGATGGAATCCCGCTGGTTGCTGCTGGCGTGCCTGATGGTGGCGGCCGTCCCGGCTCTCGCCCAGGGAGCCGCCGAAGAGACGGAAACACTGAAGCCGCTGGTGAAGAGGTTGGCCAGCAATATCGGCCAGGATCAAAAGCGAATCTGGACCAGCCCGTTCCACATGACCCGCAAGAACGCGCGGTGGTGGCTGGCTTTCGGCGCCGCCACAGGCGCTCTGATCGCGACGGACCGGCGTAGTTCGCGCCAACTGGCGAACACGGCGGATCAAGTGGCGTTCAGCGGCCACGTTTCGCAAGTGGGCGCGGTCTACACGCTGATTCCCGCGGTGGGCGGACTGTATCTAGGCGGAATCCTAACGCAGAATACAAAGTTGCGCGAAACCGGATTCCTGGGTGGCGAGGCGCTGGTGGACGCGCTGATTGTGTCCGAGGCGCTCAAGCTCGCAACCGGCCGGCAGCGGCCCATGGACGGCGACGGAAGCGGGCACTTCTTCCATGGAGGCGCCTCGTTCCCGTCGGGCCACGCCATGGAGAGCTTTGCCCTGGCATCGGTGGTTGCGCATCGGTACGCCAACCGGAAGGCGGTTGTGGTTCTCGCCTATGGGCTGGCCGGATTGATCAGCGCTTCCCGGTTCAGCGGGCGAAAGCACTTTGCGTCGGACATCCTGGCGGGAGGGGCGATGGGGTGGTTCATCGGCAGGCACGTGTCGGAAGCCCACCAGGACTCGCCGGGGGGCAAGCGGCAGGCGGTGAAAGCGTGGCTTGCTCCCCAGGTGGTCCCGCAAGTTCAGCCCGCCACTCGCAGTTACGGAGTCGCGCTGGTCTGGCGTCCCTGAGCGACGGTCTCACGCGCGCAGCGCGGCGGCGACCCGGCCGACGAGTTGGGCTCCCGTGAATTGTTTCGCGAGACAGCCAAAGCCACGGCAGGCACTCGAGTCGCTACCCGACATGAAAAGCACCCGAACCCGGGGTTCCCGTTCCAGGATGCGATCGGCCAGCTCGAGGCCATTCATTTTCGGCATCCGCACGTCGGTAAGCAGCAAGGCAACCCGGGCCTGGTGCCGCTCCCAAAGGGACAGCGCGGCGTGGGCGCCGTCCGCCAAGAGCACGTCGTAGCCGGCCTCCTGGAGGACCGTTTTGACCACGTCGCGGACATAAGGCTCATCGTCGGCCACCAGGATGGTTCGGTTCTTCTTCTGCGGTTCCATGGCGCCGCTCAGCCCTCTGTGGCACTTTTTCAGCATTCGGGCGCCCCGTTCTGGCCCTTGAGAGAGGCCGTCCCCACGCGCCGGTTGTCGAAGACGACGAACCCCCCGTCGGCACGGTGGGGGATGTAGCAGGGGGCATTCGCCTCATCGGACGCCGCAGGGGCGCTTCGACCGGCGTCTTCAAGGGGTTGTTTGCGGCGGAGCATGGTCCGTCTCTCACCGGCTCTGGCCGGGGAGATCGTGGGAGTGAGCGGCTGCGTGGCGGTGAGGTTCATGAGTGTCCCCCGTCGACGGTCTCAGGTGCAAAAGAGGTATTCGTATGGCACGCATGATTCCAAAGTGGCGCGCTCATCCATTCCGTGGCAGGTGGGGGTGCGGCCGGGGTGAGGCACGTCGCGTTTCTGTCGCTTCGAGATGCAAGAGTTGCACTGACATGCAGGCTTTACCGGCAGGACGCCCGAATGAGAGAGCGACCTCCCGCCTCGAAACCGGAAATGCGGCGCTGCCTGAATCACCGGAGTTGTTTGGGATGGCTAGCTGCTGGTTCCGGACAAAAATATCTGCTTCAACGGAGTTGGTTGGATGTACAATCGAAAACGTCTGGAGGCCAAACCGAACCATTTGCAGGCCGGAGGACCCATGAAACGTGGAGAGATCCATGGTTTGCTTCTGTACTCCTTATCGGCGCTGAGTCTCAATGCCGCTCCGATCCTGGGAACCGCGGCCAGTTTCGCGGTGCTGGGCGGTTCGACGGTGACCAACACCGGTCCCACCACAATTGACGGAGATCTGGGTGTCTATCCAGGCGCTACCATCGATGGCTTGGCGGACATCACTCTCACGGGAACGCTACACCAAACCGATGGCGTCGCGCAGCAGGCTCAGGCCGACGCACTTACGGCGTATAACTACCTGGCCGGGCTGGCGGTCACGCAGGTCCTGACTGGCACGGATCTCGGCGGACTTACGCTTACGCCGGGCGTCTACTTCTTCGCTACGTCGGCTCAACTGACTGGCGCGCTCACCCTCAATCCGGTGGACGGCCCCAATTCACGATTCGTTTTTCAGATCGGGACCACGCTCACGACGGCGAGCGGCTCCTCCGTCATCGGGTTGGACGGCGCGCCGTGCTGCAACGTTTATTGGCAGATCGGCAGTTCCGCGACTCTGGGCACGGGAACCGATTTCCTGGGGAGTGTTATTGCGGACGGAAGTATCACGCTGACCACCGGCGCGGCGATTGCGCACGGGAGGGCGCTGGCCCTGAACGGAGTTGTGACGCTGGACACCAACACCATCTCCAACGCGATATGCGACACGGACAACGGGCTGGTTCCCGAACCTGGAACGATCGCGCTGCTTGGCGCCGGGCTCCTCGGCCTGGTCCAACTCGGCCGGCGATCCGCTAACCGTGTGAGGATGTGATTTTGCGGGGGACCACTGCCTTGCGGGCGTGACTCGGTTCCGCGCCGCGAGCGCCAGGAATTGTGAAAGAAACGCCTTGTGGCGCCGAAGAGGACAAGCTAGAGCATGTCCTACGCGAAGCATCAGCAGCTTGCCCGGCGGTTTTTCACAGGCCCGCCAGCGAGGGGTATCCCACTAGAGCCAGGGCTCGCGGTCATGGCCGGAGCAGCCGGGCTCAAGCCCGGCGCGGCCTGAAGGCCGCCCTCCTGGGGACTCATTCCATCGCAGCCAAGACCTGGTCGAGGGGAAGCGTGGCGAAGGTGGTGGCGTAGTCGGATATGCCGTAGGGAATGACGAGCTGGCCGGCGTGCACCAGGCTGCCGCACGAGTAGACCACGTTGGGGACGTAGCCGTCGCGCTCCTTAGTGCTTGGGCTGATGAGCGGTTCGGGCAGGCGGCCGAGGACCTTTGTGGGGTCGTCGCGATCGAGCAGGAACGCTCCGATGCAGTACCTGCGCATGGCCCCTACGCCGTGACTGATTACGAGCCAGCCGGCTTCGGTTTCGA
>PLEM01000509.1 GCA_003137035.1 Bryobacterales bacterium | reverse complement strand
TCAAAGTGCTTGACACGCGCCGTTAGCCCAACTGAAAACGAAATCGCCACAGTTGCATATCAGTTGTGGCTAGAGAGGGGCTGCCCTCACGGATCGGATCAAGAAGACTGGTTCGGGGCGGAAGCGATGCTCAAAGACGCACCCGTCGTGAAGGGCGAAGATCTACCCAGACGCCCACCGATCTCCTGCTGCGATACTCGCACCCAGTCTGACATGCTGGACGAGTTCGTTTCGGAAGGATGGCAGAAGGGACATTGGGAGGTCTGGGAACGTGAATGGGTCAGCGCCCGCTGGGTCCTGGATGTACGTAACTCAGGCGTTGGAGTTTCGAATCGAGCGCGTCCTTCCGGCAAAGCTGCGTAGGCGGCCTCCCGGGCCTCCATCTCTGCTCGCCATGCATTCACGGTGGCCTTCGTGAATCCGGGCCGCGGCTCCTGACCGTGCCAGGCGATGAACTGGTTGAGCGCGAGATGGTACACCCGGCGTGTGATCGGCGAAGAGACGCTGTCGAGCACCAAAACCCTCTTCATGGGCATTCTGGCCTGCACAGTCACACGGGGCTGGCCGGCCGGAACGATGACCCTTCGGGAAGGGCGCCAATCGAGGTCGAGCCCCTGAATCTCCTTCCCGCAAATCTCCCGCAGAATCCCGCAAAACAGCGAAGATCCCAAACTTTGCCCGCAAACGTCACACCGCTAAGTCATTTGTTTTCAAATTCGAAGCGAGAAGAAAGGGGCAGTGCGTACTTGGGGTGCAAGAGGTCCCGAGTTCAAATCTCGGCGGCCCGACCAGCCGTTTCTCCCACAAGTCGATCCGGCTCCTTCCCGTCCGGTTATTGAAGCCACCTGCCAGGATGCATGAAACTTTTTGCGGGTTGGATCGTAAGAAAGAATATGAGAGCGCTCTTTTGCGTGAGCTGCGCGATTCTTGCGTCCGTCCCGGTCTTCGGCCAGGCTGACCCGCCGATGGCGGAGTTCGAGGTGGCATCGGTCAAACCTTCGGCTCCCTTCAACGGGCAGCGGGTGGATGCCGGAGTCCACATCGATGGGGCCCAGTATCACTCGAAGTTCCTCACTTTGCGAGACTACATCTACATTGCTTACAAGGTGAAGATGTACCAGGTGGTGGGGCCGGATTGGATCGCGTCGGAGCGGTTCGATATCTCCGCCAAGATTCCAACCGGCGCGTCGCGCGACAAGGTGCTCGAGATGTTGCAGTCGCTGCTGGCGAGCCGCTTCGGCTTGAAACTGCACCGCGACCACAAGGAATTCCCGGTCTACGCCCTGGTGGTGACGAAGGGCGGCTCGAAATTGAAGGAAACGCCGCCGGATCCGGAAGCGGCCAAAGCCGGCGAATCCAGAGCGTCGGTGGATGTGAAAGCCAGCGGCGGCCCCCAAGGCACCACGGTCGATTACGGCAACGGTTCATACATCTCCTTCGGCGGCAATCAACTCGAGGCCCGGAAGGTCGATATGTCCCACGCGGCGGAAATGCTGGGGCGCTACCTGGACCGCCCGGTGGTCGATCAGACAGGGCTGAAGGCAACCTACGATTTCAAGTTGGCGCTGACGCCGGAGGACTACCGCGCCATGCTGATCCGTTCCGCCGTAGCCGCCGGAATCACGCTCCCTAATGAGGCGCTCAGACTTCTCGATAATGCGACGGACGATTCGCTCCACTCCGCGCTGGCGGCGATCGGTCTCAAGCTGGAACCCCGCAAAGCGCCGCTGGAAGTGCTGGTGATCGATCACGTCGAGAAGACGCCGACGGAGAATTGAGCGACGCCCAGCTACTCAATCCCACGCGGGGAAAGGCGGGTATTCTGAGAGATGGGGAAAGAGACTATGCGCCGTATCGCCGCGATGCTCCTGATGGCAGGAGCGCCGGCATTGGCCCAGAACCCCTCTGCCGCGCCCGCGTTCGAAGTGGCTTCCATCCGGCCCTCGCCGCCCATCGACCGGGCGCAGTTGATGGCCGGCAAGCTTCATATCGGCCTGTCCATCGATGGCGCACGCGTGGATATCGGATACTTCTCCCTGCGGGAACTGTTGTGCCGGGCCTACGACGTGAAGTCGTACCAGCTATCCGGCCCGGACTGGCTGGGCGGGCAACGATTCGACATCCTCGCCAAGTTGCCCGAAGGGGCGACCCGCGACCAGGTGCCCGAGATGCTCCAGGCGCTGCTTACCGAACGTTTCAAACTCGTGGTGCGGCGTGAAAGCAAGGAGCAATCGGTCTATGGGCTGTTGGTGGGGAAGAACGGACCCAAACTGAAAGAATCCGATCCCGCCGACGGTGGCCAGCCGCCCGGCGCAGGCTCGCAGATCAGCTTTGCCCGCGACGCCAAGGGGATGACGATTTCGGGAGGCGGCAAGTTTGGAGACGGGCCCACGCACGTTTCCATGGGACCAAACGGAACCATACGCCTGGACGCCAGCAAGGTGACCATGTCTCGGTTCGCCGACGTGCTCAGCGACCTGGTGGACCTGCCGGTGGTGGATATGACAGGGCTCAAAGGCCATTACGAAGTTGCGCTCGACCTCTCCATGGAGGACTTGCGCAACGCAGCCAGAGCCGCGGGCATGATGCCGCCGGGAGGACCGATGCGCGCGGCAGGGCCAGGTCTTGCGCCGATGGCGGAAGCCTCCGATCCGTCGGGCTCCACGGTTTTTGCCGCCGTGCAGCACCTTGGCCTGAAGCTGGAACGCCGGAAGGAAATGCTGACCATGATCCGTGTGGAGCACGTCGAAAAAACGCCCACGGAGAATTGAACCGTTCGCGACTGAGAGGAGACCCGTCCGATGAGATCCGTCATGGCCGCCGCGATTCTGCTGGCGTCCCCGATCTATGCTCAGTCCGCCCAGGCTCCTTTGACCTTCGAGGTCGCCTCCATCAAGCCGAGCGCATCCGATCTCCGCGGCGCCACGTTCCAGATCCAGCCCGGCGGCGGTTTGAAAGTCGCGGGCGCCACTTTGAGATCGCTCCTCACGTTTGCCTACGACGTTCGCGATTTTCAGGTTTCCGGCGGGCCCGGCTGGATCGACTCCGACCGCTTCGACATCCTGGCGCGGGTGGAGCGATCCTCCGCCGCGGAGAACGCCCCTGCCTATCCGCGCCAAATGAGCGATGAACAGCGTAGGACCGGGTTCCAGCAGATGCGCGAGCGGGTCAAGGCGCTGCTGGCCGAGCGGTTTCAACTAACGATCCACCGTGAGAGCAAAGAGCAAACCATCTACGCGCTAGTGGTGGGCAAGAACGGATCGAAGCTCCAGGAAACGAAGGGCGACGCCGGGCCCATGCTGCGCAGGGGAAGGGGCCAGATCACCGGACAAGGAATCGAGATGCAGATGCTGGCGTCCAGCCTGGCGAACCAGGTGGGCCGCCCCATCGTGGACCGGACCGGCCTGAAGGGGAGGTACGACATCAAACTGGAGTGGACTCCCGATCCGGGACAGGACCCCGGGCCACTGGGCGCGCCTCCCGGTGTTGAGCCACCTCCGCCGCCCGATCCAAACGGTCCTTCCCTGTTCGCCGCGTTGCAGGAGCAACTCGGGCTGCGGCTCGAATCGCAAAAGGGTCCTGCGGAAATGCTGGTCATCGACCGCGTGGAAAGGCCTTCGGAGAATTAGCCGTGATGCTGCCGAAGATTCCTGGTGTTACGCGTTGCGTGGTTCTCGTCCTGATGGTCCTTCCCGCATTTGCCGCCCAGCACCATGGCCAGGTTCTTTTCGGGGGTCTGCCGGTCCCCGGCGCCAGCATTACCGCAACTCTCGGCGATCGGACATTCGCCACGGTTTCCGACCAGCAGGGCGCGTATGCCTTCCCCGACCTGCCGGATGGAACCTGGAAGTTCCACATCGAGATGCTTGGCTTCGCACCGCTGGACGGAGAAGCCACGGTCATGCCCAACGCTCCCGATGCGCGGTGGGACTTGCACATGCTTCCGCTCAGCGAGATGAAGGCCGTCGCCGCGCCGCAGGTAGCCACCGCGCAACCCGCGCCGGCCGCGGATGCAAAGCCGCGCCCGGCCGCGCGTAAGGGAAAAGGCGGACCACCCGCTCCTACGAACACCCAGACTCCCATCCAGCGCGCTGAAGTCACCGCGGCTTCTGGCGGGGCTCCGCCGGCCGAGCCGGCCGATCAAAATACCGGCGAACTCTCACAGCAGGCAAGCGATGGCTTCCTCATCAATGGAACCGCCAACAACGGCGCGGCGTCGACGTTTGCCACCTCTCCGGCATTTGGCAACAACCGCCGCGGTCCGCACTCGCTTTACAGCGGCAACCTCGGATTCACACTCGACAATTCCGCGCTGGATGCCCGCCCTTTCTCCCTGACCGGCCAAGATACACCCCGGGCGGCTTATAACCGCTTCACCGGCCTCGCATCGTTCGGCGGGCCGCTGAAGATTCCCCATCTCATCCGGAACGGACCCACGGTATTCGTCAACTATCAGTGGACGCGCAACCGCAATGCCAGCACGCAACCCGCGCTGATGCCCACGGACGCGGAACGCAACGGCGACCTCTCGCGGGTTACGACCCCGCAGGGACAGCCGGTGAGCATTCTCGATCCCTCGACCGGCCACCCGTTCCCGGGAAACGCGATCCCTCCCAGCCTCATCAGCCCGCAGGCCAAGGCGCTGTTGAACCTCTACCCGCTGCCCAATTTCGACGGCGGCGCCCGCTACAACTACCAGGCGCCGCTGGTGGGGATTCTGCATCAGGACGCTTTGCAGTCGCGCGTCAATGAAACGATCAACCGGCACAACCAGCTCTTCGGCTTCTTTGCCATGCAGAGCATGCGCACGGATACGCCCAACCTCTTCGGGTTCCTGGATACAGGAAGCACGTTGGGGCTCACCGCCGGCGCGTACTGGAGGCACA
The DNA here is from genome assembly GCA_003137035.1 of Bryobacterales bacterium. GTDB lineage: Bacteria > Acidobacteriota > Terriglobia > Bryobacterales > Bryobacteraceae > Fen-330. Next base: position 2,960 of record PLEM01000509.1, on the reverse strand, counting down.
GCTTCAAGCCCCGGCTTTATGGAACATTCGGATACTTGTTCAGCCGGTACGCAGCGCGCACCAAACCGTACTTCGCCTACCGCCAGAACATTGCCGGCGCCGCCGGAATCTCGGGCGACAATCAGGACCCGGTGAATTGGGGCCCGCCACGGCTGAGTTTCGCGAGCGGCATCGAGCCGCTGTCGGACGGCTCGCCCTCTTTCACGCGCAGCCAGACCACCGCCGTGTCCTACGAGACGGTCTGGAATCGGGGAAGCCACAACCTGACGATCGGAGGGGATCTCCGGCGCCAGACATTCAACCTGCTATTCCAGCAGGATCCGCGCGGGACTTTCGGTTTCACCGGCGCCGCCACGGGCAACGATTTCGCGGGCTTTCTGCTGGGCATTCCCGACACCAGCTCCATCGCTTTCGGGAACGCGGACAAGTATTTTCGAGCCTGGGGCTACGATGCCTACTTCAACGACGACTGGCGCATCTCGCCGTCCTTCACCTTGAATGCCGGCGCACGCTGGGAATACTGGTCGCCGATTACCGAGCGCTACGGACGTCTGGTCAACCTGGACATCGCCCCCGGCTTCGGCGCGGATGCGCCGGTGGAAGCGAACCATCCCACTGGCGCGCTGACCGGGCAGGCCTATCCCGCGTCCCTGGTCAGGCCCGATAAGCACGCGATTCAGCCGCGTGTGGCGTTCTCGTGGCGTCCCATCGCCGCGTCCTCCATGGTGGTGCGGGGCGGCTACGGCGTCTACTACAACACCTCCGTGTACCTGCCCATCGCGCTGCAGATGGCGCAACAGCCGCCGCTCTCGAAAAACCTGAGCATCTCCAACAGCCCGGCCCATCCGCTTACTCTGGCGAACGGATTTCCCGATGCCGCCGCGGCCAACACGTTCGCGGTCGATCCCGGTTTCCGGATCGGCTATTCGCAGAACTGGCAGGTCTCGGTACAGCGCGATCTGCCGGGCTCACTGGTGGCTACCGGCGTCTACATGGGCAACAAGGGAACGCGAGGGATGCAGGAGTTTCTACCCAATACCTTTCCTGCCGGAGCGGCGAACCCCTGCCCGGCTTGCCCCTCCGGGTTCATTTACCTGACCTCGAACGGCAATTCCAACCGCCACGCGGGCCAGATCCAGTTGCGGCGGAGGCTGCACAGCGGCATCAGCGCGGAACTGCGATACACCTACTCCAAATCGATCGACGACGCGACCTTGGGGGGAAGGAACCAGTCCGTGACGCCCACGACCGGTCCTGGCGCCGCATTCGCGTACTCCGCACAGAGCCCAGGCGCCTCCCAAAGCGCTCCTCTGATCGCGCAGAACTGGCTCGACCTCAGCGCCGAGCGTGGCCTCTCCAACTTCGATCAGCGTCATGTGGCTAGCGTGCAATTCCAGTACACGACCGGAATGGGCATCGCCGGAGGCACGCTGGTGCGTGGCTGGAAGGGGGCTCTGTTTAAGGAGTGGACCTTGGTTAACCAGATAACCGCCGGAACAGGGCTGCCGCTGACGCCGGTCTATGTGACGGCCGTTGCCGGTACGGGCGTCACGGGAAGCGTCCGGCCCGATTACACGGGCGCTCCGCTCTACTCCGCACCTCCGGGCGCCTATCTCAACTCCGGAGCCTACGCCGCGCCGGCCGCCGGCCACTGGGGGAACGCGGGAAGGAACTCTATCACGGGGCCATCCCAGTTCACTTGTAACGCTTCGCTGGGGCGCACATTCCGAGTGAGCGACCGCCTGAGTCTCGACGGGCGCATCGATCTGGCGAACGCGCTGAATCACGTTACGTTTCCCAGTTGGAACACCACCGCGAACAGCGCCCAATTCGGCTTGCCCGGCGCGGCGAACCCCATGCGCAGCGTGCAAACCACCGTCAGGCTGAGGTTCTGATGCGACGAACCACCGCGATGCTTCCGGCCATTCTCGCGGCGCTCTGGTTCTGCGCCACCGCCCAGCAGGTTGGGCAGAATGCCCAGAATCCCGCGGCCGGAACCGTGACTTTCCAGACTGGTACGCAGTTGGTGGTTGAGACCGTCGGCGTCAAAGACAAAGACGGCAAGCCCGTGGAAGGCCTCACGGCCAAAGATTTTGTTGTCACGGAAGACGGTGCACCGCAGACCATTCGCTTTTTCGAGTTTCAGAGACTGCCGGATGCGCCGCAACCGGCGATTGCGACCGCGGGCGGCAGGGCGACGCCTTTTCCGAAGCTGCCTAAGACTCAGATCGCGCCGGAAACGCCCGGAAACGTGCGCTACCGGGACCGCCGCCTTCTGGCGCTCTACTTCGACCTCAGCGCCATGCCGGAGCCCGATCAACTGCGCGCCTTCGATGCGGCCCGCAAGTTCATCCAGACGCAGATGACGTCGGCGGACCTGATGGCGCTGATCCAGTACCAGGGCGGCGCGGTGCAGGTGCTGCAGGATTTCACCGCCGAGCGCGACCGGTTGCTGAGCGTGATCGAAACGCTGATTGTGGGAGAAGACGAAAACGCCGACACATCGAACGACGCCGACACCGCTGCGGCGTTCGGCCAGGACGATTCGGAGTTCAACATCTTCAACACGGACCGCCAGTTGTCCGCGCTGCAAACCGCCGCCCGCATGCTCGGCCAACTCAGCGAGAAGAAGGCGCTGCTATATTTCGCCAGCGGCCTGCGATTGAACGGCGTCGATAACCAGGCGCAATTGCACGCCACCATCAACGCGGCGATTCGCGCCGGCGTGACTCTATGGCCCATCGACGCGCGCGGCCTGGTTGCGGCGGCGCCCCTGGGCGATGCCACCAAGGGCTCGCCCGGCGGGACTGGCATGTACAGCGGCAGCTCGGCGCGCGCGGCGCAGTCCAACTTCCAGGGACAGCAGGAAACCCTCTACACGCTGGCCACCGATACCGGCGGCAAGACGCTCATCGACAACAGCGAGCTCGCCTTGGGTATCGTGCAGGCGCAGAAGGACA
>PLEM01000440.1 GCA_003137035.1 Bryobacterales bacterium | reverse complement strand
ACACCTCCGCCTGCGTGAGATGTTTCAGGGAATCGCCCGGTATAGACTGGCGGCTGCAGTGGGTCCGCTCGCCGGGATCCACTTCAAAGTGCGCCAGTACATTGGCGAGGATGAGGGAGCGGTCGGCGTCGCCTTGCGGCACAAGACGACCTTCACGAATCGCCTTGGGGACACCACTCGGTTCTATGTAGATGCACAAAGGGCCGACGACACCGTTGACGACGAAATGCGTCGGCTGTGGATCGCCGAATCCGGCCGGTTGAAGTCCTCCGGAGTTTTCGAGTTGCGCAATCGCGAGGACTTTCTGGGGGTGCTGGTGATCGATAGTGAAGACGAGTACTTTTTTACCGAACGCCGTAAAAGAATCGCCGAGCTGGTGGCTCAGAAAGTGGCCATCATTCTGGCTAAGTTTCGCGCCGAAGAAAATCAGACAGCTGTGGTTCAACTTGGCCTCTATGCCGCCAAGAACATCCACGACATCACGCAACCGCTTGGCCGGATTCAACGCTCCATCGACGTCTTGCGCCTGATGGGGCTCAGCGAAGATATGGCCGATGTACTCAAGTCCCTGGAGAGCGCAAAGAACGAGGTCTTCAAGAAATTGCGTGACGCGGCCCAGGGGATGGAGTTGGGCGAGGCGCTCACTCCCCTCGGCGAACTGCTCCGTCCGGTGGAAGCCCGCGGCATACGCATGNNGTGGCGGCCCACCGAGTTGACCGGCAGAGTGCTGAGGACCAACATATGGCTCCGTTCGGCCATCGAACGCCTCGCGGAGAACGCCCTTGAGGCGGTCGAGCGCCCGCAGGAGGTCAGCATCGTTGTCTCCGAACTCCTCCCGACCTCTGTGTGCATCCAGATTGAGAACGGCGGGGCTCGCATCTCCCAGGAGGACATCCAAAACATGTACCTTCCAGGGCACTCGACAAAGAGAGCAGACCACCTCGGTTTGGGCATTCCCTTGGCGGATTTTGGCATCCGGCTGGCCGGTGGCGATCTCGATTTGGAGCCCAGGACCGAGGGCGGTCTTCAAGCTAGAGTCTGTCTGCCCCTGGCCTCCGACGACGCCAGGACGAATGGTTAACACGAAAGGCGGAAACAGAAAGGTGCTATGAAAACGTTTAACGTTCTGGTCGTCGAAGACGAACTGCGCTACCGAGAAGAACTCATCAAGCTCCTGAAACTGGGTAGCCATGAACTGGTAGGGCAAGATGTCGAACTCAACATCGTTTGCGCGTCAAGTCAGGAAGAAGCCGATGCGGCATTGGCGATTGCGCCGGAATACGGTTTCGATCTGGTAATTCTCGATCTCAAGTATCCTCGTAGCGGCACCGACGACGACATCGACTGCCACGGGCTCAACTGGTTGCCACAACTCCGCCGAGCGCAGACTAATGCTGCCATTGTGGTGATGAGTAGTTACGGGTACGAAGAATTCCTGGCCGTGGTCGTCCGAGCACTGCGCGAGGGTAAGGCCGACGAGTTCATCCCCAAAAATGCGCCGTGGGAGGAAATGCGGGAGAGGATCCGGTGGGCGCTAGAGTACGCACCTAGGGGGACTGGCGGGCGACTTGCTGCCCGAACGGCCTCCCACCCAATGCGTTCGCAGGTGGCCTATCCCGCCGCCGAAGACATTCTCCGTGCGGCCCAATGCGCCCACATCCGCTTGGTCCAAGTCACCGAAGACCTGGCCTCGAAGGAAGGCTCTGCCTCGCAGAGGGCGGCAGCGGCCATCCGCACTGAGCTCGATGCCCTGGACCTCAAACTCACCTCCATCGCCGCCAGGCTGGCTCTCCCACGGGCCGAAGACGCCAAGGCACTCAACTGTGGATCGCTCGCCAGGGACCTCGGGAACCTCTTCCGTCTTCAACTAGCCGGCCGGGACGGAGTCGTCGAGACCTCACTTGAGGAACGCGACGATCTGACCGCGGTCACCTATGAGGACGATCTCAGCGTCGCCTTGCGGGAGGTCCTCCAAAACGCCGTCTTGGCCGCGCTGCAGGGCGAGTCCACGACACCGGCTATCAGTGTCACGGTCTTGCGCCAGGCGGAGTACGTGCGGATTGCGGTCAGCGACTCGGGACCCGGCTTCCCGGCCGCGGTTATCGACCATATGTTTGAACAGGGCAACAGCCACTGGCCCGACGGCGATTCCAGCCAACATGCTGGCATGGGGCTTCACATCGCCCGCCGGATGATGTTCTCCATAGGGGGCGACGTCCTCGCCGAGAACTTTGAGGGCCACGCCCGTGTTACGCTGCTAGTTCGCGATTGGGCTACGCCATGAAGATTGTCGCCGCCATCGACCATGATCGTGTGCGCCAGCAACTGGCCGGACTGGCGGAACGGGCCTCCATGGAGGTGGCGTTCGTGCCACAGGTCGCCGTCCATGACCTGACCGGATTCGATGCGGCCTTTCTGGAGTGGCGCGAGGAGGAGAGCGCCGAACCGCTGATGGAGGCGCTTCGGATGTCGGCCCGGCTGGAGCGGCCCACGCGGATAGTGGTCCTGGTTCCCAAGGGGGCGCACAAGTTGTTCCGGCGCGCGGTCGCTTCGGGCGCTTGGGACGTCCTCTACTCTCCACCGGAACAAGGCGAACTGGAAGCCGAACTGGAGGAACTGGCTGCGGGGAGCGGGGAACTGCTCGATCCGGAAGCCCGCCAACAGTTCGACCAGATACGGGAGACCAGCCTTGTTGGTGTTAGCGCACCGTTTCTCGCCTGCTTGGAACGCGTCCGAAAAGCGGCCAGGAGCGACGCCAACGTCCTGCTGGTGGGTCCGACAGGGAGCGGCAAGGAAGTCATGGCCCATGCCATCCACGCCCTCAGCCGCCGCCGGGCGGAGAGGTTCGGCGCTGTCAATAGCGCCAACCTCGAGGGGCACCTAGCCGTCAGCGAGCTGTTCGGCCATGTCAAAGGGGCTTTCACCGGAGCCGAGAAGAACACGGACGGCTGGTTTACCGCAGTCGGGGCTGGAACCCTCTTCCTCGATGAGATCGGCAACCTCGAGCCCGCAACTCAGGTAAAGCTGCTGCGGGCCATCGAGCAGCGGACCTTCAACCGTCTCGGCGATACCACCGAGCTTCCCTTCCACGGCCGTCTCATTTGCGCCACGTGGAAGGACCTGAATGCGGCCGTGAAGGAGGGCGGTTTCCGCGAGGACCTGCTGGCCCGGATCGACCAGTATCGTATCGAGGTGCCGCCTCTGCGCGACCGCCCTGGCGATCTTCGCCTGCTCCTCTGGCGCTTCGTCGAAAAGCATAGCCGGGGCAGGAAGGTCGACTTCAGCCAAACCGCGATGGATGCGCTGGAACGATACGACTATCCCCTGAATGTGAGAGGACTGGAGTCCGCCGTTCAGACCGCCATCACCAACATGGGGAACCGCACCATCATTCTGTCCCAGGACCTGCCCCGGGCCATCCAACTCGGCCCCTCCGTGGAACAGCAGGAGCCGGATTGTGCGATTCGCATCCCTGCCGGGCTGCCGTACAAGGAGGCGCGCGATGCCGCACTGATCTCGGTGGACGGAATCTACCTGAATCGCTTGTTGCGCGTGCATAACGGCAACCAATCGGCCGCGGCGGACGCCGCTGGCGTGGACCGGAAGACCTTCGCTGAGCGCCTGGCGCGCACGAAAGGAGGCCAAAAACCATGAGCGGCGCATACCAGGTTCAGAATGCCCCGATCCTTAGCGTCCTTTGTATCGACGCCGATGAGGATACGTTCCACGAGCTGCGCCGCAAGGCGTGGGTGCTGAGTGGACTCCTGCGCTGGTCCAGGTCTGCAAGCAGCCCACTCGATGCCATGATCGCTCTTGGGCGCGCCGCTTCGCGGATACTCCTGTTCGACGTCCCCGAATGCAATCTGACCGAAGCCTGGAAGGCTCTTGAAGGTGCTGGCCTCTCCGGGAAAGCGACCATCGTGTCCACGCTTCCCGCCAACGTGCGGCCGCGCCGAACGTTCAAAGACACCCTCCCTGCCCGCGTCAGCGCCGATGAGGCCCTCGCCTCGCTGTTACCTCAGTCCGCGCGCGCCACCATTAAGTGGGCCGGAAGCGACGATGCCACCTGGCAGGCACGGCAACGCTTCAAGGATCAAGATCTGCAGCTTGTACTGGAGAAGTACTTTCCGGGGTGGGCCGGGACCGCGTCTTTCGATGTTGTTGACGGCGGACTGTCGGGCGATTCTCTGATTCGAGTGAGCCTCAATGACTACGACGACGAGTACTACCTGAAGTTCTACAAGAACCGCGAATCGTTCGTCCGCGAGTGGGACGGCCACAACCGGGCGCTCGACAGCAAGTGGCTGGATGGCTACGCCGTCGGCCTGGGCAGAATCCCATCGCTCGGTGACACGGGCACTGAGCAAGCGGAAGCGTTTCCGATCCCGCCCGCGGTGAGCTGCCTCTGTGCGGCCCAGGTGCGCACCCGACTTAGCAGGTTGTATGTCGATGAAGACGGTGACTTCGTGCTCCAGGCCTACGAGGAGATTCTCAAGGCGATGGGAACCAACCAGCCCGAGCTCTATAGTAGCGGGACTCTATCAATTACCGATGACATCGGGCCGGTCGGCGAAAATGGACCGGCGGAATCGCTCCTGGCGAGCCTGCGAAGCCCTGACCTCCGCGTCAAGATCCTCAGCTCACTGGATGGATTGCGGCCCTATGCCTTGTCCGGATTCGTCACCAAGGAAGTCTGGCTGGCCATCGACGGGGAAATCCGGAAGCTGCTTTCCGGTTGGGAACCGGACGCCCTCCGCCACCCGTGCCACGTTGCGCGCGGACGCGTTCAGGGGGACGCCAACTCAAGGAATTTCCTCTTCAATGGACAGGATCGCAGCACAGCCAAGGACTTGCAGGCCGTGGACCTTGGCGGCTATAAGGACACTGCTCTTCGAGTCTTCGACCTAGCGCAACTGGAGGCCGACCTAAAAATCCAGCTCATGGCCACGGAGACCTCCTGCGGGGAATTCCTCGACATCAACACGAACCGCCTGGCGTGCTGGATGCAGGAAGAGGGGCGTTGCGTCGATGAAGCGCTGCTCTACTCGGGACCGCCGCCACGCGCGCCCGCCGAGATTCTGAAGGCATACAGTGTCGTGGGGCGGATCCGAAAGGAAGCCGGCAAACTCAGTCCCAAAGACGGGACAGGCCGCGCCTATCTCTTTTGCTTGCTCTATTGGACGATGCGGAAGATCCGCCTTGTCGGAGTGGCGCCCGAGACCAAACGGCTGCTTGCCTGCTACTCTTCCTACCGCATTCTGGAGAAGCTGAAGGCGATCCACGAGCGTTGATCCCATTCCAGCCGCTGAAGTTTCTCGCAGACCTCGCCTTCGCCGCCGGCCCCGTGAACCCCTCCGGCTAAACCAGTTCCATAGTAGGGTGTTGCGTACTTGATTCTGGTGAGGCGGTTTCATCTGAACCGGCTCACCGCACATTGCAGGGTATTCGCTTCGAGGATCGGTTCTGTATTCAGGTGCTGCTCCTGGATCACGGCCCAGTCGAAAGTCGGAAAGCTTTCTGGGCCGGTTAAGTCCGCTTCTGGTAACTGTGACCGGATTGGGAACCGGTAACGCGCTAGCGAGCGCCGATCCAGTTGGACAAGGGATTGTCAACTGGCCCTTCGCGCGATGGGACCGGCCCTCATTCCTTCTGCTTTTCGTTGCGCCCAACCATTCGCTCCATCAGCCCCTTCGCGGACCTTATATCTTCGATATCGACGATGTTGTACCGCCGCTCCATCGAGTCGGTGCGATGACCCGTGATCCGCATCCGCACCACCTGAGCGACCCCGGCGCGGCGCATGTTCCGGACCGCCGTCCGGCGCAAATCGTGGAATTTCAGATCAGGCACGCCTGCGGACTTGCAGGCGCTACGCCACGCGGTCCGGAACTGCCTGATCCGCTCCCCTCCGTTGTGGAAGACATAAGGGCAGCCCTCGGCGCAATCCCTGGACCACGAAAGCCAGGAGCGCATGTTGCCATCTAGGATCGGCACCGCACGCGAGTAGCCGCTCTTCGTGTCTTCGGCGTTGAGCGTAATGAAACCCTGCTCCCAGTCCACTTGGCTCCACTTGATCGCAAGGAGCTCGCCAAGCCGCACGCCGGTGAAGTACCCGGTAACGAACAGCGGCTTCAGGTAGTCAGGCAGTTCGTCCCGGAGCTTCTCGTACTGGTCATCGGTGAGGAAGCCCTGGCGCGCATTCGTCTCGGCGACCATCGGAAAGTAGGGGATGGCGGTCACCTTCGGCGGCGTGCATTTCCGGCCCCGATTGAGCGCCACTCGAAGGATCGAAAGCTCGCGGTTGCAGGTGGTCTCGGCCCGGCCTTCTGCCAGCCGCTTTCGGCGGTATTCCTTGAACCTTTCCGTCGTCAGAGCGGCGGCCCGGAGGTGGCCAAAAAACGGCCTGACATTTGCCTCGATGACCAGCTTGAACATGTGGGCGGTCGAGGCCTTCAGGTTCGTCCTGGCGTACTCTAGAAGATCGTCCAGCAGTTCGCCGCAGGTGATCTTCTCGGCGGCAGAGTTGCCCATTTCGCCGCGGGCCTTCTTGCCGAGAATCTGATCCCGGAGGCGTTTCGCATCCTGCAAGTTCGAGGATCGCGAGGACCGCTGAACCTGTCTCCCATCGACGAAGTAGGAGACGTACCAGATCCGCCCGCGCTTGAACAGTGTTCCGGACCCATAGGTTGCTTTCCCCATGGCCGCATTATAACCCCGAACCGTTAACAAAACCGTTGCAATGGGCCAGACAGGGAACGGGTGTGATTCCTCGATTTGCTGCTAAGTCCTTTGGAATCATGGTGCGGATGAGAGGACTTGAACCTCCACGTCCTTGCGAACACTAGAACCTGAATCTAGCGCGTCTGCCAATTCCGCCACATCCGCACGTTTGGGTGGGCTACTCCTTATTGTCCGAGAGTCGGGGCGGAGTGTCAAATTCGGTGGGCGGTGACGTCTCCGGGGAAGCAGCCGGGACAAGGCGGAGCCTTATCCTACTCCGGGGGCGGAGTGTCAAATTCCTGGGCGCGGCGGAATTCGAGAATCAGACCCGCGACCAGTCCCTCGATCCGGTCTCGGATCTCGCGATGGCGATCCAGGTCCAGCGAGATCGGGTCCTCCACTTTCCAATCCCTCACCGGCGAGGGGAGCAGCGGCAGCGGATACCCGCTCAGGTTGACGATCAGGTCGAACTCGTTGCCGGTCTCTTCGATACCTTTGGACTCGCAATCCTCTAGATCGATGCCCTTCTCGAGCATCACTTGCCGGGTGTCCGGCGCGACGAAACCGGCCGGCGCCAGACCGGCGCTCTGGGGATCGAGCACGTCGGAGCCATAGCGGCGGGCGAAAGCCTCGGCCATCTGGCTGCGGCAGGCATTGCCGATGCACACGAACAGCACGCGGTAGCGGCGCATCGCTACAGAGTCTCCAGGAACAGCCGATGGATGCGCAAGTCGGCGGTGAGTTCCGGGTGAAACGTGGCGGCCAGGTGGCGCCCTTCGCCGACCAGCACCGGGTCGCCCTGGTACGAGAGATACACCCGCGCGCGCGGCCCCACGTTGCAGATGATGGGCGCGCGGATGAAGACCGCCTCCACTTCCCCGCCCCCGGCGCGCCGGACGAACTCCTCCCCGGGCGTCAGGCGCACCACGCGGCTGTCGAGTTGCCTTCCGTAGGCGTTGCGCTCGACCGCGATCTCCATCAACCCCAGCGATTCCTGGGAGGGATGCGCCACCGCGGAGGCCAGCAGGATGACCCCGGCGCAAGTGCCGAAGATGGGCCGGCGCTGTCCAAAGCGCCGCAGCGGCTCCAGCATCTCCACGTCTTTGAGGATGCGCAGCATGGTGGTGCTTTCGCCGCCGGGAATAACCAGCCCGTCGACGTCCTCGAGTTCGGCCGCCGTGCGCACCTCGACGGAATCGGCTCCGGCGCGATCGAGCGCCTTGCGGTGCGCCTCGAAATCGCCCTGCAGGGCGAGCACCCCCACCCGCTTGGACACGCTACCAGCCCCGGCCGGCCAGCCGCTCGGATTCCGGCATGTTGGCCACGTCCAGCCCGAACATGGCTAGCCCCAGCTCTTCACTGGCCTCGAGCAGTTTGGCCGGGTCGTTGAAATAGGTGGCGGCCTTGACGATGGCGCGGGCGCGCGCGTCGGGGTCTTCCGACTTGAAGATGCCCGAGCCCACGAACACCGCCTCGGCGCCGAGCTGCATCACTAGCGCGGCGTCGGCCGGGGTGGCGATGCCGCCGGCCGAGAAGTTGGGAACGGGCAGCTTGCCGTGGGCGGCTACATACTCCACCAGCTCCAGCGGCGCCTGGAGTTTCTTGGACTCCGCCACCAGTTCCTCCTTGCCCAGCACGGTGAGCTGCTTCATCTCCTTCTGAATGGTCCGCATGTGGCGCACCGCCTCGACGATGTTGCC
>PLEM01000418.1 GCA_003137035.1 Bryobacterales bacterium | reverse complement strand
AGCACCGGGTTGTTCTTGGTGCGCCGGCTCAGCACCTGCATCACGCGGCGGATCTCCTCGTCGCGCCCGATCACCGGGTCCAGCTTGCCTTGCGCGGCGAGCTGGGTCAGGTCTCGTCCATAGCGCTCCAGCGCCTGGTAGGTCGTTTCGGGGGTCTGCGAGGTGACCCGCTGGTTGCCGCGGACTTCCTGGAGGGCCTGCATCAGCCGTTCCCGCGCGATGCCGAACTCCTTGAAAATGCGGCCGGTTGCGCCCCCGTCTTGGGTCATCCCGAGCAGCAGGTGCTCGATCGAGACGTACTCGTCCTTGAGCCGGTGGGCCTCGTCCAGGGCCTGGGTAAGAAGCCGGTTCAGCCGGGCGGTGACGAAGACCTGGTCGGGCGGACCCGAGGGGCCCGAGACCTTGGGCAGGCGTTCGAGTTCCTGCTCGGCGCGGCGACGCAACCCCTCCAGATTGACGCCGGCTTTGTTGAGGATGGCTGGGGCCAGGCCGTCCTCCCGTTCAAGCAGGGTAACCAGCAGGTGCTCGACATCGATCTGCTGATTGCCGTATCGGACAGCTTTGGTCTGCGCCTCGCGAACAGCTTCCTGGGCTTTTTCGGTGAATCGATTCAGGTCCATGGTGGGCTCCAGATATTAGTGTATCACTATCAAGCATCCTTAGTCTAGCATAGTCATCTACCGCCCTGGCCCCTACCTTGCTATGATGCACCCAATCCATGACGCCCGGCCCCTTCCACCTGTCGAAGTGGTACCTGGACTGCGTCAGCGAGGCTGGCCAGGTGTTCCTCGCTTATTGCGCCGAGCTGCGCTGGCGCGCGCTGCGGCTGCACTATGCGAGTGTGCTCGGGCATTCGAGTTCGCTGCGCGAGATCCCGGCGCCGGCGTGGCGCGGCGATGGGGTGCTGGAATGGGACGCACCCGCGCTCGGCGTGCGCGGCAGGTGGGAGGCGCTCGATCCACCCATCCAGGAAACGCTGCTGGAGGGCGCTTGCCAGTGGAGTTGCCTGGCTCCACGCGCCCATGCCGAGGTGCGCGTCGGGGAAGTCTCGCTCCGCGGCCTGGGTTACGCAGAGCATCTCACCATGACTGTGGCCCCCTGGCGCCTCGGGATTGAGGAACTTCGCTGGGGACGCTTCCTGAGCCAGACCGACGGCCTGGTCTGGATCGAGTGGCGCGGGCCAAAGCCAGCCCGGCTGCGCTGGCACAACGGCGTTCGCGCCGGCGATGAGTGTAAGCTTGAAATTCGCGATCGCGAGGCGCTGCGGGAGGGCCCGTTGATCGAGACCGCGCTGTCCATTATTCCCAACGTCCGGAAGCTCTTCCCCGCCCGCATTCTGGGCCTGCGCGAAGCGAAGTGGCGCAGTCGCGCCGCGCTGGGAGCCGCGGAAGGCTGGGCGATCCACGAGGTGGTCGAATGGCCCTGAAGAAGGCGCTTTACGGCGCGCTGTTCGTGGTAGTGCTTCCTCTGCTGCTGGCTGCCTGGGCGCGCGCGATGGCTAGCTTGATACCACTCGCAGCCCCGTTTTCGCCTGGGGTGGGGCTCGCGGCGGGCGCGGCCGGTCTCGCGCTGATGATTTCGGGCACGGCGGCGCTATGGTTTCACGGCGGCGGACTGCCGATGAACGCCTTTCCCCCACCGCGGCACGTCGCGCGCGGGATCTATGGTTTGTTCGCGCATCCGATTTACATCGGCTTCTCGATGCTGGTGGCTGGTACGTCCGTCGCGATGCGGTCGGGCAGCGGATTCTGGCTGGTGTCGCCGGTCACTATGCTGGGCTGCGCGGCGTTGGTTCTGGGCTACGAGCGCGAAGACCTTATCCGCCGCTTTGGCCACTTGCCCGACCCGCTGATTCGGCTACCAGAGGATGCATCCACCGCACCCGGCATTTCCGAGTGCGTCTCGTTCTACCTGCTGGTGCTAATCCCGTGGATGATCCTGTACGAAGCGGTGCGCACGCTGGGAGCGCCTCCGGACGCCCGGATTGCGTACCTGCCCTTCGAGGCGCGGCTCCCGGTCCTGCAATGGACCGAGATCTTCTACTTCAGCGCCTACCCGCTGGCCTGCGTCGCTCCGCTGGTCGCCGCGAGCCGGCGCGACCTGCGCCGGTTCTCGATCCGCGCCCTGATGGCCATGGCGCTGGTGTTTCCTCTGTACCTGGCGGTACCGCTAATTGCACCGCCGCGCCCCTTCACGCCGCACGGTCCGCTCGGCGCGCTGATGGCTTGGGAGCGCGTCATCGACCACGGACCGGCCGAGGCGTTCCCCTCTTTCCACGTCATCTGGGCGCTGCTGACGGCCGAGGTGTTCGCCGGGCGCATGCCGCGCCTCAAGTGGCTGTGGCGCGGCTGGGCGGTGCTGGTGGCGGCCAGTTGCGTCACTACCGGAGCCCACGCGCTGGTGGACGTCGCCGCTGGATTCGTCGTGTTCGCGCTGCTCGCCTGGGGCGCAAGGATCTGGGAGGCGCTGCGGCGCGCAACCGAGCGGATCGCGAATTCCTGGAGAGAATGGCAGTGGGGTGGGGTGCGCGCGATCAATCACGGCACGTACGCCGGTGTGGGATCGTTCCTGGCGCTCCTGATTGTGGGAGAGCTGGCCGGTCCGGGGCACACCGCAGCGGTGCTTCTGGTGGCCGTTTCCTCGCTGGCCGGCGCGGCGATGTGGGCGCAATACATCGAGGGATCGCCCCGCCTGTTGCGGCCATACGGTTACTACGGGGGAGTCATCGGAGGCGTGCTGGGCGCGCTCGCCGCCCCGCTGGTCGGGACCAGCGCCTGGTTGATGCTCGCGGCCTACTCGGTGGCGGGTCCGTGGGTGCAATCGCTGGGCCGGCTGCGCTGCCTGGTCCAAGGCTGCTGCCACGGCCACCCGGCGCCAGAGGGAATCGGGATCCGCTACCACCACCCGCGTTCCCGCGTCTGCCGGCTCTCGGATTGGAAGGACGTGCCGCTGCATCCCACGCCGCTGTACTCGATCCTATGGAACGGGTATGTGGCGCTGGCGATGCTGCGGCTGTGGTCGCTCCACGCCTCGCTGAGCCTGATCGCGGGCCTGTACCTGATCCTGACCGGGTTGGCCCGTTTCGTCGAGGAGGCCTACCGGGGCGAGCCGCAGACGCCGGTGTACGCGCACCTGCGGCTGTATCAATGGGTGGCCATTGCCTCGGTGGCCGTCGGCGCCGTCATCACCACGGTCCCCGCGGGGCCGGCGCCCGCACCGCAGTGGGCCTGGGAACCGTTGCTGCCCGCGGCGGCGTTTGGCTTGCTGACAACCTTCGCGCTGGGCGTGGATTTCCCGTACTCGAACCGGCGCTTCGCGCGATTGGCGTAGGAGCGGCAGGGTTTATCCCGGCAGGACGCGGAAGAGCGCCGCTCTGGCGCAGCGTGTTGAACATCGCGAAATACGAGGTGACCAGAGGGGAGTTCGGCGGAGCGACTCTGTTCTACTTCAACCGCGTCCAGCACGTGACGCTGCAACTGGACGCGCGCCGGGTGTCGATCGGCCGGCAGTTGCAGATGAAGGAGCAGGAGCAACTGGTGCAGGCCATCGCGCAGTGGCAAGAGCAGCGGGGCTGAAGCCCCACGCGGGCTGAAGAGCATATTCTCATCGAAGGA
>PLEM01000317.1 GCA_003137035.1 Bryobacterales bacterium | reverse complement strand
TTTCTGGACTCGTCCAGTCCCAGCGCTTCTCATCGAACCGATCCAGCTCGCGGTACGCGTTGCACCGCAGTCCGGCCGGACCGTTACCAAACGCGACCCCGGCCAGGAAGCGTGCAATGCCGGCCTCGTTCCCCGCGCTCCTTTCGATCCGCTTCCCGGCGAGAGTCACCAGCTTTTCGAGAACCGACGGATCGCCCTGCGCCGCGAACTTCAGAACCGCGGGATCGGTGAAATCGACGTGCTGCGAGGCCTCGTACACCGCCCCCCAAAGCGTCTCGAAGAAACCCCCTTCGATCACCGCGCGAATCACTTCCCGCCCGCTCGGCAGATCGTCGGCTCCCAGCAAAGCCTTAAACACCGCCGCGTCGCTTTCCTTCCGGCCGAGGCGGATCAGCCGCTCCACGATTCCTTCCGTGAGGCTCCGCGCCAGCAACCGCGCGCCCCTCGCGCGGCTCTTGGGCTCGCATCGTTCGACCGCCTTGAGCACCGGTTCGACTAGCGCTTCCGGAAGCGGGCCGTGGAGGCGCTCGAGGACTTCCTCGCGAATCTCCTCCGGACCCTCGATCAGCAGCGGCGCGAGCGCGGGCGACTTGCGCCTGGTCAGGAATGTGCGGGCTACCGGCCTCTGCTGCCCGTCGTCGGAATCCAGCGCCCGAGCGACGATTTCGTCTTCTCCGAGCGCCATGGCGCACGCGAAGCGCAGGTCCGGATCGCGCGCCGCCAGCCCCGCGCCGAGTTCGCTTCGCAACCACTCGGGTGGCCCCGGCTCCCGGAACTCGCCGGGCTCCGGCACAAGTCCGTACTCGCCGCTCCAAGCCAGCGTGGCAGCGACAGCCGCCCACGGCCGCAGCGGGGAGCCCTGCGGCACCGCTCCCGCCACCGCGGCAAGCAGCCGCCGATCGATGCCCTTAACGCTGCTGTACGTGTAGGCGGAATCCCCGCGCCACAGATCGTACGGGCTGAGCCTCATCCGCCAATGCGCGAACATCAGCGCCGCTTCCAGCGCCAGTTCCCCATCGCTACTCGCCAGGGCATCGCAGGCCGCGTCATAGAAACCTTTGAAATGCCCCAGCCGCACGAGCGCGATGGACGCCAGCGTCCGGGTGAGCGGAATCGGGCTGCGCCCCGCGATATCGATTAGCGTCTGCTCGCTGGCGTGAAGCGGGCCTTCCGGCCCTTCCGCAAGCGCCGCCAGAGCGCCCTTCTCCATCGGCAACTGCGGAACCAGATCTTCGTCGAGGCGCTTCGAGAAGCCTTTTTGGTGCAGGTAGGTTTCGCACAACTGCAGCTCTTCGACCCGCCTCTCCGCCACCGCCAGTTGTGCGTTGTAGATCCGCCCCAGGTTGGCGGCCTGCTCCGGATCGAGCTCGCGAAGACGTTGAGCGAGCGAGAAGCGGTCGACGCCCGCGCTCTTCAGCATGCGCGCCGGCCCGTACTGCTCCGGGCCGACCACGTCGCACCCGCAAGTCCGGCAAAAACGCACCGCCGGAATCCACTCGGCGCACCAGGCACAGCGCACCTCGCGGCGCACCGCGGCCCCGCACGCTACGCACAAGTGCCCCGCAACCCACTCCCTGGGCTGCGAGTGGCCGCATTGCTCGCAGATCGCCCGTTCCACGATTCAGCCCGGCTTAGTAGCGGCGAGCGCGCCCCCAAAGCACGTCTTTCTCCGCCTGGTCCATCCGGCGCAGTTTCTCGGGGATTTCGTCCTTGGGGACTCCTTCCCGCTTCAGCAGGATTCCCAGTTCCAGTTCCGCCGTAGGAACGAACGTGGCCCCGCATTGACGGCAGAACTTGCCCGGCCCCGTGGCGCCGCACCAGTAGCAGGCCATGATCGGCTCGGCCTGCTTGCCGCAGGCGCCGCACAGGTCGCCGCTCTTGTAGTCCTTGGGCTGCTTGGTGCCGCAGTGGACGCACAGCACCACATCGCCGGATTGAACCACAATCTTGTCCGGGCTCGGGCCCGGCGCCGCGCCGCCCAGCGCCCACGACATGACCCGCCCCGCCACCTCGGGGCGCAGGCCCACCAACTCCGCCAGCGTTCCGGCGTCCCCGATGACTTTGAGATCCTCTTTCCCGCGAACGCCCATTTCCATCAGACGCCCGACTTCCTGCTCCGACATTCCCTTCGAGATCAGGATGCTCTTCTCGAGCACCGTGAGCCCTTGCGCGCCATCCGCCATTGTGGTCTGCCTCCTTCTACCGGATTAGCACCGAGTATACACCTCAGGAAATGCTCACCACCGCTGGTGCACCAGCGGGCGGATCTTCGCTTCGTAGATGCGAGCCAGCGCGCCCATGGCCTCGTCCGCGAGGGGCGCCAGACCGGACGCGGCGCAGTTCTCCCGAACCTGGTCTGGGCGCTTGCCTCCGGGGATGGCGCACGTCACCGCATCGAACATCAGTATCCAGCGCAGCGCGAACTGAGCCATGCTCAATCCCGGCGGCAGCAGTTGCCGGATTTCCTCCACCGCCGCGAGCGCCGTGTCGTAGTCCACCCCTGAAAAGGTCTCGCCCACGTCGAATGCCTCGCCCTGGCGGTTGAAATTCCGGTGATCGTCGTGCTCGAACCGCGACTCCCGGCTCAGTTTTCCCGCCAGCATCCCGCTCGCCAACGGAACCCGCGCCAGGATGCCGACTCGTCTCCTTCTGGCCTCCGGAAAGAAGAGCAGGGCGGGCCGCAGCCGGAAACAGTTGAAGATGATTTGGACCGTCTGCACGTTCGGGAACTCGATCGCCTTGAGAGCTTCCTCCACTGTCGCCACGCTTACGCCGTAGTACCGGATCTTTCCGCCCGCCACCAGATCGTCCAGCGCGCCGAACACCTCGGGCCGGTAATAGACCTCGGTGGGAGGGCAGTGCAGTTGCAGCAGATCCAGGCACTCGGTCGACAGGTTGCGCAGGCTGTCTTCCACGAAGGCCGTGAGGTTTCTGGCGTTGTATCCGTCAGCGGTGTGCGGAGAGAGCCGCCGGCCGGCCTTCGTGGCGACGACGATCTCTTCCTTCCGCTCGCGCCTGACCTCCGCCACCAACCGCTCGCTCCGACCCATCCCGTACACATCCGCAGTGTCGATGAAGTTCACCCCGCAATCGATCGCCGCGTGCAAGGCGGCTTTGGATTCGCGGTCGTCCACGCTGCCCCACCCTCCGCCAATGGCCCAGGCCCCGAAGCTGATTTCGGACACCGTCCATCCCGTGCGGCCAAGTGCGCGATAGTTCATACCTTCAATCTAGCGGAATCCGCGATTCCGCGGTAGCGGACTCCGATCGCCTCATGAACGCAAAAAAGCCCTCCGGTTCCCCGGAGGGCTTCTTCTTAATTCGGGCAACGTCCTACTCTCCCACACACTTGCGCGTGCAGTACCATCGGGGCTGAAGGGCTTAACTGCCGTGTTCGGGATGGGAACGGGTGGAACCCCTTCGCTACAATCACCCAAAAGATCGTATGGTTCCGAATATTGACGGGCTCGCTAGCGCGTTGGACACCCTGTGTCCACGATGAATTTTATGGTCAAGCCGAACGGGCTATTAGTAACGGTAAGCTCACCGCGTTGCCGCGTTTCCACATCCGTCCTATCAAACTGGTCGTCTTCCAGTGCCCTTGTTACCTTTCGGTTGGGAGATCTTATCTTGAGGAAGGCTTCGCGCTTATATGCATTCAGCGCTTATCCTGACCGAACTTCGCTACCCAGCTATGCCACTGGTGTGACAACTGGATCACAAGAGGTTCGTCCACCCCGGTCCTCTCGTACTAAGGGCAGAACCCCTCAAATCTCCTGCGCCCACCACAGATAGGGACCG
>PLEM01000293.1 GCA_003137035.1 Bryobacterales bacterium | reverse complement strand
CGGGACGGAACATTTTTCCGCAGTTCCTCACCGACACGGAAGTTTCGGTGCTGTTGTTCGATCTCTGGAATCGCGTCTACGGCTATCCGATGGAGTACATCATCGAGGCCCTGGCGCCCACCACGGAGCTGGATTTCGATCAACTGCCGCCCGAGAAGCAGGTCATTTACCGGCAGATTCAGGCGACCCACATTCACGCTTCGCCGGATGGTCCGTGGTTCTTCATCATCGCCCGCAGCGACGGGAAGCAATTCCAGTTGCTCGGCATCACGGACACCGCGATGCTGCGGCCGCAGGTCTTCGCGCTTTCCGACAGTGGCGAGGTTCAGATCGGCCTGATCTGCTCGGAGAAGCAAGCCATCGACGCCACCCTGCGGAGCTTGGCCAAGGAAGACCCGCGATTCTGCCCGGTGGCCGACAAGTATTGGAACGCGCGCGGCGGTTCCAGCACCGACGGCGGCGCGTTCATCTTTACCGTGGCGTCGAATGGGAATGGTCACAAGCAGCTTTCCTGCACGGACAAGTTCGGCCGCGCGGTGAAGCTCGACGCGGGCACGGTTCGCTGCGATGTGGCGAGGTCAACCGCGCACAGGCTGAATGCCTGTGCCACGGACGATCCCAACGGCGTCCCTGAGCAGGATCTGCCCTCGTGGCCGCCGGATCAACTGCGGCGTTTCTGCGAGAAGGTGCTGCAGGGCGCGGACAACCCGAAATCCCGCGCTGCGGCCATCGATCTGCTGACCAGGCTGCACGACCAGCGGTTCCACGTCGGCGACAAGCGCCGGGCCACGGTCATCCAGGTGATCGAGGAAACGCTGGATCAACTCTTCGATACCGCGCCGCTGGTCGGCGAGCCGTCCGCGCGTTTCTGGCGGAGAATCACCTGGTCCACGCGCGATCGCGTGGGGGCTCCGCAGCCCGGCGAAGAACTCCTGTTGATCGATGCCCAGGGCTTCCCGCCCGAGGGCGACGACTGCGACGCGGTGCTGCTGCGCAAGGCCTATCAGGCGGGTGGGAAGCGGTTCATCGTCTATCGCCTGCGCGGGCAGCGCTTCCAGGGCGTGGGCCTGGGCCCGGCCACCGACGGCGTGCGCATCGATCTCTACGGCTCGAACGGCGACTATGCCGCCAGCGGCATGGACGGCCTCGAGATCCACATTCACGGCAACGCTCAGGACCAGGTCGCGCAGATCGCCAAGCGCGGCAAGCTGGTCATCCACGGCGACGTGGGACAGACGTTCATGTACGGGGCCAAGGGCGGCGAGGTGTACGTGCTGGGCAACGCGGCGGGCCGGCCGCTGATTAACGCTGTAGGACGTCCGCGCGTGGTCATCAACGGCACGTGCCTGGATTTTCTGGCGGAGTCGTTCATGGCGGGGGATCCGCTGGCCGGCGGCGGCTTCGTGATCCTCAACGGGATCGAATTCGACGGGCGCGGCCGCATGGTTCCTCAGCCGGCTCCGTACCCGGGCGCCAACCTGTTCTCGCTGGCCAGCGGCGGTGCAATCTACATACGCGATCCGCACCAGAAGGTGGTCGAGCGCCAGCTCAACGGCGGAGTGTTCATTCCCCTGGACGAGAAGGACTGGCGGCTGATCCGGCCGTACCTCGAGGAGAACGAGCGGCTCTTCGGCATCCGGGTCGAGGACCTGCTGAAGGTGGATGGCGAAGCCAAGAGCCCGCAGGAAGTTTACCGCAAGGTCAGTGCGGTCAAGCTGTCGGTGCTGGCCGGCTCGGAGAAGAAGAAATGACCGCGGCAACCATCGAAATCGAAACCGTCGGCGGCGCTCTGGCGAGCGAGGTGAAGACCCGCAGTGGGGCCTCGCCGATGAACTGCTACCAGTGCGCGAAGTGTTCCAGCGGCTGCCCGGTCGCCGACCGAGCCGATCTGAAGCCGCACGAGGTGGTGCGGCTAGTGCAAATGGACCAGCGCGAGGCGGTTCTGGCCAGCCGCTTCATCTGGGAATGCACGTCCTGCCAGACCTGCACCACCCGCTGTCCGCAGAAGGTGGATCTGGCCGCCATGAACGACGCCCTGCGGGCCATGAGCCTGAGCGCGGGCAGGGCGGTTCGCGGGACCGCCGTGCCGGTCTTTAACGAGATCTTCCTCAAGAGCGTTCAGAAACGCGGGCGGGTGTACGAGATGGGCCTGATGGCCGCCTTCAAGCTGCGCACCATGCGGCTGTTCGAGGACGCCGCCAAGGCGCCTGCGATGCTCTTGAAAGGCAAGCTGCCCCTGTTCGGGCCGCGGGTTCGCGGGCAGGCCGAGCGGAAAGCGATGTTCCGCCGGGCCGCCCAGGGAGGTGACCAGTGAGTTACGTATTCTTCCCAGGCTGCTCGCTGGACGGCACGGCCCGGGATTTCCACCGCTCGACGCTGGCGGTGGCGGCGAAGCTGGGCTTGGACCTGCCCGAGCTGAAGGAGTGGATCTGTTGCGGCTCGACGGCCGCCCACAGCACCGATCCGCTGTTGGCCGACGCTCTGCCGGCCAAGAGTCTCGCCGCCGCTAACGGGGATACGGTCGCGGTGGCCTGCGCCGCCTGCTACAGCCGCTTGAAGCTGGCCAACCACCATATCGCCGGCGACGCGGGGGTGCGCGCCAAGGTGGCGCAAGTGGTGGGGAGCGACTACGACGGACGGACCCAGGTGCGGCACCTGCTGGAGATCCTGTGCCGCGACATCGGGCGCTCGCGGATCGCCGCAGCCGTCCGCCGCCCGCTCAGTGGACTCAAGGTCGCCTGCTACTACGGCTGCCTGCTCGCGCGCCCGCCGGAGGTCACCAACTTCGACGACGCCGAGAACCCCACGCTGATGGACCAGCTCATGGAGACCGCCGGGGCCACGCCCGTCGACTGGCCGCACAAGACCGAGTGTTGCGGGGCGGGTTTCTCGATCACCGATGTGAGCATTGTCCTCAAACTGAGCAGCGAGATCCTGTCGATGGCCAAGCTCGCCGGGGCCGACTGCATCGCCACCGCCTGCCCGCTGTGCCAGATCAATCTGGACTTGAGGCAGAAGGACATCGAGACGCGCTTTGGCCGCAGCTACAACCTGCCGGTGTTCTACTTCACGCAACTGCTGGGGCTGGCCATGGGCTGCTCGGCGGGCGAGGTGAGCTTGGGGAGCCTGGTAGTGGAGCCGCAGGCGATGTTGGAATCCAAGGGAATTGGGGGCGTTGAGGCGCGTCTATGAGCGCAGCCAACGGCAATGGACATCAGGCGCCCGAGGCGGTGGGCGCCGTACTCGTGTGCGGGGCCGGCATCACCGGCATCCAGGCCTCTCTGGACCTGGCCGAGAGCGGGTTCAAGGTCTACCTGCTGGACTCCTCCCCCGCCATCGGCGGGCGAATGGCGCAGTTGGACAAAACCTTCCCCACCGGCGACTGCGCCATGTGCATCCTCTCGCCCAAGCTGGTGGAGTGCGCACGCAACAAGAACATCGAAATCATCACGCTAGCGGACATCCAGGGAATCTCCGGCGAACCGGGCAACTTCAAGGTCAAGATCCGCCAGAACCCGCGCTACGTGGACCTGGACAAGTGCAACGCCTGCGGCGAATGCACCGAGGCCTGCCCGGTGGATCTGCCCAGCGAGTTCGACCGCCGGCTGGGCACGCGCAAGGCGATCTTCCGCCC
>PLEM01000222.1 GCA_003137035.1 Bryobacterales bacterium | reverse complement strand
GCAAGGGAGCGGTTTCCAGGAATTCTGCAAGTGCCTCTTCAGACCCGCGGCGCGGCGGGGCTCAAGCCCCGCGCGGGTTGAAACCCGCCCTCCTCCGCTTTTGTGGCGCGCGCCCAGCCGGGGATTATCCCCCTCATGCGGGATTGGCTGTAACATGGTGATGGTTGCTGCCTCGGGGGACCGGGCCGGCCGAAGGAGTGTCACTACCGTGAATACACAAACGCGGAACTTTATTGGTGTTCCAAGCGCAATTGTCTTCTTGTTCTCGTTGAGCGCGATGGGCGCGCCTCCGGCGGCGTCCGTGGACGCCTTGTACGGCAAGTTACCGCTCAGCTTCGAGGCCAACCTGGGCCAAACCGACCCGTCGGTGAAATTCCTGGCGCGGGGGCGCGGCTATGGCCTCATGCTCACCGGCGCCGAGGCTGTGCTGGTGCTTCAGCCGGGATCCAAGGTGGCCGCCAAGGGGCAGAGGAGCCGCCGCAGCAAGCAGCGCGGGCTGGCCTCCGAGATCGAGCGGGCGAGCGTGCGTATCCGGGTGGCGAATTCCGATCCGGCTGCCGCGCTCAGTGGCGCTCAACTGCTTCCCGGAAAAGCGAACTACTTCCGCGGCCACGATCCGGCCCGGTGGATCACGGACATTCCCACCTATGCGCGAGTCGAGCAGCCCGGAGTGTACCCGGGCATCGACCTGGTCTACTACGGCAATCAGCGGAACCTGGAGTACGATTTCGTGGTTGCGCCCGGGGCCGACCCGAGCCAGGTCCGGCTAGCCTATGACGGCGTCGACGCCATGGAAGTGGAGGCCAGCGGCGATCTGCTGTTGCGCACCAGACTGGGGACGATTCGCCAGCACAGCCCGGTGGTTTACCAGGAGATCGACGGTGTCATCCGGAAACTGCCCGCGGCCCACGTGATTACCGGCCGGAACGAGGTCGGCTTTCAAGTGAAGGATTACGACGCCCGCCGGCCGCTGATCATCGATCCTACTCTGAGCTATGGGACGCTGCTGGGCGGCGCCTCCGACGATATTGGCTACGCCAACGCCGTGGATTCCGCCGGCAGCGCTTACGTGTGCGGGCAGACCTATTCCGTCGTGACCTTTCCTGTTACGCCCGGCGTGGTCCAGGGCATTTCCAACGCGGTGGACTACGATGCGTTCATCGCCAAGCTCAATCCCACCGGGACGGCGCTGGTCTATTCCAGCTTTCTGGGCGGAAGCGATGGGGATCAGGTCGCCGAGGCCATTGCCGTGGACAGCGCGGGCAATGCTTATGTAGGCGGATGGACGACCGCCACGAACTTTCCGACGACCATGGGGGCACTCCAGCCCGGGACCTACGACACCTGCTGCCAGGACACCTTCGTCGCCAAGCTGAACTCCGCCGGATCGCAGCTTCTCTACTCGACTTATCTGGAAGGAAGCGGCCAGGAGGACCTCATCGGCCTGGCCATCGATTCCGCCAACAATGTCTATGTGACTGGATGGACGGAGTCGGCCAATTTCCCGGTCTCGGCGGTCGCCTTCCAAACCACCTATAGCGGCTCCAGCGACGTATACGTGACCAAGCTGAACCCCTCCGCCAGCGGCCAAGCCTCCCTGGTGTATTCGACCTTCCTGGGTGGGAGCGACGTGGACGAAGCCCTGGACATCAAGGTGGATGGTTCCGGCAACGCCTACGTTACCGGCGACACTTCCTCAACCAACTTCCCGGCCACGGCGGGCGCTTACCGGAGCCCCACCGCCGCGGGCAAAGACGCCTTCGTGGTGAAACTCAACCCCGCCGGCTCGGCGCTGACTTATTCGGCGCTGCTGGGGGGCGCCGGCTCGGACGCCGGTTGGAAAGTGGCGGTGGACACTCAGGGCAACGCATACGTGGCCGGACGGACGGCTTCCGCGGATTTCCCGACCACGGCGGGCGCCTACCAGATCACCGAGTGGGGCTCCGACGATGTTTTCGTCGCCAAGTTGAATCCCGCCGGGTCCGCCCTGGCCTATTCGACTTTCGTTGGCGGCGGCGGCTCGGATATCCCCTTCGGCCTGGCGCTGGACTCCCACGGCAACGCCTATGTGACCGGGATAACCGTATCGACGGACTTCCCAACGACCCTTGGCGCCGTGAAGAGCACCTGGTCGGGCACGAGCGATGGATTCTTCTTCCAATTGAACGCCACCGGTTCGGATCTGCTGTACTCGACGCTTCTGGGCGGCAACGGCGACAACGAGGCCGACTCGATTGCACTGGACCCGAGCGGAAATGCGTACATCCTCGGCACCACTACTTCGACCGATTTCCCGACCACCGCGGGCGCCTATCAGACCGTGGTAAGGGGGGCGGACGCCTTTCTCCTGAAGCTGACCGGTTTCACGGTCACGCCTCCGTCCCGGAGCATTAAGATCGTTTCGGGCAACAACCAGAGCGGCGCTGTGAACGCGAACTTGCCCAGCCCGGTGGTGGTCGAGGTCGACGAAGGCGGCAGCCCGGTGGCGAACGTCACCGTCACGTTTACCGCGACCAACGCAACGGTGACTTCGAGCAGCGTTCAAACCGATGCCTCGGGCCGCGCCCAGACCCCGGTCCAGTTAGGGAGCACGGTAGGGGCGGCGACGGTCACCGCCAGTGCGGCGGGCGTTACCACTCCGGTCATCTTCACCGCCGCGGTGACGAACACTCCGGGGCCTGGCGCAATCGCGGTGACCTCGGCGGCTAGCTTCGCCGCCCCGCCGGTCGCGCCCGGCATGATCGCCGTCATCTGGAGCCAGACAGGGTCTCCGGACTTTACTACGGTCACGCAGCATGCGCCATCCCAGCCGCTGCCCACCTCCATGGGAGGCGTTTCGGTGAAGATCCTGGATAGCGGCGGCACTTCGCGCGACGTGTCGCTGATCGACGTTTCCCCGAAACAACTCAACGTCGTCATTCCGGACGGCACGCAGGGT
The DNA here is from genome assembly GCA_003137035.1 of Bryobacterales bacterium. Classification (GTDB taxonomy): domain Bacteria; phylum Acidobacteriota; class Terriglobia; order Bryobacterales; family Bryobacteraceae; genus Fen-330. The sequence goes on along the minus strand of PLEM01000222.1, from coordinate 379 downwards.
GGCGCCGCGACCATTACCGTCAATCGCGCCGACGGCCAAGTGAGCACCGGTACGGTAGTGATCGAGAGTGTCGCTCCCGGGCTGTTCTCGGCCACTTCGGCCACGATCACGCCTTCGCCCGCAAACGGCGAGGGGCCCGTTGTCCGCACTTCGGCGCTCAGCATTGCCGAGGGATACTCCACGCGCATACCGCGCCAGAGCGGATCGGGGGCGGTTATGATTTTTTTGCCCCGCACCGCGAACTTAGTCAGTTTGACCTCGACGCTGCGCGGGCGCCCGTCGCGGATCACGCTCAGATGCGCTACGGCCTCGACCGGCAGTTTGCCGACGTTCAAGACGAAAGAGTCGGCGTCGTGGATGGGCGTGTCGTCAACGGCGG
>PLEM01000397.1 GCA_003137035.1 Bryobacterales bacterium | reverse complement strand
GGGATGAAAACCGGACCGCCCAGCGTGAACCCGTCCGTGTTGTAGCGGTAGGTGTTCTTGCGGATGGCCCCGTTGGCGGGCGTGCTGTTCGCATTCCAGCCCCTGGCGTTCAGGCTCTCGTTACGGATGAACACATAGCCGGAGCCGTGGAATTCCTTGGTACCGCCCTTGGTGGTCACCTGGACGGAGGCGCCGCCGGAGTGGCCCACCGCCACCGAGGCGGCATTCGTGACGATGTTGACCTCGGCAATGGTGTCCAGGTTGATCCAGGTGGCGCAGCACATGTTCACGCCGCTATCCATGTTGCTGATCCCGTCCAGCTTGATGCTCATGCTGTCGTTGCGATTGCCATTGATGTTGCCGGAGTACTGGTCGCCTTGCGCGTACCCAGGCACCCCCGAGACCAGGCGCATGAAGTTGCGGTCGACAACCGGTATGTCGACCACCAACTGACCGATGATGGCCGACTTGTGCTGCGCGCTTTCCGTCTCGAGCGCGATGGCGTCGGCCTGCACCACTACGCTGTCGCTAACCGATCCAACGTCCAGCCTGATCTCGCCAACGTCGATTCGGTCGCCGGGAGACACTTTGATGCCCTTCTTCTCAAACTTCTTGAAGCCGGGGGCTTCCACCACCACCATGTAGGTAGAAGGCAGCACCGGCGTGAAGAAGAAGATGCCCTCGGAGCTGGAACTCATCGTTCGCGTGGTCGCCTGCACCTCGTCGATGAGGGTGACCTTTGCGCTGGGGACGACGGCTCCCTGCGAATCGATCACGGTTCCGGACACGGAGCCGGAGGTGACCTGAGCCGGCGACAAGGAAAGTGAGAGCCACAGGCAAATCGCGGCCATCAAAAAGGTTTGTATTCTCGATCTCATTCTCATGATCCCTCTCAAATCATTAAGCGAAAGCCGATCTGGCTCTCACGCGGTATAGAAACTCGGGGAGGTGCGGCTACACCCAACCCCCATCACCGGGTGCGATCTTCGCCAATGCCTGTGCGACCAGACCGCCGACTCCCGGACTCGACCTCTTCGAGCAGACCCACAGTACGGACGCCCTGAAAAGTACCACCCTTTGTGGGTTGATTCAAGAGGAAAGGCTCCTATAAATCGTTCACCTGCCAGCAGTAACGGTTACGATGCAGGGGGCGTTCGGCGTTACATCGCGGGATTCCAATTATGGAAGTGGGCCGGCTCGCGTAGTGGGGCAAGCTTTGCAGCCTGCGGACCCGCTGTCTAGCGAGTCCAGCCGGCCGAAAGGCCGGCCGCAGGCAAGGTTGCCCGCCCCGCGTCTGTTCGGAAGTCACAGGGAGATCTGGCGCACAGGCTGAATGCCGGTGCCACCAGGCTGCCAATTCGTTGATAATCGGGCATGTAACGGTTACACGCCGCGCTTCGCTGGGCCGTATACCCCTAGTAACTGCCCCGAAGACCGATCCTCGCGCAGCGGGCTCTCAAATATGGCTACCATGGTTTGTCTTGAGGAGGAGTCCTGATGAGAAGCCTGGCTGTCGGTGCGTGGTTGTGTGTCGGATTTGGCCTGCGGCTGGCAATGGCGCAGTACCAATATCCCTTTCAGAATCCTGATCTGCCCATGGAGGAAAGGGCCAACAACATCATCTCCCTGATGACCGTTGAGGAGAAGATCGCGTGCCTCGGCACCAATCCCAGCGTGCCGCGACTGGGGATTCGGGGCACCAGCCACGTCGAGGGTCTGCACGGTCTGGCGCTGGGCGGCCCGGGAGGCTGGGGCAGGCCCGTCCCGATCCCCACCACCCAGTTCGCCCAGGCCATCGGCATGGGGGAAACCTGGGATCCCGAGCTGGTGCGCAAAGCGGGAGGCGTAGAGGGCTACGAGACGCGCTACATCTTTCAAAGCGAGAAGACTCATCGCGGCGCACTGGTGGTGCGGGCGCCCAATGCCGACCTGGGCCGCGACCCCCGCTGGGGAAGGACCGAAGAGACCTTCGGAGAGGATGCCTTCTTCAACGGCACGATGGTCGTGGCAATGGTCAAAGGCCTTCAGGGCGACGATCCGAAATACTGGCTCACGGCCTCTCTGATGAAGCATTTCCTGGCCAACAGCAACGAAAACGGTCGGGGTGGCTCCTCCTCCGATTTCGATGAGCGGCTCTTGCGGGAGTATTACTCCGTCCCGTTCCGCATGGGAATCGTGGAGGGCGGGTCGCGAGCCTACATGGCGGCTTATAACGCCATGAACCACATCCCCATGACCGTCCACCCGATTCTGCGCGACATCACCATGAAGGAATGGGGTTTGGACGGGATCATCTGCACCGACGCGGGCTCCCTGCGCAACATGGTCAATCCTCGTCTCCACAACTACTACAAGGATCTCGCCGAAGGCGTCGCCGGCTCCGTGAAAGCCGGCATCAACCAGTTTCTGGAGGGACCCAACACCTACCGTCCGGCGGCCCAGGACGCCATCCGGCGGGGCCTGCTGACCGAGAAAGACATCGACGACGTGATCAAAGGGGAGTTCCGAGTGATGATCAAGCTGGGGATGCTGGATCCGCCGGAGCGCGTCCCCTACAGCAAGATCAAGGGCGATGAAGATGCCTGGAAACAGAACGACCACAAGGCCGTTGCGCGGCAGGTGGCGCTGGAGTCGGTGGTGCTGCTCAAGAACGCCAACAACCTCCTGCCGCTCGACAAAGCCGCGCTGAAGTCCATCGCCGTAATCGGCCCGCGGGCCGACCAGGTAGCGCTCGATTGGTACAGTGGCACTCCGCCGTACGTCATCACCCCGCTGCAAGGGATCAAAGACAAACTGGGAAGCGCGATCGCCGTGAATTACGCCGCCAACAACGACAACGACGCCGCCGTCAATGCGGCCAAAACTTCGGATGTGGCGATCGTGCTGGTGGGGAACCATCCGACTTGCGATGCGCCCTGGGCGAAGTGTCCGGCCCCCAGCGACGGCAAAGAAGCCATCGACCGGAAAGCCATCAACCTGGAACAGGAAGAACTGGTGAAGCAGGTGTATGCGGCCAATCCCAAGACCGTGATGGTCCTGGTCTCCAACTTCCCCACTACCATCAACTGGAGTCAGGAGAACGTGCCCGCCATTCTGCACATCACCCACAATGCCCAAGAGGAGGGCGCCGCCCTGGCGGACGTGCTTTTCGGAGATTTCAATCCGGGCGGCCGGCTGGTTCAGACGTTCTCGAAGTCGATCGACCAGGTTCCGCCCATGATGGATTACGACATTCGCCATGGCAGAACCTACATGTACTTCAAAGGCGAGCCACTCTATCCCTTCGGGTACGGCTTGAGCTACACCGCGTTTCAGTACTCCAAGCTCAAGACCAGTAGTTCTCGGGTCCGTGCCAATGGCGAGATCGTCGTCAGCGTGAACATCGCCAACACCGGGAAACGCAAAGGCGACGAAGTGGTCCAACTTTATGTGAAGCACATGAACTCGAAAGTGGACCGGCCGTTGAAGGAGCTGAAAGGCTTCCGGCGCGTCACCCTGGCCCCGGGTGAGAAGCGCACCGTTCGCTTGCCGCTGAAGGCAGCGGCGCTCGCCTATTGGGACGCCGGAACGAAGATCTGGGTGGTTGAACCGGACCGGGTGAACCTGATGGTCGGCAGTTCCTCGGCCGATGTGAGGTTGAAGAAGACCATCGACGTCGTGCCGTAATCGCGAGCGGGACTGGGCGGCTACTTCCAGGCCTCGTCCAGCACTTCGATGGCGTTCACCAAAGCGTAACCGCGGACCGGGGTGAAATCGAAAATCAACTTACCCTGCGCGTTCGGTTCCAGGCCCTTGAAGGTCTTATCCAGGGCGTGGAGGCTCCCGACCTGTTTGAATATGTCGAAGTTGGCCAGCAACATGCGTCCATTGAAGGAGATGTCGAACACGCGGTTCCCGGCGCCGCCGCCGCCGGGGCGGTCGGGACCGATCCAGTTCTCGCAGAACCTCAACGTCACGTCGTAGCGTCCACCCAGGGCCACGGGAATCACGTAAGAAAAATGGCCGAAGCGCTCGTTTTGGTAAAGGTCCTCGTCCTCCGCGCCGGCCACTGGATCGTGCCGCTGTACCAGCGTTCCCAGGCGGAAGTAGCGGTCCGCGCTCCACAGCCGGTTCAACCCGTCGGTGAGCGCCGCGTCGCGCGCCAGAATCCGGATCGGCCGGATCGCGCCCGGCCGCGAGGGGACTACCTCGATTCCGTTCACAAACGGAACATTGTTCACCGTGGGAACGAACTGCAGGTGCAGCATGCCGTCGTCCGCCGGCTGGATGTCCCGGAAGACCTTGATGTCGGCGGTGTTGCTCCCCAAGGCATCGCTGATCACATCGAAGTACTGGAGCAGCGTCGTGTTGTTGGCCAGTACTCTGAACATCCGCGTTACTTCGCCTCCACCGGCCACATTGTCCTCGCCGTAAACCATCTCGGCGAAGTACAGCCGCAGCTCATAGGCGCCCTTCTTCAGCGGAATGTGGTAGGAAAAGCTTCCCTGCCGCCAGTGATAGAAGATATGGGGATCGAGAGTGCCGGCAATGTGCCGGCGCGGAACGCTTCGGACCACCCCACCGTCGTAGTACCGGTCTCCGGACCAAGTGTTCCCGTAATGATCCACCAGTTGCCCGGCGCTGGATCCGGCAAGAATCCGGACCTGGTCCTGCGGCAACAGCGCCGGCACGGGAGCCTTAGTAACCGCTGGCGCGACCATGGCGGACTGCCGGCGGGCGGACAGAAACCAGAGCAACGATGCGGTTGCGATCGCCAGCGCCAGAACTGCGAGTCCGTAGGCCCTCCGCCGCCGCGAGCCGGGCGTTTCGGATGCCGGTGGCTCCACGGCAGGCGGGGCAGCTTCAGTTCCCAGCGAATTCGCGAAATCCCCTGGAAATACCGCCTCCGGAATGGCCACCGCTTCCTCTGCCGCATCGGGCGATTGGGCGGCATCCGGCTGCCGGACGAACTGCGGTATGTAGGTACCCGAAGGGACCACGATTCGGAATGGATGGTGAGCGCCTTCTCCGCAGTAGTATTCCTGGAGCCGTTTGCGGAGCCGGTGGGCTTCCACCCGGACAATGGAGTCCCGGCTCTGATCGAAATCCGGCGGCCGCCCCAAGGCTTCCACCGCGATGTTGTACTCCTTAACGTCCCGTCCTTGTCCGCTAAAGTGCTGCTCGCAGATGTACCGGAGCATCTGCGACACGATCGGAGAACGAGAGAATACTTCGGAAGCCAGCACCGCTGCGAGTTCCGCACGCTCCGCCTGGAGGCCCTCCCCAACAGGCGTCCCAACCCTGGTCACATGTGGAGTATATCACCGTCGCGGGCCGCAACCGGCACACTTCTCGCCGCCCAATCCGAGACTGGTGGACTGCCCTCCGCACGGCTGGTACACTGATTCCAGCGAAACAATATGAGGGCGACACTGGCCAGCGTAGCCTTGCTGTGCGCCGCGCTGGCGGCGATGGTTGCCAGCTCCATCCGGTTCGAGGAGATCGCGCAGAAATCCGGCCTGGTGTTCACCTGCGACAGTTCCCCCACCCCCAATAAGAACCAGCCCGAAACGATGGTGGCGGGCGTGGCGCTGTTCGATTACGACAACGACGGTTACCTGGACGTCTACTTCGTGAACGGGGCCGCCATTCCGTCGCTCCAGAAAGAATCGCCGCGGTACTGGAACCGGCTGTTTCACAACAACCACGACGGGACGTTCACGGATGTCACCGAGAAGGCCGGCGTGAAGGGCGAAGGCTACGGGATGGGCGTGGCCATCGGGGACTACGACAACGACGGCTNNGCGACGGCACGTTCACGGACGTCACCGACCACGCGCACCTGGGCGGCGCCACGATGGACGGCAAGAAGATGTGGGCGGTGGCGGCCGGGTGGTTCGACTTCGACAACGACGGGTATCTCGACCTGTTCGTCGCCAACTACTGCAAGTGGGAGGTCAACAAGGATCCGTTCTGCGGCCCCAACCCGGGCATGCGCGCTTACTGTCATCCGAAGAACTACGCGGCGCTCCCCAACACGTTCTATCGCAATAACGGCGACGGCACGTTCACGGACCTGTCGGCTCAGACGGGCGTCAGCAAGTCTTACGGAAAGGGCATGGGGGTGGTGTTCTCCGACTACGACCACGACGGGTTCATGGATGTGTTCGTGGCCAACGACAACTCCCCCAACCAGCTCTTTCACAACCTGGGAGGGAAGAAGTTCGAGGAAGTCGCGATACAGGCGGGAGTGGCATTCCCCGAGTCCGGGGCGTTCATTTCGGGGATGGGCGCCGATTTCAGGGACGTCGATAACGACGGCTGGGACGATCTCGCCATCGGAGGAAACCTCTTCCGCAACAAGCGCGACGGGACCTACGAGAACGTCACGGCGAAAGCGAACATTTCCGCCGGCGCAACGATCTGGGGTGACTTCGACAACGAC
>PLEM01000095.1 GCA_003137035.1 Bryobacterales bacterium | reverse complement strand
GCTGCACCACCTGCATCGGGAACAGCGGGCCGCTTCCCGAGGCAATTGCGCAAGCCGTGCAGAAGGAGAAACTGGTGGTGGCGGCGGTGCTCAGCGGCAACCGCAACTTCGAGGGGCGCGTCAACGCGCTGGTGCGCGCCAATTACCTGGCCTCGCCGCCGCTGGTGGTGGCCTACGCGCTCGCCGGCGCCGTGGACATCGACCTCGAAACCGAACCGCTGGGCCAGGATGGCGGCGGCGCCCCGGTTTACCTCCGCGACATCTGGCCGTCGCCCGAGGAAGTCCGCGAAGTGGTAGGGAAGTCCGTCCGCGCCGAGATGTTCCGCAAGCGGTACTCGCAGGTATTCGAGGGCGACGCCCAGTGGAACGCCATCTCCATCCCGCAAGGCGACATCTACGAGTGGAGCGAACTGTCCACTTACATCAAGCGGCCGCCGTACTTCGACAAGATGGCGGATCCATCGGCGCCGGTTGCGGATCTTCGCGGGATGCGCGTGCTGGCGCTGCTGGGCGATTCGGTTACCACCGATCATATCTCGCCCGCCGGCTCGATCCCGGCCGAGGGCCCCGCGGGCCGGTATCTGATCGCGCAGGGGGTGAAGCCGGGGGACTTCAATTCTTACGGCTCGCGCCGCGGCAACCACGAGGTGATGGTCCGTGGGACGCTGGCCAACATCCGCCTGCGCAACCAGCTTGCACCGGGCACCGAGGGCGGCTGGACCCTGCACCTGCCGGAAGGCGAGCAGATGTGGATCTACGATGCCGCCATGCGATACCAGCAGGAAGGCGTGCCGCTCGTGATCCTGGCGGGCAAGGAGTACGGCTCGGGTTCCTCGCGCGACTGGGCGGCCAAGGGCGTCATGTTACTGGGCGTGCGCGCGGTGATCGCCGAGAGCTTCGAACGCATCCACCGCACCAACCTGGTGGGCATGGGCGTGCTGCCGCTGGAATTCCCGCCGGACCGGAACGCCGCCAGCCTGGGCCTGACGGGCAGGGAAGTGTTCCATGTCGAGGGCGTGGGCGAAGCCATCGCGGGCTCGCGCCGCGCGCACGTGCGCGCTGTTGCCGAAGACGGTTCCGAGCGGACCTTCGAGGCGCTGGTCCGCGTCGATACGCCCCAGGAAGCCGAGTACTTCCGGAACGGCGGGATTCTGCCATACGTGCTGAGGCAGTTGGCGGGACCATAGGGCTTGTCAGGGAGTAACAGATCCTATACTCGCCGCGAATGAACGCGAATCGACGCGAATGAGGAATGTGGTCCATGGCAGGCCAAACGGCCTGCCCCACAGGCTGCATGAACGGCGGCGGTGTTGGAATCAGACGTCTTCGTAGGCCAGGACGCAGACGAATTCGCCCAGGATGCGGTACTCGGTGGCGTCGTCGAGTTCGAGGACTTCGAATTCCGGGTTCAGGGGCTTCAAGCGAATCCTGGTGTGCTCCCAGCCGTCTTCGGTGGTGCGCTTGGCGCTCTCGTAGACCTTGACGGTGAATTCGCCGCCGGCTTGCGAAGCGCCGCGCCGCCATACCAGCACGCGTTTGCCTTGCCTCGAGCCGGCTGGTTGGTAGCGGAACACCGCCAGGCTGCCGTCGGGGATCTCCGGCTCCATGGAGTGGCCAGTCACATGGACCACAAACATGTCGGGCGCCGGGCGCAGGCCGGCGGGCGCCGCCACCCAGTCCTCGGCCTCGGCGTCCATGTCTTCTCCGAACTTTCCCGCCGCCGCCCGCAGGGAGTAAACCGGCAGGTGGGTCACAAACGGCAGTACCTGGGCGGGCTCGCGAGGCAGCCCCAGCACCTGGTCCTGGTACAGCCGCTCCAAAGCGATGTGAAAGTCGCGCACCGCCGCGGCGCGGCGATCGGCGATGCGCAGCACGTTGGAGAGGCTGTCCTCCAGCCACTCCAGGACCTGCCGTCCGCCCATCTCGCGGAGCCGGACCGACAGGTCTGCGGCGAAGAGCGAGAGCACCTCGGCGTCTTCCGGATCGGCCAGGTCCTCGAGGTCTTCGCGAAACCGGTGGTGCAGCTCGCCGGTGGCCGGGTCGAAGAGCAGGACGCCGAAATTGACGGGCCGCCGTCCGGGCAGGATGAGCTGGATCACCGAATACTCGGCCGGGCGCGTTTCCGTGGACAGCAAAGTCATGACGAGCTGCCAGCTCTCAGCTTAACCCATCGGGAGCAACGTGCAACAGCTTTAGGGCCACTACGGCGCGTAGGGATAATATCCCTTGCGGTAGCGCACCTTCACGTTCGGCAGGTCCTTCACCAGGACGGTCAGGTTGCGGAATTGCCGGGGACTGTCGCTGTTCTCCGGGACGTAGCGCAGGATGTACTGGGTGGTGACTTCGCCCGCGATGTTGGCGATGGCGTTGAACATGCCCGTGGCCAGCGCCGAGGAGTATCCGCCCGTTCCGACCTTGATCGCGTAATTGCCCTCGTCGGAGGGGGTCGACAAATAGCCCGAGATGTTCGAGTACACGTTTTCGAGGGGGTACTCGACCCGCCCGCCGGTTTCCAGGGTCAGCCGGGTGAGGGTGTCCTCGCCCACGTTCTTGAAGCCGAACGCCGAGGTGCTCACCCCGTACATGGTCACCAGGTTGCGCTGCGCAATCTCGAGCACCTGGTCGAGCGTGTGCTTGCTGCTGTTGTCGTTGCCGTCGCCGATCACCACCAACACGCGCCGGGGTTCGATGGGCTCGCCCCGCACCAGCGCGTGCTGCGTGCAGGCCAGGTAGATGGCGTCGTAGAGCGCCGAGCCACCACCGGGCTTGAGCTTGCGGATCTTCTCGACAATCTTCTCGGGGTCCTTGGTGGTGTTCACCGCCAGCTCCGCTTCGTTGCCGTAGGTGACCAGGAACCCGCTGTAGCGGTCCTCCCGCTCGAGAGTCAGCAGGTTTAGCACCAGCTCGGTCGCAGATTCCTGGAACTTCGCCCAATGCAGGCGGCTGGCGTTGCCCAAGTCCACCAGGAAGCCCACCACCACCGGCTGGTTCCGCTCGCGGTTGAAGTAGGCGATCTTCTGTTCCCGGCCGTCCTCCAGGATTCGAAAATCCTTGGCGTCCAGATTGGAGACGAACCGGCCCCTGTCGTCGGTCACGGTCACCGGAACGATCACCTCGTTGACCTGAACCTTGATGGGCGCCGGCTCGGGCTGCTGAGGCTGCTGCGCGGGCGCCGCCATCGAGAACAGAACGGCCGAAATGAACAGAGCCCGCATGAGAACCATTATAGGCTTGTGGCTCACCGCCCGGTGCGCGGTTCGTACTTCGTCATTCGTACTTCGTACTTTACCGCTGCACCCTCCCCGATCCTCCGCTCTTGAGGAGCTGCTGCACATCCTCGACACTGAAGCGGTTGAAGTCGCCCGGAACCGAGTGCTTGAGGCAGGAGGCGGCCACGGCGAACTCCAGCGCCTCGAGCGCGCTGGGGAGGTTCACCAAGCCATAGATCAGGCCGCCGGCGAAGGCGTCTCCTCCACCTACCCGGTCCACGATGTGCGTGATGTCGTAGTGGCGGCTGATCATGAAGCTGGCGCCGTCGTTCAGGCAGGCGGACCAGCCGTTGTGCGAAGCGCTCTTGGACTCCCGCAGCGTGATGGCGATCTTCTTCACATTCGGGTATTCGGCCAGCACCTTCCCGGTCAGCTTGTGGTACTGGGAGGCGTCCAGGGCGCCGGCGTGCACGTCCACGTCGGCCTGGATGCCCAGCGCCATCTGGCAGTCCTCCTCGTTGGCGATGACGATGTCGACCAGCTTCACCAGCTCGCGCATCACCTCGGGCGCCTTCTTGCCGTACTTCCAGAGGTTCTTGCGGTAGTTGAGGTCGCAGGAAACCGTGAGACCTTTGTCGCGGGCCTTCGCGGCGGCTTCGAGCGAGAGGTCGGCGGCGCCCTGGCTGATGGCGGGCGTGATGCCGGTCACGTGAAACCAGCCGGCATCCTGGAACACGTCGTCCCAGTCGATCATGCCCGGCTTGGCTTGCGAGATGGCGCTGGCTTCGCGGTCGTAAACCACCTTGGATGGCCGCTGGTTGGCGCCCGCTTCGAGGAAGTAGATGCCCATGCGGCCCTTGCCGCGCACGATCTTGGAAGCGTCCACGCCGAAGCCGCGCAACTGGGCCACGCAGGCCTCGGCGATGGGGTTGGAGGGCAGAACGGTCACGTACCGGGCGGGCACTCCGAACCCCGCCAGTGAGACGGCCACATTCGCCTCGCCGCCTCCAAAGGTGGCCACGAACTGCGGGGATTGCAGAAAGCGCTCGAACCCCGGAGGGGCGAGGCGCAGCATGATTTCTCCGAACGTCACGACGGATTTTGGCATTATGATCTCCTAAGGGGAATCGGGCATAACGGCGATCGCTTCGACCGCGAACGAGGCGTCCAGCGCGGGCAGCCCCTCGAAGGGCAGCATGACGCCCGCGGGCGGCCGTGCGCGGTCGAAGAACTCCGGCCGGACTTTCCGCACCAGCTCGGCGATCGACCGGGAAAGTGGATAAACGTTCGCTACCGCCACGCGGCTGCTGGATGCGCCCACCCCTTCCAGGGTCTTGGCCAGACGCTGGAAAGCCAGGCGCGCGTCGGTGTCGCGCAACCCGAAGGCAAGCTGGGAGCCGGTGAAGGCCAGCCGGTGCGGGCCCACCAGTGCGATCTCGGAACGGTCCGGAGAACCGGGCAATCCGGGCGGATTCAGGAACACCAGGGGCTCGGCCGGCGGCTGGCGCAATCGCGCCACGGCCTCGCATTCGGCCAGGCTCTGCGACGGCTCGCGCATGCGCTGCATGAAGTCCAGCGCCGCGCGCGGGAATTCGGCGGACACGCGCTGACGCACCGCGGGCAGGTCGTCGAGCGAGCTGAGGAAGCAGGTGGCGCGCAGCACGTCGTCCGGCCGCACGCCCGCGGCATCGATGGCAGTGCGCAGCCGCGCCAGCGACTTCTCGACCAGCGGAAGCATCGGCTCCAGCGGCTGGTCCACTGCGGCGCCCTGCCCGGAAAGGAAGGCCAGCCCGTTCGGGTTCACCGCTTTCTTCTCGACGGCCACGGACTCGATCTCCACCTGCGCCCCTTCCAGTGGCAGGGAACCCACCTGCACCACGCTGAGGGCCGGCAGCGGGAGCTTCCGTTCGGCGAATGTCTCGCTCACGATGGCCTGCACCCGCCGCGTGTCGCCCGATCCGGCCACGAAGGCGCGCAGCTTGACGATGGTGGCGCCTCGGCTCTCCGTCAACAGCCATTTCAGCCCGTTGCGCACCTGTTGCGACAGCAGGCCCCGGGCCGAGAGCGGGACCACCTGGAAGCTCAGCCGCTGGGCTTCCGCCAGAACCGCGGCCGGAAGCTCCTTGGGCACTTCCAGCGTCTGGGTTTCTTCCTTCTTCTTCTTGTCCGCCGGCCAGGCAAGCAGGGCCGAGACGACTGCGATCGATGAGAACAATGCCAGACGGCTCATCGGGATACGGATGAAATTGTATCAAATCAGCGGGACGCGGATTGGCTTGCCGCCTCCAGTCCAATATGGTATGGTGGATTCCATTGGCATGTTCCCGAAGCTTGAGCTGAATGCCGAGTCCGAAGTTCCGCTCTATCGGCAACTCTACGAGCGGATTCGGGAGTTGGTCGGTTCCGGAGCGCTTCAGAGAGGCGAGCGGCTACCCGCCACCCGCGAATTGGCTGGCGCACTTGGACTGAACCGCACCACCGTCTCCGCCGCCTACGCGCTGCTGGAATCCGAGGGGCTGGTGCAGGGCCACGTGGGTCGTGGCAGCTTCGTGCTGGCCGAGCCCCGCCCGGGGTCGGCGGGTCTCGGTTGGGAACAGTTGCTGCCCGCGCCGGACGCGCTCTCGGCTCCCGCGCCGGCTCCTTCAGGAGCGATCAGTTTTGCGACTTCGCGGCCCTCGGAGGATCTGTTTCCGATGGACGATTTCCGGCTCAGTTGCCAGGAGGTTCTCGGGGAGCCGGGCGCGGCCTCGATTCTGCAACTCGGTTCTCCAGGCGGCTATGCTCCGCTGCGCCACTACCTGCTCGAGGAGGCGCGCCGCGAGGGTGTGGCCCGTCCAGGCGACGACGTGATTGTCACCAACGGCTGCCAGCAGGCGCTGGATCTGCTCCAGCGGGTGCTGGTCCGCCCGGGCGACACGGTGCTGGTGGAAGATCCGGTCTATCCCGGGCTGAAGAACCTGTTCCTGCGCGCGGGCGCGCAACTGGCGGGCGTTCCGGTGGGCCGCGACGGAATCGACCTGGAAGCCTTGGAGCGCCTGCTCGAGCGCGGGCGCCCGCGCCTGCTGATCGTGACGCCCAATTTCCAGAACCCGACGGGCGCGACGCTGCCCGCCCCGGCGCGCCGGACCGTGCTGCGCCTGGCGCGCGCGGCCGGACTGGTGGTAGTCGAGAACGACATTTACGGCGAACTGCGGTACGAGGGCAGCCCGCTGGCTTCCATCAAGCAGCTCGACGAGGCCGGCGATACGGTGCTGCTGCGCAGTTTCTCGAAGCTGGCGTTCCCGGGCCTGCGGGTCGGATGGGTAATCGCGCCCAAGCCGCTGGCCAACCGTCTGGCCGACGCCAAGCAGCTTGCCGATCTGCACACCGACCAGCTTTCGCAGGCCGTGCTGCTGCGCTTCGCCGTTTCGGGCCGCTTGCTGGAGCACCGCGCCCGAATGCTGGCCGCCGGAGCCCAACGGCTGCGGGCGGTACTGGAGGCCTGCGAACGGTGGCTGCCTCCGGGCGCCGCTTTCACCCGGCCGGAGGGCGGCATGAATCTGTGGGTACGGCTGCCCGAGCCGCTGGACGCCGCGGAGCTGCTCAACCGCGCGCAGCGCGCCGGCGTCTCCTACCTGCCGGGCAAGTATTTCGCCGTGTCGCGCCAGGAGCCCGGCGCACTGCGGTTGAGCTTTGCGGGCCTGGCGCCGGAGGAAATCCGCGCCGGCCTGGCGATTCTGGGAGAGATTTTTTCGAGCGAGTTGGCGCGCGCGCGGCTCGAGCGCTTCGAATCCGCGCCGGCGATGGTGTGACGAATCGGAGGTTTCAATGTTTCAGGACGACACATTTCGAGTGAAAGTCGGTCTGGCGGAAATGCTCAAGGGCGGCGTCATCATGGACGTCACCAACGCCGACCAGGCGCTGATCGCCGAGAAGGCCGGAGCCACGGCGGTGATGGCGCTGGAGCGCGTGCCGGCCGACATCCGCAAGGAAGGCGGCGTGGCCCGCATGGCGCCCATCCGCAAGATCCGCGAGATCATGCAGACGGTCAGCATTCCGGTGATGGCCAAGTGCCGCATCGGCCAC
>PLEM01000344.1 GCA_003137035.1 Bryobacterales bacterium | reverse complement strand
AGCTTGAACTGGATCGCCTGGAATTCGGAAATGTGCCGCCCGAATTGGCGGCGCTGCCGGGAGTACTTGAACGCCACGTCGTAGGCGCCCTGCGCCGTTCCGACCGACAGGGCGGCGAGGCAGTTCTCGAAGATGACTTCGCCTGTGGAGCTGGCCCGCATGCCCAGCTTGTTCTCTTTGCGGCCCAGGCGGAATCCGGGCGTGCCCCGATCGAAGATGAACGCGGAGATGCCGTGCTGGGCGGCGGCGCGGTCGGTTACCGCCATGGCCACGCAAACGTCCGCTTCATGCGCGTTGGTGGTGAACGTTTTCGCCCCGTTCAACACCCAACCATCTCCCTCGCGCACCGCGCTGGTGCGGGTGCCGGCGGCGTCCGACCCGGCTTCCGGTTCGGTGAGCGACCAGCAGCCGATCCACTCGCCCGTAGCCAGGCGCGGCACGTATCGCCGCCGCTGCTCGTCGCTGCCCGCCGAGAAGATGTGATTCCGCACAGCGAAGTGTGGGCCGCTACGATCAGCGCCACCGAGGGATCGATGCGCGCCAGCTCCTCGATCGGAATCGCGTACTCGATGTATCCCAGCCCCGCGCCGCCCAATTCCTCCGGGAAGATCGAGCCCATGTAGCCAAGCCGGCCGATCTTGCGGATCGCCTCGCGCGGGAAGATTTGTCCCTCGTCCCATTCCAGGACGTGAGGCGCGAGTTCCGCCTCCGCGAATTCACGCACCGTCTTGCGGAGCTGAAGCTGCTCGGGCGAGTATTCGAAATCCATTCCGGTCTATACGATTTCTTCTTTGTCCCGATCCCAGCGCACCGTTCGGCCCGTTCGATAGCTTTCCACCGCCATCCGGCAGGCGATGGAAACGCGGAAACCCAGATCGAACGGGCAATTCGGTGGACTGCCGGAACGAATGCAGTCCAGAAAGTTCTGCATGTGCGCGTTCTTGCGCGCGCCGGTTTGCCCCAGCATTTCGCCGGCCTCCGGGCGGTTCACCTTCTGCGGCGCATAGCGAAGCTGCTGGCCCCGGGAGATGGTGCCGTCGGTGCCCAGCACGTCCTCGGTGACGCCGTAATAGTTGTTGCCGAAGCCGGAGTCCCAGGTGAACTGCAGCCCCTCGGCGTGTTCCATGGCCACGTTCATGGTGTCCGGCACTTCGCGCCCGTCCTTCCACAGGAGAATGCCGCCGGTAGCGGTGATCGTCTTGGGTATGTCCAGGCCCAGCACCTTGTACCAGAAGGCAAGCTGGTGACACATGTTCTCGTGGAAATTGCCGCCCGAGTAGTCCCAGAAGAACCGCCAGTTGAGAAAACGGTTGGCGTCGAACGACCGCCTGGGAGCCTCGCCCAGGAACGAATCCCACACGATGTTCTCCGGCGTCATGTCCGGGTAAACCAGCCGGCTCCACTGCGGTTTGCCGTGCGGCGTGTTGCGGTACATGTGCGCCACGATGGCGGTGAGCTTGCCCACGTACCCGGTGCCAATGAAATCCACGGCATCCGCGACCTGCCCGGAGGAACAACACTGGTGACCGATTTGCACCGTGCGCTTGCCGGCCTTCTGAACCGCGGCGCGCATGCGTTTGGCGTGCTCCACGGTGAAGGCCATCGTCTTTTCCTGGTAGACGTGCTTGCCGGCGTCGAGCGCGGCGCGGAACTGCTCGCAGTGCAGGTGCTGCGGCGTGGCGATGAGCACGGCGTCGATGGACCGGTCGTCGAGCAGCCGGCGATAGTCGAGGTGCGTCCGGGCGCCGGGCGCGAGCTTCCGGGCCTCTTCGAGACGCCTGGTGTAAACGTCGGCGAATGCAACCAGCTCCGTGTCCGGACACTCCAACGCCTCGCGCGCCAACTGCATGCCGCGTTCCCCCAGGCCAACGAATCCGAGGCGGATCCGCTGGTTCGCTCCGAGCACTGCGGAGGGCACGGCGAGCGTTCCCGCCAGCCCGCTGGCGAACTTTCCGATGAATCTACGGCGTGAATCCATGACGGCTAGCCTTCATCTTAACATCCGGTAATCGAGCCGCGACCGCGAGGGAGCGGTGCGAGGGAGCGGTCCTTCAATGATCCCGATCCGTCACCAATTCGGTGACCGAGTAGAGCGCGCGCTGATACGGGGATTCGGGGAACTCCCCGATGAGCGCGCGGGCCTTTTCCGTGAACAGGCGGGCGCGCTCCCGCACCCGCTCCACCCCGCGGCGCTGGCCGATCAGTTCCAGGATGCTGGTGAAGGGTACGCGTTCGTAGTTGCGGTCTTCGAGAACGGTGGCCACCATGCGCCGCTCCTCGGGGCCGGCTTCCTCGAGCGCGTAGATCAGCGGCAGCGTCACCTTGCCTTCCCATAGGTCGTTGCCCACCGGCTTCCCCAGCACATTCTCGTGCGCCGTGAAATCCAGGATGTCGTCGATGAGTTGGAAGGCCATGCCCACGTTCCAGGCGTATTCGCCCAGCTTGTCCTCGGTGGCCGCATCGGCGCCCGCGACGATCGCGCCCAGCCGCGCACAGGTCGAGAACAGACCGGCCGTCTTGCGCTCGGTCAGGTCCATGTAGTCCGCCTCGGTCACCTCCATCGAGCCGATGCGCTGGAGCTGCATCAATTCGCCCTCGACCATGGTTTGGGTCACGCCGATCAGCAGGTCGAGGATGTGAAAGTTGCGCTCGCGCAATGCGATCTGGAAGGCCTGCATGTAGAGCCAGTCGCCCGCGAGCACCGAAGTGTGGTTGCCCCACTGGATGTTGGTGGAAGGCCGGCCGCGGCGGGTGCGCGCGTCGTCGATGATGTCGTCGTGAACCAGCGTGGCGCTGTGGATCATCTCGACCACCGCGCCCAGCCGGATGGCGCTTTCTCCCCCGTCGCCGATCAGCTTGGAAGCCAGCAGCACCAGCATGGGACGCAGCCGCTTGCCGCCGCTGGCCTGCAAATACAGGCCGATGGTGGTGATCGCATCCACCGAGGCGATCCACTCCAGGCTGATCTCCCGCTCCACCTGCCGAAGTTCCGCCTCAACCAGCCCCACCATCTCCCGCGCCGTCATCGACACCCCAGCGTTGCCCGACTCCATGGATGCTATTCAGTCTAACATCCGGCAGCAAACACCCGCCGAAAGTTCTCCGTGGTGGCCGCCGCGAGTTGGTCCAGGCTCTCGCCGCGCAGTTCGGCCACTCGGCGGGCGGTTTCCAGGACGAATGCGGGCTCGTTCCGCTTGCCGCGCCTGGGCACGGGCGCGAGGTAGGGCGCGTCGGTTTCGACAAGCAGGCGGTCAGAGGGCGCCATCCGCGCGGCCTCCTGAATCCGCAGCGCCTTTGGAAAGGTCACCACGCCCGCGAAGCTGAGGTAGAAACCCATTTCCAACACTTGCTCCGCCTCTTCCGGCCCGCCCGAGAAACAGTGAAAGACCCCGGTTACGCCCGGGTGCTCGCGGAGCAGCCGCAGGGTGTCGTCCCAGGCTTCGCGGGTATGGATGATCACCGGTTTACGCGCCATCGCGAGTTGTCTCGAAAACACCTCGCGCTGCACTTCGCGCGGCGAGAAGTCGTAGTGATAGTCGAGCCCGATCTCGCCGATGGCCACAACTTTGGGGTGCGCGAGCAACTCCTGCATCCGCTCGAAGGTTTCCTGGGTCGCCTTGCTGGCCTCGTGCGGGTGAACGCCCACGCTCGCGAAAATGTGCGGCCAGGCCTCCGCGAGCCGGATACCCGCTTCGAGATCGGGCGGCCCGGACCCAACCGCCAGCATCTGCCCGACGCCCGCTTCGAGCGCCCGCTGGATCACCGCCTCTCGATCCGCGTCGAATTGCGGATCGTCGAGATGGCAATGGGAATCGACCAGCATTACTTCAGGCGCGCCCCGACCGGAATGTCTTCCAGAAATCCCGCCAGCACCGGCTTGCCACCCTCGATCGAGGCGGCCACGATCATCCCGTTGGATTCGACGCCACGCAACTTGCGCGGCTCCAGGTTGGTTACGATGACGACCTTGCGGCCGATCAATTGCTCGGGCGTGTAAGCCTCGGCGATGCCAGCGACCAGCGAGCGCGGCTCGGGCTCGCCAATATCCACCTTCAACTTGAGCAGCTTGTTGGCGCCCTTCACCGGCTCGGCCTCGAGCACCAGCCCGACCCGCATCTCGACTTTGGCGAAATCCTCGATCGAGATCTTGGGCGCCGCCTCGGCACTCGGTGCGGGCGGGGGCGTCTTGCCCAGCAGCGCCGCTTGCCGCACGGCTTCTTTCTCCTCCAGCGCGCGCATCTCGGGAATCGCCAGCTTGGCGTCGATGCGCGGGAACACCCCCGCCACCGCGCCGACCTTCTGGCCCGCCTGCAACTGCCCCCAGGCCAGTCCCTGGAGCCGCACGGATTCGAGCGGCCCAGGCATTCCAAGCTGCGTCCAGATCTTCGCGGTGGATTCCGGCAGCACTGGCGCGAGCAGCACGGTCGCGATGCGCAGCACCTCGGCGGCGGTGTAGAGCGTGGCGTCGAGCTGCGCGCGCGATTCGGGCTTTTTCGCCAGCACCCAGGGCGCCTGCTCGACGATGAACTTGTCGGTGGCCGAGAGCAGCGCCCAGATCGCCTCCAGCCCCTTCGAGAACTCGAATTCCTCGAACGCGGCGACGACCGTCTCGACCGTCTGCCGCACCCCCTGCGGTATCGCGCCTTCCGACGTGGGCGCGGGAATCGCGCCCCCGCAGTACTGGTGGATCATGGTCAGCGTGCGGCTGGCCAGATTGCCCAGGCCGTTGGCCAGGTCGGAGTTGTAGCGGCCCACCAGCGCGTCGTAACTGAACCCGCCGTCCTGCCCGAAAACGATCTCGCGCAGCAGGAAGTAACGCAGCGCGTCGGTCCCCATCACCTGCCGGATCGGTTCCGGCCTAACGATGTTACCGCGCGACTTACTCATTTTGCTCTCTTCGAACAGCAGCCAGCCGTGGGCGAAGATGCGTTTGGGTAGCGGCAACTCCGCGGCCATCAGGAAAGCGGGCCAGTAGATGGCGTGAAAGCGCACGATCTCCTTGCCGATCAGGTGCAGGTCGGCCGGCCACATGCCCTCGCCTTCAACGGCGCTCATGTAGGTGGTGAGCGCGTCGAACCACACGTAGAACACGTGCGGCGCTTCGCCAACCACGGGAATGCCCCATTTGATATTGGTGCGGGTGATGGAGAGGTCGGTCAGACCCGCGCGCACGAACGAGATCACTTCGTTGCGGCGCGTCTCGGGCTGAATGAACTGCGGGTCGCGATCATATAGCTTGAGCAGCCTGTCCTGGAAGGCCGAGAGCTTGAAGAAGAAATTCTCTTCGGTGATGGTCTCCGTGGGCCGGCCGCAATCGGGGCACGGGTCGCCCGGCTTGGCGTCGTTCACTTAGAGGTTGTCGTGGATGCAGTACTGCCCGGTGTAGGCTCCTTTGTATATGTAGCCGTTGGTCCGGCAGCGCTCGAACAGATCCTGGACCACGCGCGCGTGTTGCGGGCTGGTGGTGCGCTGGAAATGGTCGATCTTCAGCCCGAGCTGTTGCCATTGCCGCTCGAACTCCGCGGCGATGACGTCGCAGTAGTCTTTGGCCGTCTTTCCGGCGCGTTCGGCCGCGCGCTCCACGTTGACTCCGTGTTCGTCCGAGCCGGTGGTGAGCACGGCTTGGTAGCCCTGCATGCGTTTGAACCCGCGCACGACGTCGGCAACAATCGTTGTGTAAGCGTGGCCAATGTGCGGCGCGGCGTTGACGTAATAGATGGGTGTTGTCAGATAGTACTTCATCGGGATTGTGCCAGGTATGCGTAGTTCGCTGCTGCCAGAACGAGCTTCAACGGGACGCCGGTCTCGAGCGCCAGGCGGCGGCAGTCCTCGTACTCCGGTGCGAAATGCCCTTCCTCGGAGACCTTCACGCGCACCCTTCCGTGCGGTGTCTGGACCTCGACCGTGCGGCGGGCCTGCACGCGGCGCTCGGCCGGATAAATGCGCAGGCCGAGAGTGGAAGTCTCGGCGAACAGCAGGGCGGCGAGGCGCTCCTGGTCCTCGGGCCGCGCGATCGCGCGCACCAGCGTGCCGGGGCGGTTCTTCTTCATGAAGATTGGCGAGAGGGTTACGTCCAGCGCGCCGCCTTCGAGCAAGCGCTCCATCGAGTAGCCGAGAACTTCGGGACTCGAATCGTCGATGTTT
This sequence comes from Bryobacterales bacterium, assembly GCA_003137035.1. Classification (GTDB taxonomy): domain Bacteria; phylum Acidobacteriota; class Terriglobia; order Bryobacterales; family Bryobacteraceae; genus Fen-330. Next base: position 13,873 of record PLEM01000344.1, on the reverse strand, counting down.
GCCTCGATCACCGAAACCGTGGTGGCCTCGCTCGCGCCGCTGGCCTCCCCGATCATGACGCGCAGCACGTTGGCGTGCTCGGCGAAATCGCGCTCGCCCGCGCCGTATCCGATGGCCGAGATCCGCATCGGCGGAAGCGGGCCGAACGAAACCGCGAGCGTGGTGGCGATGGCCGCGCCGGTCGGTGTGGTCAACTCGACCGCCGGTCCGCGCACATAAACCGGCTTTCCCTCCAGCAAGGCCGCGGTCGCAGGCGCCGGCACCGGAAGCGCTCCGTGCGCGGTCTGCACCGTTCCGCTGCCCAGGTTGATCGGCGAGCAGTGGATCGCCTCCACGCCAAGCATCGCGAAACCCAGGCAGGCGCCCAGGATGTCGCTGATCGAATCCACCGCGCCCACCTCGTGGAAGTGCACGCGCTCGATGGGGACCCCGTGAACGCGCGCCTCCGCCTCGCCCAGCCGTTGAAACACCGCCGCGGCGTTCTGTTTCACCCGCTCCGGCAGCGCCGACTGGCCGATCTTCTCCAGGATGTGCGAGAGGTGCCGGTGCGCGTGCTGCTCTCCGCACTCGACGTGGAACTTGGTGGCCCCGATCCCGTGGCGTTTGGTTTTCTCAAACCGGTACGACGCGCCCATTCCCAGCGCCGCAAGCGCTTCGATCAACGCGGCCGTGTCGGCGCCGGCGTCCGCCAGCGCGCCCACCAGCATGTCGCCGCTGATTCCCGAAAAAGCGTCCAGGTAGCAGATTCTCATGATGCGATCAATTGGGGCAGCAGTTCGCCCGCAGCTCCTCGAAACGCCCGGTCCAACTCCGCCGAGAACGGCGTCTCTTCCATATTGCACTCAATCACCCTCGCGCCGCACGTCTTGGCCAGCGGAACCAGGCCGGCGGCCGGGTAAACCACCGCCGAAGTGCCCACCACCAGGAACACGTCGGCCGCGCGCGTAGCCTGCTCGGCTTGCTCCCAGGCCGCGCGTGGAAGCATTTCACCGAACCACACCACTCCAGGCCGCATTAGCGCGCCGCAACCGCAATGGGGCGGCAGTTCCGGAAGCGGCGCGCGCTCCTCGCGCTTCTCGCGGCCACAAACCGTGCAGCGCAGCGTCCACAGGTCGCCGTGCAGCTTGACCACGTTGCGGCTCCCCGCGCGCTCGTGCAATCCGTCCACATTCTGTGTCACCAGCGTGAAGCGCGGCTTGGTCTTCTCGAGAGCGGCCAGCGCCAGGTGACCGGCGTTGGGTTGCGCCGCTGCGATCAGCGTGCGCCGCCAGTCGTACCACTCCCAAACCAGCTTCGGGCCGCGCTCGAACGCCTCCGGCGTCGCCAGATCCTCCGGCCGGAACTGCTTCCACAACCCGCCCGCGCCGCGGAACGTCGGGATGCCGCTCTCCGCGGAGATGCCCGCGCCCGTGAGCACGGTAATGGCCTCAGCCTCCCGAATCCATTTCCGCGCATCGTTCACAGACCTCATTATCGCGTAGCGGCCCGTGGCGCAGGCGGTTTCGCCTGCGTCCTCGCAAACGATCCGCTCCTGCCCACATCGGCGTCTCCACTCGACAGGAGCGCGGATTCGCCCCGCCTACGGTACGGTTTGTTCGAGCACCTTGTTCGACTGCTCCTCGCGGAATTCGCGCAGTTTTTCCTGTAATTCCGGGGAGTGCGTCGCCAGGATCGAAATCGCCAGCAGCGCCGCGTTGGCGGCCCCGGCCTTGCCGATGCCGAGCGTTCCCACGGGAATGCCGCTAGGCATCTGCACGGTCGAGAGCAGCGAATCCAGGCCCTTGAGCGCGGCGCTCTCCATGGGCACTCCCAGTACCGGCAGGATGGTGTGCGCGGCAATGACTCCCGCCAGGTGCGCCGCGCCGCCCGCGCCCGCAATGATCACCTCGATACCCCGGCCCTGCGCCGCCGCCGCGTACTTCGCCGTGTGCGCCGGCGTCCGGTGCGCGGAGAGGATGCGCACCTCGTGAGCCACTCCAAAGCGGCTCAACATCTCGTCGGCGTGGCGCATGGTCTCCCAGTCCGACTTGCTGCCCATGATCACGGCGACCAGCGGTTTCGATTCAGCCATATCCTACCCAGAGTACACCAACCCTCCGAATCGCCACTCGCGCGAAACGCATCATAATAAGAGTGGGCGATGCGATGGTCTCGGTCGAGAACCTGGTCTTGAAGTACGGCGCTCGCACTGCGCTCGACGGCGTCTCGTTCGAAGTGCGCGAGCGCGAGATTTTCGGCGTGCTGGGGCCCAACGGCGGCGGCAAGTCCACTCTGTTCAAGGTGCTTTCAACCATGCTCGCGCCAGCGTCCGGCTGGGCGCGGGTAGCGGGCTTCGACGTCGCGCGGCAGGCCGCCGAAGTGCGCCGCCGCATCGGCGTGGTCTTCCAGTCGCAAAGCCTGGATCGAAAGCTCACCGTCGAGGAGAACCTGCGCGCCCAGGGCCACCTTTACGGCCTCCGGGGCCGGGCGCTGGCGGAGCGCATGGAAGAAGTCCTGAGCCGCCTGGGGCTGACCGATCGCCGCAAGGAACTGGTCGAGTCGCTCTCGGGCGGGCTGCGCAGGCGCGTTGAAATCGCCAAGGGGCTGCTGCACCGTCCCGCCGTGCTGCTGATGGACGAGCCCTCCACCGGCCTGGATCCCGGAGCCCGCCGCGAGCTCTGGCGCTACATCGAGGAACTGCGCCAGACGCAAGGAATCACCGTGCTGCTCACCACGCACCTGCTCGACGAGGCCGACCGTTGCGACCGCCTGGCGCTGCTGCACGAAGGCCGGCTGGTGGCCGCAGGCACGCCTGCCGAGCTGAAGGCGAGAATCGGCGGCGACGTGGTCGTGTTCGAGGTTGCGGACGCCGAGGAAATGCGGCCGCGGCTGGAAGCGCGGATGGGAGTGCGCGCCGCCGCTCGCAACGGCTCGCTGCGCGTCGAGATCGGCAACGGCCACCGCTTCATCGCCGAGGTGGTGGAGGCCTTCCCCGGAGCCATCCAGTCCGTGGCGCTGCACAAGCCCACGCTCGAAGATGTGTTCCTCGACGAGACGGGGGCTGCCCTGTGACCGCCTTCTGGCTTCCCGTGGCCACCCTCTGGTGGCGCGACCTGTTGCGGTTTTGGCGCGAGAAAGCACGCGTGCTGGGCTACGTCGGCTCGCCGCTCCTGTTCTGGCTCCTCATCGGCTCGGGCTTCGGAAATCTCGCGTACTTCTTTCCCGGCGCGCTGGTGCTCACGGTCATGTTCTCGGCGGTGTTCTCGACCATGTCCCTGATCGAAGACCGCCGCGAAGGTTTTCTCCTCTCGATGCTCGTCTCGCCCGCGCCACGCAGCTCCATGGTGCTCGGCAAGATTCTGGGCTCCACGACGCTGGCCTGGATTCAGGGCGCGATCTTCTTGTGTTTCCTGCCGGCGACAGGCTACGCACCGGGCGCGGCGGGCGTGCTCGAAGCCGTGGCGGTAATCTTTCTGATCGCCTTCCTGTTTACGGCGCTGGGATTCGCCATTGCCTGGCAAATGGATTCGACGCAGGGCTTCCACGCCATCATGAACCTGGCGCTGTTTCCGCTGTGGCTGGTTTCGGGCGCGATCTTCCCGATGGCGAGCGCGCACGGCTGGGTGCGCTGGCTGATGCGGCTGAACCCGGTCACCTACGCGGTTGCGGCCCTCCGCCAGTCCTTCGAGCGCCAGGCCGCCGCCGGCGCCCCAGCCTTCTCGACCAGCCTGATCGTCACCGCCTGCTGCGCCGCCGCGCTCTTCGCCGCCTCGACCGCCTTGGCGGTCCGCAAGAGCGCCCGGAGCTTCGCGTAGAGCTGCTACATCTCCAGCTTCCCCTGGTACACCATGTCCTTCAGGCTGAAGGGGCGCTGGACAACCTTGCCGCGCAACTCGAACTGAACTTCCACCCAGCCGTCTTCGAGCACGATGGGATGGCCGGCTCTGGGGAAGAGCAGCAGAAGGCCGGGCAGCCCGCGCCCGCGTTCGACGCGCACTTCCTGCGCCGGGATGGGTGGCTTGTCCTTGATCTTCAGCACAGCCTTGTCCTTGAGCGTGCTGGGATCTTCGGGGATCAGTTGAGGCGGCAGGCCGGCGACCCCCACCAGGTAGTACGGCTCCTCGCGGGACACGAGCTTGACCGCCTCCGGAGAGCTGAGCGCCTCGCTGCCGAAACGCGCTTTCGCGATCGCCTGCTTGACCGGCAGCGCGCTTTGGAAGCGGATGGTAACGCTGACGCCGGGCGCCGAGCCTGCGTCGGACTGGCCGCCGCCGGAGCCTCCCCAAGAGCCGCCACCGCCCCCGGCTCCGCCGCCCGGGATGTTTGTGGAGCGGACCTCGGCGCCGGGGACAGCGCCGGCGGGCGCCCCGCCCCCACCGCCGCCCCTGCCTCTGCCGCGCTGGCGATCGCCCGTCGAGCCTAGGGACAACTCAATCGGATGCGCCCAGGGAGAATTGAACAGCATCCGGTGGACTTCCTTCTCGTCCCACTCCGGGAACTTCTTCTTCTGCCAAAAGTCCGCCGCGAAAAGCGCCGCGGAGCCCAGACCGAACACGACCAGCACCGCCGGGATCGCTCTCTTCATATGGAGACCTCGTCAGCCCGATAACGAAGCATAGGCTCGCGGACGCGCCGGACGCAAGCGGTGGAGGGCGGGTTTCAACCCGNNAAGTCCGCCCTCCATACGGTCGCGGGCCGGGAGTCTCCACTTCGATGTCGCGCTTGACCGAACCCCACTACCGCGCCACCCGGGTCTCGTGCATAGGATACTGGAGTACTCCATGCACGAGATCCTCCGCCATCTGCCGGCCGGCGCGCTGGTGTTGGATCTGGGCTGCTCGGCCGGCAGCTTCGATGCCGCTGCATTCCCGTTCGTGACGATTCGAATGGACCTGGAGCCGCTGGGCGCAAGCTCCCGGGGAACGGGCGTCCAGGCGGACGCGGCCAGTCTGCCGTTCCGGGGCCGGGCATTCAATGCCGTGGTCTGCAACCACGGCCTGGAGCATTTCAAGCGGCTGAAGCCCGCACTGCAAGAGATCGGGCGCGTGCTGAAGCGCGACGGGGCGCTGTTCGTGTCGGTGCCCGACGCCACTACTTTTCAGGACCGCCTCTATCGCTGGGCGCTGAAGGGAGGCGGCCACGTGAACCTCTTCGACAAACCCGGCGAACTGGCCGCCATGCTGGCCTGCTACACCGGCCTGCCCCACGTGGCGACCAAGATCCTGCACGCCTCGTTCTCGTTTCTAAACCGAAGGAATACGCCGCGCCCCGGTCTGAGAAGGTGGGTGGTGTTCTCGTGGCGCTGCGACGGGGCGCTCGCCGTGCTGACCGCCATGCTGCGCTTCATCGACCGCCACTTCCGCGCCCGGACCAGTGTCTATGGCTGGGCCATGTACTTCGGAAACGTGCCCGAGACGGTGGAGCTTCGGCCCTGGACCAATGTGTGCGTGCGCTGCGGCCAGGCCCACTCTCCCGACTGGCTGGCCGAGATCGGGGCCGTTCGCCGCAGGTGGCTCTTCTTCTCTTCGTTCGCCTGCCCGGGATGCGGGACCTCGAACTTCTACACTCGCTACGAACACTTCCTCCGCGGAACGGGTTAGAATCCATTCAAGATGAAACTATCGACGGATCGCCGCCATGGAAGGGCGCGCCGGGGCGCCGTTCCGGTCGTTCTCATTGTGGTGCTGGCCGTAGTCGCCCTCGGCGCCGCTGCGTGGCTGTATCTGAGTTGGCTCGCAAGACACCAGGAAACCAAGCCGCCCGCGCTGACCGAGGAGGCCCGTCTTTATGTCCGCGGCGGATACCTGCAGCTCAGCGAGGTCGAAATGAATGCGAAGGAGAACTTCGCCAAGCAGACCCTGGTTGAGGTTACCGGCAGGATCGCCAACACCGGAAACCGTGCCGTCAAGCTGGTGGAGATCAACTGCATATTCTTCGACCCCTACGGCCTGGTGGTGTTGCGGGAGCGCGTGCCCATCGTGAGCGCGCGTAGCGGCGGCCTCAAGCCGGGCGAGTCCAAGACCTTCCGCCTTCCTTTCGACGCCATCCCGCAGAGCTGGAACCAGACCCTGCCCCAATTGGTCATCGCCCGAATCGTCTTCGGCTGACCCCTACGACGTGATCGCGAACCAGCGGTACATCTGGATGAACGACACAGCGGTCAGAAGTATGCACAGGCCCGCCGCCACGCCCCAGAAACGCTCGCCCCAGGTCTGGACCAGCTTCGGCGTGCCCGCCAGGTAGGCGCAGCAGAATCCGCCGGCCAGACCGCCGATGTGCGCGGCGTTGTCGATGTGCAGGCCGGGCAGGATCCCCAGCACCAGGATGTAAATCACCCAGCGTATGTACATCCCGCGAATCGCCGCGCCCATGGGCGACTGATGCCGCATTCCCAGCGCGATCATCGCGCCGATCAGTCCCATCAGGCCCGCCGAAGCCCCGATCGAGAGCGAGTCGCTCCAGAACAGGCTGGCGAGGAATCCGAACACGGTCGCCAGGAAGTAGATCACGATCAGCCGCCGGGCGCCGTAAATCTCCTCCACCTGGGCGCCCACGTCAAACAGCACCCAGGAGTTCATGGCCAGGTGCAGGATGCCGCCGTGCAGGAAACCCGCCGTCACCAGCCGCCACCATTGGCCGTACCCAAGAATCGCAATCCGCAGCTTGGCGCCGAAATCGAACAGGGTGCGCCCGTCGATCCCCCAGAACGCGTCGCCGTTGCCGGCCCGCATGCTGTAGATCACCGTCGCCGCGAAGAGGCCGAAGTTGATGAGCAGGATCATGGTGACGGTAAAGTGCGCGTGCGGGATGAAGCCGCCGAGAATCTCCTTCGGTACGCGCCGGTCCACCGCGCGCGGCCCCACCTGTGTCTCGCAGTACGGGCAGACGCGATCGCTGGTTTCGATGAACGCCCGGCAATGCGGGCACATACGCCGCGTTTCCATGTCCGTTCTCATTGTAGCCGAGTGCCGTCCGCCGCCCGCCGGTGCGTTTGGTACAATCGTTGGTTCTGATGCCTAAGACCGAGCGCGAGTATCGCCAGGACATCGTGGACGTCGGCCGGATGGTCTGGCAGAAGGGCTGGGTGGCCGCCAACGACGGCAACATCAGCATCCGCCTGGACCAGGACCGCATTTTGTGCACGCCCACGCAGGTGTGCAAGGGGATGATGCAGGCCGACGACATGATCGTCTGCGACATGCAGGGCAAGAAGATCTCGGGCACGCGCGAGCGTACCTCGGAGATCATGATGCACCTGACGGTCTACAACCTGCGGCCCGACATTCGCTCGGTGGTGCACGCTCACCCGCCAGTGGCCACCGGCTATGCCGCCGCCGGGCGCTCGCTGAACCTGGCGCTGCTGCCCGAGGTGGTGATCGGGCTGGGCTGCATTCCGCTGGCGGGCTACGGTTTGCCCGGCACCCCCGAGCTGACCGACCCGTTGCTGCCGCTGATTCCCAAGTACGAGGCCCTGCTGATGGGCAACCACGGCGCGGTCTGCTACGGCGAGGACGTCTATAAGGCCTTCTTCCGCATGGAGACCGTCGAGCACTTCGCGCGGATTTCCCTGGTGACCGAACTGCTCGGGGGCGCAACTGTGCTCCCCAAGCTGGAGGTCGACAAACTGCTCGAGGCGCGGGCGCGCTATGGCATCACCACGCGCGCGGGATTGGAGGCCGGCTGCCCGCTAGCCGCCGAGGAGATGGGCCGCGAACGGTTCTACGTGACTCGCGAGGAACTGGTGGCGCTGGTGGACCAGGCCATGCGCGCGCGGAAATAGGCGCTGGGAGGTAAGATGGGTGACGCTTTGGGAATGATCGAGACGCGCGGTCTGGTGGCCATGATCGAGGCCGCCGACGCCATGGTGAAGGCCGCGAACGTGACTCTGGTGGGTTGGGAAAAGGTCGGTTCGGGCTACGTCACGGTGCTGGTGCGCGGTGATGTGGCTGCGGTGCGCGCCGCCGCCGACGCCGGTGCCGCCGCCGCGCGCCGGGTGGGCGAAGTGATCTCGGTGCACGTGATTCCGCGGGCCCACCCCAGCCTCGATGATACGCTGCCGATCGGCCGCGCTACGGCCGCTAAGTAAAGCGGAAGAAGGCCCTCATGATACTGGCCCGCGTCGTGGGCACGGTGGTTGCCACAAGAAAAGATCCCCGGCTCGAAGGTAAGAAGCTGCTGGTCCTCAAGCCCGTCTCGCCGGAGGGGAAGGACGAGTCCGGCTACGTCGTCGCCGTCGATACGGTGGGCGCCGGTTTTCGGGAAACGGTGCTGGCTGTTGCCGGCAGTTCAGCCCGCATGGCGGAGGGCTGCAAGGACAAGCCCGTCGATACCGCCATTGTCGGCATTGTCGACACCGTCAGCATGGACCAGAAGAGGTAGGCGTTCATGTACCTCGGCCGCATCGTTGGCCGCCTCTGGGCGACCATGAAGAACGAGAACCTCACCGGCCAGCGGTTGCTCGTGGTCCAGCCCGTCACGCCCGAGCTTGAAGATAAGGGAAAGTGCATCGTCTGCACCGACTGGACCGGCGCGGGAGCCGGCGAAGTGGTTTACTGGTCTCGCGCCCGCGAGGCTAGTTACGCTTTCTTTCCCGAAGAGGTCGTGACCGACGCCACCATCGTGGGTATCGTCGATAGCCTGCACGTGAAGAGGACCTGATCCATGCTCATCGCGCGCGTCATCGGAGAGGCCGTAGCCACCCGGAAGCACCCCAGCCACGAGGGCCTCAAGCTTCTGCTGGTGCAGCCGCTCAACCTGGACGGCAGCGACCGCGGCGATGCAGTGGTGGCGGTGGATTCGGCGGGCGCCGGCGTGGGCGACCGCGTGCTGCTCACTATGGAAGGCTTTTGCGCCATGAGCAGCGTGGAACGCTGGCCTTCGACCCCTATCGATTCCGCGGTGATCGGAGTGGTCGACTCGGTCGAACTGCTTCCCGGCACTCTTCGGTAACTCATCATGCCGGACAGCGTGAGAGCGCTGCTGCGCCTGTCCCTTCTGGGCTCCCTCCTGGCCCTCGCGGCGTCCGCGCAGGAGAGCCGCCCGCCGGATTCCCCGGGGGAGTTCTCCGCCGACCGGCCCGGCTTCGGCGAGTCCACCGACACGGTCGCCCCGGGCTTCCTGCAAGCGGAAACGGGCTTCCTGGCGGAGGCGCACGCCCTCGCTGGCGGGCCCGTGCGCAACATTTCGGCGCCCCAACCCTTGCTGCGCATCGGACTCACCAAGCGTCTCGAGATGCGGCTCGGGGCCGATGGCTTCCTCCGCGAGTCGGATGCTTCCGGCGCTACCCGTGAGCTGCACCACGGCGGCTCGGACCTGAGCGTTGGCGCGAAAGTTCGGCTGCTCCCCGAGGGACCCCGGTGGCCGGCGGTTTCCCTCCTCGCCTCGGTGTCGCTACCGGTGGGAAGCAGTTACTTCTCCAGCGGAAGCTTCGATCCGGAGTTCCATCTCATCTGGGCCAAGTCGCTTCCACAAGGCTTCGACGCCAGCGGCAATTTCAATTTCGCCTGGCAGACGGGCGGACCCCAGTGGACCTCCCAGCGCGCCGCCAGCTTCCAGATCGGCCACGGGATGGGCGCCGGACTGCACGGCTACGCGGAGGTTTATCGCGTGTGGCCGATCCCCGGCGACGAGCCCGCGCATGTTTTCGCGAGCGCCGGCATCTCCCGGACTCTCGGAGCCGATGTACAGCTCGACCTCGAGGCCGGCCACACCATGATGGCCCGCACTCCCAGTTGGTTCATCGGGTTCGGTTTCGCCATCCGCGCACGCCTGGGCGGCCTCTTCCACCGCCACTGACGTACACTGGAATTCTTGATCCAAGCCGTGATCTTCGACCTGGGAAAAGTCATCATTCCCTTCGATCTGGCGCGTGGCTACGCGGCTCTGAGCCCGTACTGCCCCTTCCCCCTTGAGGAAATCCCGCAACGGATTGCCGCAACCGGCCTGGCGCCCCGCTTCGAAGTGGGACAACTCTCGCCCGAGGATTTCGCCCGGCAGTTGTCGGCTGCGCTCGGTCTGGATGTGGATTACGCGCGATTCCGGGAGCTGTGGAGCAGCATCTTCCTGCCCCAGCCGCTGGTCCCCGAGCAACTCCTCGAAGGACTGCAGCGCCGCTACCGGATGCTCCTGCTGTCCAATACCGATGCAATTCACTTCCCCACGCTCCTGGAGAGGTACGCGCTGCTCCGCCACTTCGACGACTACATCCTTTCCTACCAGGTCGGCGCCGCCAAACCCGCTGCGCGCATCTACGAGGCCGCGGTGGCGCGGGCCGGCTGCCCTGCCGCCGATTGTCTGTTCATCGACGACATCCCGCTCTACGTCGTGGCAGCCAGGCAGGCGGGCATCCAGGCGCTGCGCTTCGAGTCAGCCGCCCAGCTCGAGCGCGAGTTACAGGCTCGCGGTCTGGAGTGGTGAACGGCAGGCGGATATTCAGGTCGTTTGTACTCATTGTCTTAGAGGTCTATAATCGACCCGGAGTAGATTACGTTCGCTATAGCCGAATTCAACTCAGGAAAGGATGCTCATGCCGGAAGATACGCTCACCATTACCGACAATCGGACTGGGATATCCTGTACGGTCCCCGTTAAGAACGGCGCCATCCGCGCCATGGACCTGCGCCAGCTCAAGACCTCGCCCGACGATTTCGGGATGGTTACTTACGACCCTGCCTTCATGAACACGGCTAGCTGCGAAAGCCGGATCACGTTCATCGACGGCGATAAGGGTATCCTGCAGTATCGCGGCTACCCCATCGATCAGTTGGCGGAGAACTGCACTTACCTCGAGGTCGCCTACCTCGTCCTTCACGGCGAACTGCCCACCGAGTCCCAACTGCATGGCTGGACCCAGGAGGTCGCCGGCCAAACCGCCGTCCCCGAGGGCATCGAGCGGATTCTCCAGGGCTTCCGCCAGGACGCCCATCCCATGAGCGTGCTGGCGAGCCTGGTGGCGGCGCTGTCGACCTTCTACCCCGAAGCCAAGAACGTCCATGATTCGGCCGTGCGCCGTGTCCAGATTCTGCGCCTCCTCGGCCAGTTGCCCACCCTGGCCGCCTACACCTACCGGCACTCTCTGGGACTGCCTCTGGTTCCCCCGGACGCCAGCCTCACCTATCCCGAGAACTTCTTAAGCATGCTGTGGAAGAAGAGTGAGCCGTACTTCCAGGCCAACCCTGTGCTGGCTCGGGCGCTGGACGTGCTGTTCATCCTACACGCCGACCACGAGCAAAACTGCTCGACCAACGCCATGCGCAGCATCGGCAGCTCCCTGGCCGACCCCTACATGACCATGGCGGGAGCCATCGCCGCCCTCTCCGGCCCCTTGCACGGCGGAGCCAACGAAGAGGTCCTCAAAATGCTCGACGTGATCGGCTCCACGGACCACATCCCCGCCTACGTCCAGAAGGTCAAGTCCGGCGAGTGCAAGCTGATGGGCTTCGGCCACCGCGTCTACAAGAACTACGACCCGCGCGCCCGCATCATCAAGCGCATCGCGGAACAGGTCTTCGAGGTGACCGGCCGCAACCCCAAGCTGGACATCGCCTTGGCACTCGAGAAAATCGCGCTCGAGGACGAGTACTTCGTCAAGCGCAAGCTCTACCCCAACGTCGATTTCTACTCCGGGATCATTTACCAGGCCATGGGATTCCAGCCCGACATCTTCACCGTTCTGTTCGCCATCGGCCGCAACGCCGGCTGGCTGGCCCAGTGGCAGGAACTGCTGACGGACCCGGCGCAGAAGATCGCCCGCCCGCGCCAGGTCTTTCTGGGCCATGCGCGCCGCGATTTCGTACCTATCGGCCAGCGCGGCGCCTGAATCCGCGACTCGTTCACCGAGCCGCGAACGAAACGGAGTGGTCCGGCGTAGTTACGATGTGATAGACTAGTGTGCGGACTAGTCTGATTGCGGAGGCGCCTCATGGAAAGCGTGGGACTCTATGATGCCAAGAGCCGGTTATCCGAATTGGTGGAGAGGGCGGCCGGAGGCCACAGGATTCAGATCACCAGGCGCGGGGTGCCGGTCGCCATACTGGAGCCGGTGCCTAGGGCCAAGCGCAGTCCCCAGGAGGCTGCGGCGCACATCCGGGAACTGCGGCGGGGAAACCGGCTGGCGGGGCTGAGCGTTCGCGAGCTCATCGAGGAGGGTCGGTCGTGAGGTTCGTTCTGGACGCCTCGGTAACCATGGCCTGGTGCTTTGAAGACGAGCGGACCGACCTGACTGAGGGCGTGCTGGACTCCCTGGCCGAGGGCGGGGAGGCGGTGGTTCCCCCGATCTGGGCGTATGAGGTTGCGAACGTGCTGGTTGGCGCCCAGCAGCGGGGACGGCTCACCGCGGCAAGAGTTGCGAGCTTCATGGAGGATCTTCAGGACTTTGCGATTCAGACCGATCCCCAAGTCGAGGGGCGGGTTCTCGGCCCGGTGGCGGCGCTCGCTCGCGAGCGCCGTCTCACGGTCTACGATGCTGCATACTTGGAATTGGCCATGCGCAGCGGCCTGCCGATCGCGACGTTGGACGAACGGCTTCAACACGCTGCTGGGGAGGTAGGGGTAAGGTTGATAGGGAGCTAGGGAAACGTATGTCTAGACCACGCACTCGACGCGATTTCATGAAGCTTTCCGCGGTCGCCGGTGTGGCGCTCGCCGCCGCGCCATCCGGCGAGATCCGCCAGTGGGTCACCGCCGGTTCCAAGCGCTGGGCGCAGGAAGCGCCGCTGCAATGGCAGCCCGCGGCGGCTCTATCCGGGGCCGGGATTGTCCTCGACCCGGGCCGGCAGTTCCAGGAGGTGCTGGGCTTCGGCGCAGCGTTCACCGATGCCGCCTGCTACGTGCTCAGCCGCCTCGCTCCGCAGGCCCGCGAGGCGCTGTTCCGCGAGTTCTTCCACCCCTCCGAGCTCGGGCTGAGCGTCTTTCGCTCCTGCATCGGTTCCAGCGACTATTCCGCCAGCGTCTACAGTTACGACGAGGGCGAGCCCGATCCGGAGATGCGTCGCTTCTCCATCGAGCACGATCGCCAGTACATCCTCCCCGTGATCCGCCAGGCGCGCGCCATCAATCCCGGCCTGTACCTGTTCAGCTCCCCCTGGAGCCCTCCCGGTTGGATGAAAGCCAACAATTCGATGCTGGGCGGATCCATGCGTAAGTCGAACTTCGCGAGTTACGCGAAGTACTTCGTCAAGTTTCTGCAAGACTACGCGGCCGAAGGCGTGCCGGTCCAGGCGGTCAGTCCGCAAAACGAGGTGGATACCGATCAGGACGGCAAAATGCCCGCGTGCCTGTGGGGCCAGGAGTACGAAATCGAGTTCGTGGCGCGGCACCTCGGCCCGCAACTCGCCTTGAACAAGCTGGATACGCGCATCTGGATTCTGGACCACAACTACAACCTCTGGGGGCGCGCCATCTGCGAGTTGGACGAACCAGAGCTGAACCGCTATGTGGACGGCGTGGCGTGGCACGGCTACGTAGGCCAGCCGGAAGCCATGACGCGCGTGCACGAAGCCTATCCCAACAAGCACGCTTACTGGACCGAGGGCGGCCCGGACTACACGGATCCCAACTACAAAACGGATTGGGCCAAGTGGTCCGCGACCTTCGCCGGGATTCTGAACAACTGGTCGCGCTGCATCATCTCCTGGAACCTGGCCCTGGATGAGCAGGGCAAGCCCAACATCGGCCCATTCCCCTGCGGGGGAGTGGTGACTCTGAACTCGAAGACCGGCGAGGTGACCCGCAGCGGCCAGTACTGGGCATTGGCGCACTACTCCCGGGTGGTTCGCCGCGGGGCGAGGCGCTTCCATTGCGCCAGCCATGTCGACAAGGTGTCCTCCGTTGCGTTCTCGAACCCGGATGGCTCCAGCGTCCTGGTGCTCACCAATTCCGGCGTTGCGACAAGCGC
>PLEM01000012.1 GCA_003137035.1 Bryobacterales bacterium | reverse complement strand
CATCGGCTCGGTCCGAAATCCCGGCGTCCATCAGCTCCAGGGACGCAAGACCCTCGTCGAGATCCTCTCCCTCGCCGGTGGCCTCGCTTCCGACGCCGGTCACAGCGTCAGAATCACACGCCCCCTGGAGTGGGGCCGCATCCCCCTCCCCAACGCCGCCGACGACTCTTCCGGTCAGTTCAGCGTCGCCGAAGTCTCTCTGCGCGGCATCATGGAAGCCACCACCCCTGAACAGAACATCCTGGTCCGGCCCAACGACGTCATCTCCGTTCCCCGCGCCGAGATGGTATATGTCATCGGCCAGGTCCAGCACTCCGGCGGCTTCATCCTCAATGAGCGCGAGAACCTCTCCGTGCTCAAAGCCCTCTCTCTCGCCGGCGGTCTCGACCACACCGCTTCCCCCAAGAACGCCCGCATCCTCCGTGCCTCCACCGGCGCCGCCAGCCGCCTGGAGATCCCTGTGGACCTGAGGAGCGTCCTCGCCGGCCAGACCAGCGACGTTCCCTTGCAGCCCGAAGATATCCTCTTCGTCCCCTCCAGCCTTCCTAAGAGGGCGGCTATCCGCGCCGTGGAAGTGGCCGTTCAAGTCGGCACCGGCCTTGTCATCTGGCGCCGTTAACCTCCCCAACTCAGAGGCGAATCATGAACCAACTCCCATCCCCCGGCGATCCTGCCCATAAGGCTCTCGAACCGCAGTTCACCCACGCTGGCCCCGCGCCGGCCCGCACCGGCTACTTCGAACCGCCCCCCCAGGACTCCGATCAGGCCGCTTCCGGCGGTCTCCTCGAGTACTGGCGAATGCTCCGCCGCCGCAAAGGCACTCTGCTCCTCATCGCCTTCCTCGGAGCCCTCGCCGGTTTCCTCCTCACTCTTCCCCAGACCCCTGTCTACCAGGCCCGCCTCTCGCTCGAAATCCAGAGCGTCAACGAGAACTTCCTCAACATGCGGGACAACAACCCCACCGAGTCCGGCAGCGGCGCCTACTACCCCGAGTACGACATCCAGACTCAGGTCCGCATCCTCCAGAGCCGCTCCCTCATCGAGCGCGTCACCAAGAAGCTCGATCTCGATAACCGCCCCCTCATCGTCAACGAATCCCGCCTCTCCGCCTGGCGCAAGGCTCTCGGCCTGCCCGCTCCCAAGCCCGTCTCCCTCCGCGAGAACGCCATTGCCATGGCCGCCGGTAACCTCAAAGTCCGCGCCCAGACCAACACCCGCCTCATCGAGATCCTCTGCGACTCCACCAGCCCCAACCTCGCCGCCGATTTCGCCAACACCCTCGCCAACGAGTTCATCGACCAGAACCTCGAAGCCCGCTGGCAAACCACCCAGCGCACCGGCGAGTGGCTCACCCGCCAGATGGAAGAGCTGAAAATCAAGCTCGAGAAGTCCGAAGAGGCCATGCAAGCTTACGCCCGCGCCACCGGCCTCCTGTTCACCTCCGAAAAGGACAACCTCACCGAGCAGAAACTCCGCCAGCTCCAGGAAGAGCTCAGCAAAGCCCAAGCCGACCGCATCGCCAAGCAGTCCAAGATCGAGATGGCCTCCACCACCTCCCCCGACTCCCTCCCCGACGTCCTCGACGACGGCTCCCTCAAGGATGTCCAGGCCAAGCTCATCGACCTTTGCCGCCAGCTCGCCGAGCTTTCCTCCACCTACACCCCCGCCCACTTCAAGGTCAAAAAAGTCCAGGCCCAGATCGCCACTCTCGAATCCGCCCTCGAGAAGGAGCGCGGCAACATCATCCGCCGCATCCGCAACGATTTCCAGACCGCCACCCGCCGCGAAAAACTCCTCGCCGCCGACTACGCCACCCACGCCCGCCTCTTCTCCGAGCAGGCCGCCCTCGTTTCCCACTACAACATCCTCAAGCGCGAGGTCGATACCAACCGCCAGCTCTACGACCACATGCTCCAGCGCGTCAAAGAGGCCGGCATCGCCTCCGCCCTCCGCGCCTCCAACATCCGCGTCGTCGATGCCGCCGAGCCCCCTCGCGGCCCCTACAAGCCTTCCCCCTTCATGAACTCCGCCCTCGGCTTCCTCTCCGGCATCTTCATCGGCGTCGTCTTCATCGTCATGCGCGAGCGCGCCGACCGCACCATCCGCGAGCCTGGCGAAGCCCAATACTTTCTCGACCTCTCCGAGCTCGGCATCATCCCCTCCGCCGATTCCGATCCCACCCGCAGACGCCGCCTCTTGCAAGGCCACCGCCCCGAATCCGCCACCCCGGACCAGCTTGCCCTGGTCACTCGCGACCGCAAGCCCTCCGTCATGGCCGAGTCCTTCCGCACCGTTCTCACTTCCATCCTCTTCTCCTCCCAGAACGGCAGCCGCCCCCACGTCCTGGTTCTGGCCAGCGCCTACCCCAAGGAAGGCAAAACCACCTGCGTCAGCAATCTCGCCATCGCCCTCACCGAGATCCACCAGCGCGTCCTCCTAATCGATGGCGACATGCGCCGCCCCCGCGTCCATGAGATCTTCGAGCTCGAGAACAAACCCGGCCTGGGCGACCTCTTGCGCCAGCCCACTCCCCTCGACGGCCTCCCCATCGCCGGCATCCGCGAGACCAAAATCCCCAACCTCTTCGTGCTCCCCGCCGGCACCCCCGGCCCCGGTGTCTCCAGTCTGGTCTACTCCGACCGCTTCCCCGAGCTCATCAAGCGCCTCCGCAACGACTTCGATACGATTCTCATCGATACGCCCCCCATGCTCCAGATGGCCGACGCCCGCGTCATGGGCCGCCAAGCCGACGCCGTAATCCTGGTGATCCGAGCCAATCAAACCACCCGCGACTCCGCCCAACTAGCCCGCCAGCGCCTCGCCGACGATGGAACCCTCGTCCTAGGCGCCATCCTCAACGACTGGAACCCCAAACACACCGCCTCCTACGGCTATTACAAGTACTACGACCACTACCACCACTACTACGGTGACAAGAAAGAAAAGTCCTAAGACCTCACCACAGAGACACAGAGAACNNCTCCGTGTCTCCGTGGTGAATAGCTTTTCATGCTCCGCCTAGCCCTCATCTCCTCCGCCCTCGCCTGGGCCGTCTTCCAGGCCGGCGGAGTAATCCCCTTCCACTTCCGGATCGCCACCGTTCTCATCACCCTGGCCGCCCTATTCTCCCTAAAAGGCCCCCGCCTCCCCAAAGCGCTTCTCCTCCTCCCGGCCTACGCTCTTTTCCAACTCCTCCCGCTTCCCCTGAGCATTCTCAGGCTCCTCTCCCCCGTCCGGGCCACCCAACTCGAAGCCGCCCAAAAACTAATCCCCACCCTGACCACCGCCCCCCTCTCCGTCCGCCCCGCGGC
>PLEM01000219.1 GCA_003137035.1 Bryobacterales bacterium | reverse complement strand
TGGCTGCCCACGTGGAAGCTCAAGCCCTCCACCACCAGCCCGATTCGAAACGCCTCCGAGATCAGGTCCACCGCCTGGCCCGGGTCGCAGCCGAACTTCGAGGACAACTCGACCATCGAGCCGGTATTCGGAACGCGCAGCCGCAGCGCCAGGCCGGCGTGCGGGGCGTAGCGCCTGATTTTGCGCAGTTCCTCGAGGTTGTCGAAGGTGACCAGCGGCTTGTACTGGTCCAGGGCTACCAGCGTTTCCTTGGGCTTGATGGGGTTGGCGTAGACGATCTTGTCCCAGATGAAATCCTGGCGCTCCTGGGCCGGAAGATGCTTAATGTTCTCGTACACCAGCATGAACTCGGGCAGCGACGCGACGTCGAAGCTGGCGCCGGCCCGGTACAGCGTGCGGACGATCTCCGGAGCGGGGTTGGCCTTCACGGCGTAATACGCCTGCACCTTGGGGAGGTGCTTCCGGAAGGCCGCGTAGTTGCGGCGGATGAGATCGTGGTCGATCACCACCACGGGCGTGCCGTGCTGCCGGGCGATGGCTTGCAATTGTCTGGCGGTCATTCGAGGACCGGGTCCGAGCCGTCCAGCATCTTCACCTGGTTATGGAGGAAATACTCCTTGGTCAGCGCCTTCATCATCTTGTCGCGCCGATCGTAGAGCCGCCGCAGCTTGCGCGGTTTGTGTTTGGCCAGCGCATAGTGCGTAAGGATCGGCATGGCGATGGTGGTGTCGGTGTAGCANNACCACGGCGTCGGGCAGGCGGTCGGGGTCCACTTTACCCCAGCTCACGGCTTCGCTCGGGGTGGCGCCGCTCAAGCCGCCGGTGTCGGGGCGAGCGTCGGTCACTTGCAGGAAATAGTCCTGGCCGAATTCCTTGATACGCAGCACTTCCTGAATCTGCGGCTCGGTCTGGAGCATGAAGTTCTTGGGGCTGCCGCCGCCCCACAGGACCACCGCGCTCTTGCCACCCGACCGCTTGGCCGCCAGCACGAAGGCGGTGGTTTCGTTCACATCGATGGAGGGATTGAGGCGCAGCTTGTTGCCCCGCAGTTCGACGCCGGCCACGTTCATGCCGATGGTCGAGTCGCCCGGGGACGAGGTGTAGCAGGGCACGCCCGCGCGATAGGCGGCGGCCAGCACCGAGACGTCCTTGACGCCGGCTTGCCGCTCCCACTCGGCGGCGTACCTGCCGAGCAGGTAGTGCAGCTCGCCGGTGCCCATCTCCTTCTGGAACTCGGGCTGGACGAGGATGCTGCGCAGAATCTCGTCGGTGGCCATCAGGCAGTCGCTGTAGCCCAGCAGCACGTCGTAGATGCGGACGATGTCGTTGTTGCGCAGCTCGGTGTCGTCCATCTTGAAGCTGCCCACGCGCACCGGGTAATTCAGCGCGAAGTGGAGGTCGTGGTAGAGGTTCGCGCCGGTGGCCACGATCCAGTCCACGAACCCGGCCTTGATGAGCGGGACGACGGAGGAGCAGCCCAGGCCCGCCGGCGTGAGCGCGCCCGAGAGGGTCATGCCGATGGTCACGTCCGGCTTGAGCATCTTTTCGACGAAGAGCTGGCACCCTTCCTTGAGCCGCGCCGAGTTGTAGGCGAGAAAGGTGCGGTCGACGAGGTCGGCGAGCTTCTCCTTGCCGGTGAGGTTCTTGGGCAGGATGCGCTTGCCGGACATGTACTTGTCCCGTTGCGGGCATTTCTTCTTCTTGAGCCAGTCCGGCGCCTCCGACAGGTCTTCGCGGTAACGGCGGGGGGTATCTTCAGTCTTTGCCATGGTTCAGAATACGATTATGGCAGAATCACGCACCGCGACCGGGCCAACGCCGCGCGCCCTGGGCTTCTCGATGCCGGCGGAATGGGAGCGCCATGAAGCCACCTGGCTGGCTTGGCCGCACAACCGCACCGATTGGCCGGGCAAGGTCGACACCATTCGCTGGGTCTACACCGAGATGGTGCGCAGGATCGCGCCGGGAGAGACCGTTCGCATGCTGGTCAACTCTTCGGCTGCGGAGCGGCAGGCGGTCGAGCGCCTGGTGCGCGCGGATCTCGATGTGGGGCAGGTTGATATTGTCATGCACCCCACGAATCGCGGCTGGACTCGCGACATGGGCCCGGTGTTCGTGCGCCGCGCCGGGGAGACCGCCATCGTTCACTTCCACTTCAACGCCTGGGCCAAGTATCCCGACTGGCGGAAGGACCGACGAGTACCGGAGACCGCGGCGAAGCGGCTGGGAAAGCGGCTGTTCCACGCCGAGTCGAACGGGCGCCCGTTTGTGCTGGAAGGAGGCGGCATCGAGGTGAACGGCCGCGGCACGCTGCTGACGACGGAGGAGTGTTACCTCGACCCGGCCACGCAGGTTCGTAACCCTGGCCTGGGCCGGCAGGAATTCGAGGCGGCGCTCAAGGAATATCTCGGCGTGACGAACGTCTTCTGGCTGGGCGGCGGCGTGGCGGGCGACGACACGCACGGGCACGTCGACGACCTCTGCCGCTTCGTGAATCCGAAAACGCTGGTGCTGATCCAGGAGGACGATCCGGCGGATATCAACTACCGGGCGCTGTCCGAGAACTGGGAGCGAATTCAGGATCTCCGGCTGGAGGACGGCTCGAAGCCCGAGGTGGTGGCGCNNCTGGTGCTGGGCTTCGGCACGCTGCACTGTCTGACGCAGCAGCAACCGGCGGAGTAGGCTACAGGAGATGGCTTCTCTCTATTCCATCCTTGCGCTTCTCGCCACCGGAATCCCCGTCCTTGCGGCAGGCGACTTCCGCGATCCCAACCTGCCCATCGACGCGCGCGTCAGCGACCTGGTCTCGCGGCTGACCCTGCAAGAGAAGATCTCGCTGATGGCGAGCACCCAGCCTGCCGTCCCGCGGCTCGGAATCGAGGGGCGCAACGTCGGCAGCGAAGCGTTGCACGGGGTCGCGTACAGGAACGCAACGGTGTTTCCACAGGCAACCGGACTGGCGCACACCTGGGACCCCGATCTCATTCGCACGGTCGGATCGGCGGTCGGCGACGAACAGCGCGTGTACCACAACGACCCCAACGTGAAACTGGCCTTGCAGATCTGGAGTCCCGTGGTGGACCTGGCGCGCGACCCGCGCTGGGGACGCACCGAGGAGGTCTACGGCGAGGACCCGTACCTGTCGGGCGTCATCGGCGGCGCGTACGTGCACGGCTTGCAGGGCGACGACCCGCGTTACTACAAGACCGTTCCCACCCTGAAGCATTTCGCGGCCAACAGCATGGAGAACAACCGCGGGAGCTCCAGCTCCAACGTCGATCCGCGCAACCTGCGCGAGTATTACTTGAAGCCGTTCGAGAGGATCACGCGCGAACAGCAGGTGCAGGGTTACATGGTGGCTTACAACGCCATCAACTTTCTGCCCTGCGCCGCCACGAACCTCATCCGGGATCTGGCGCGCGCCGAATGGGGATTCAATGGGCAGATTGTCACCGATGCCGGCGATCTGACGGGGCTGATCGATGGTCACCACTATGTCGGCACCATCGCGCAAGCGGCGGCAGCCATCGTCAAAGCCGGCATGGACAACATCACCGACGACCAGGCGATTGCGGCGGTTCAGGCGGCGGTCGACCAGGGGCTGCTCGCGGAATCTGATCTGGACGTGGCCCTGCGCCGCAACTTCCGCGTGCGCTTCCTGATGGGCGAGTTCGATCCTCCCGAGATCGTACCCTTCAACGCCATCCCGAATTCCGCGTTGATGAGCCCGGAGCACGCCGCTCTTGCCCGCCGCGCCGGCCGGGAGTCCGTAGCGCTGCTCAAGAACGACAGTAAGCGGCTGCTGCCGCTCGACCCGGCGAAGCTGAAGACCGTTGCCGTCATCGGCCCGCGCGCCAACGAGGTCGAGAGGGACTGGTACGCCGGCTACCTGGCCTACAAGGTCACGCCGCTCGACGGCATCCGGCAGCGGCTCGGATCGAGCGCGCAGGTTCTGTTCCACGAAGGGACCTCGAAGATCGCGCTCAAGGCGCACGCCAACAACCTCTACCTCAGTGCCGGCGCGTTTGGAAACGCCATGCTGGCCGCTAGCTCCATCCGCGCGGGCCCTGCGGAGACCTTCATTGCGGAGGATTTGGGTTGGGGATGCACCACTCTGCGGTCGGCCGTGAACGGGCGCTACCTGACCGCTGACTACCAGGGTAACTTCTATGCCTCGGAGGAAAACGCCTACGGATGGTTCAACAGCTTTTGCTTCTATTTCGTTCCCGGCCCCAGCGGCACGGCGATCAACTGGCTCAACTACTACCTCACCGCCGGATACTATAGCGGGAGCCCCATCAGCCTGACCAACTCCGCGTCCAGCTCGCTGCAGGCCTTCGACGTTGTCGTTTTGGAGGACGGAGTCCAGAGCGCGGCGGCGCTGGCGGCGCAGGCGGAGGTGGCCGTGGTCGTCGTCGGCAACAACACCACCATCAACGGCAAGGAGGCCGTGGACCGGCCCGATATCATCCTGCCTCCCCCGCAGGACGATCTCATACGTGCGGTTTATCAGGCCAACCCGAACACGGTAGTGGTGCTGGTCTCCAGTTACCCGAACACCATGAACTGGGAGGACCAGAACGTACCCGCGATTCTTTACACTTCGCACGGCGGGCAGGAACTCGGCAACTTTCTCGCCGACGTGCTTTTCGGCGACTACAACCCGGCCGGCCGCTTGACGATGACTTGGTTTCAGTCCGCCGCCGACCTTCCGCCGATCGAAGATTTCGACATTCGCAAGGGGCGCACTTATTGGTACTTCCAGGGCCAGCCGTTGTACCCGTTCGGATATGGGTTGAGCTACACCACCTTCGAGTACCGCAATCTTGCGATCACTCCGGGGGCGGCCGGATCGGCCGACGCGATCACGGTGAGCCTGGAAGTGCAGAACACCGGCACACGGGCTGGCGACGAGGTCGTACAGCTCTACACCCACGCGCGGGATTCGAAAGTGCAGCGGCCTGTTCGTGAATTGAAGCGCTTCCAGCGCGTCACGCTTCAGCCCGGTGAAACGCGTTCGCTCAGCTTCACGCTGCCGGTTTCCGAAACCGCGTTCTGGGATGTGCGGCGCAGCAGGTTCACCGTCGAAAGCGGCACGCTGGAGATCCAAGTGGGCGGCTCGTCCCGCGATATACGGCTGCACGGGGAGGTGCGGATCGATGGCGAGGTCCTTGCGCCTCGCAACGCGTTCGAGGTGCTGCGCGCGGAGAACTACGACGACTACTCGGGTGTGATGCCGACCCGCGCGGGCGACGGCACGCAAGCCGTGGGGTACATCCACGACGGCGGATGGCTGGCCTTCCGCGAGGTGGATTTCGGCGCCGGCGCGAGCGAGATGGAAGCCCGCGTCTCGAGCGGTGGCGCGGGTGGAACCATCGAGGTACACCTCGACGGGCTGAATGGTCCGACGGCGGGCACTTGCGCGGTTTCGTCTACCGGGGACTGGTACGCGTGGACCACCATTACCTGTCCAAACGTGCAGGCGAGCGGGTTGCACGACACGTTTCTGGTTTTCCACGGCGGCGGGAACGGGCTGTTCAATTTGAACTGGTTCCGGTTTGCATCCGCCGGCGCGGGCGCGCCCACGGTGGACGACGGCGGCGCAGTGGACGCCGCCGGCTTCACGCAACCGTTGCTGCGCGGCTCCTGGGGCGCGGTTTTCGGCCGCAACCTGGCCTCGACCACGCGGAGTTGGGTCCTCGCGGATTTCCTTGGCGCTGTGGCGCCTACGTCGCTGGACGGCACGCGCGTGCAAGTCAACGGAATCGACGCCGCCATCTCGTTCGTGATGCCGACCCAGGTGAATTTCCAGGTGCCCGACCGCGTGAACATCGGTGACGGGGTGGTGCAGGTGATTACTCCCGCGGGAGCCAGCCGGCCCATGCGCGCTACCATCGACGAAGCTCAACCGGAGTTCTTCGCCCAGGTTCTCGGCGGGCGCAACTGGATCACCGCGCAGCACGTGGACTACTCGAGGGTGTGCCTGCCGGAAGTGGCGCCGGGTCCGCCGCCCGCCACTCCCACCCGCCCCGGCGAAACGATCATTCTGTGGGGCTCCGGCTTCGGCCAGACCTGGCCGCCGATTGCGGCGGGCCTGCTACTGTCCGTGCCCTTGACGGTGGCCGATCCCGGCGGCCTCAAAGTGACCATCGGCGGCGTGCAGGCCGCCGTTCAATACGCCGGCATGACCATGGCCGGCGTGTACCAACTCAATGTCGTCGTGCCGGACCTGGCCGATGGGGACTACCCAGCGGTCGCCACCGTGGGTGGGCGCTCGACGAAGGTGGGCGCGTATCTGCCGGTGCGGCGATAGTGTGGAGGGCGGGTTTCAACCCGCGCGGGGCTTGAGCCGCGCGCGGACTGGAAGTCCGCCCTCAACTTCTATTTCCCGCACCCCTGGTGCGGGGGCGACTTGACGCGCAGCGCTCCCATGTGGCACAATGTGTCACATGAGAAGGAAGGCTACGCTTCGCGATCTCCATCTCAAGACCAGTGAAATCGTCAAACAGGTCGCCAATGGCGCGACCTTCGTGATTGAGAAGCGAGGCACGCCGGTGGCCGAACTGCGGCCTCTCACCGGCCAGCTCCCCACGCGACAAATGCCGGACCGCGAGGCGTTCATAAGGAATCTGCCCCAGGTGAAGACCGACAGCGGCCGGATGCTCGAACAAGACAGATCGTGAAGCTTTACTTCGATTCCGCGTACATTGCCAAGTGCTACCTGAACGAAGTCGACGGGTCAGGAGTTCGCGAATTGGCCCGGAGCGCCTCGGGCCTATACTCGTCCGCGTTGTGCGTTGCCGAACTTGCTTGCGTCTTTCATCGCCAGGTCCGTGAGGGCTCGATTGCGCCCAGCCTGGCCGCTGTTCTGCGGGGCTATTTCCTGGAGGACATCAAGAACGAGGTCTGGGCTCTAATCCCGGTTACCGATCTCCTGCTGCACCGGGTCGAGTTCCTCACCCGCAACCTGCCGGTCTCGTGTCACATCAGAGCAGGCGACGCGATTCACCTGGTGTCCGCAGTCGAATTGGGGTTCGAAGAGATATGGACGAACGATCGCCACCTCCTGGCCGCGGCCGCCTGTGTGGGCTTGAAAGGCAGATCGGTGGACTGACGGGTTTTGGATCCGCCGCGTCATCGCCTGCTTCATCGATGGAACTCCCGGACCTGAAACTCGTGGTGGCCTGAGCCGCATTCGGATACCGTGCGCTTGTCCGCGGCGGAGGAGGCCGGCAGGGAGACCGACGCCGTGATGCCGGGAGGGATGTCCACGCTGAGGAGGAACGAAGTTCCCTCGATGCGCCAGCGAACCGCCACCGGGCCGCGAAAGGTCTCCCAGGAGGCTTCCACGCTGGTAAGATCTCCGACTGGCTCCGGTTGAATGCGGATGCGCGTCAACCCGGGCGCATCCGGATCGGGGCGGATGCCCGCCAGTCCTGCGTAGAACCACTCTTCGATGTGACCGAGCATCAGGTGATTCTGGGAGGAGTTCGGGGTTGAGTCCCAAGCCTCGGTGAGCGAGGTGGCGCCGGCGGCGAGCTGCGCGCCGTAACTGGGCGGCTCGGTTTGGCTGCTCATATCGAACAGCACGTCGCTGCGGCCGGTGTCGATCAGGGAGCGAACCACGTAGTGGTACCCGATATCCCCGGCGCTGGTGTGGTTGCCCCGGCGGCGGATATCCGCCACCAGTTGTCCGGCAAGAGAAGCGCGCGCGGATTCCGGCGCAATCCCCAGGGCCAAAGGCATCGCGAGCGCGGTCTGGCTGCCGGTCGAGTAAGTGGTCTGCGCCGGTTTGTAGAAGGCTTTCTGAAACTCCTCACGGACTTGGCCTGCCTCCTCGGCGAACAGGCGGGCCTCCTGCTCGCGTCCCAGCATTCGCGCCGCGGCTTCGAGCACACGCAGGTCCTCGATGTAAGTGGCCGTTGCGGTGATGCCCTTGGGCGTGAGCTTGGACTGGCCCGGACTGCCAGGACCTATGTCGTACCAATCGCCCAGGCCGTGAGAGAGCAGGCGGGCGTCCGACTTCGATCGCAGGTACTCCGCGTAGCGCTTCATTGTCACGAAGGATTCCTCGATCGGCCTCCGGTCTCCGTACCACTGCCATGCCAGCCACGGCAGCAGAATCCCGGCGCTGCCCCATTCCGGCGAATCGCGGAACCCGAGGTTGAACACGACGTATTCCGGTGCAATGTCGGGGATGAGTCCGTCGATGGTTTGGGCTTCGCGCACGTCGCGGATCATCTTGGGGAGCGCCGCGCGGAGGTCCCAGTTGTAAAGCAGCGACGGACCCATCAGGTAGGATTGCTCGAGCCACCCGAGCTTCTCGCGATGGGGGCAATCCGTAATCGAGTGCTGGAGGTTGCTGCGGACGGCGGCGTCGATCAGCGCGTGGATGCGGTTGAACAACTCCTTCGAGCAGGAGAACCGGCCGATACGCGACGCATCGAGGTGGACGAATTGGCCTTCGAGTTGGTGAATCACGGGCACGCCGGCTAGCGGTGTGGCATCCGGCGCGGCCCCTTCCACCTGCACATAGCGGAAGCCCGTGTAAGTGAACCGCGGCGACCAGGATTCGCGCCCCGCGCCCTTGAGCGTGTAAGTGAAATATGTTGGACCGCCGGAGGACCGCTGCGTTACGAGCCCGGATGCGTCGAGCAACTCGCCGGGCGTGAACCGCACCGCGGCGCCGGACTTCCCGCTGACCTCGATCTTCGGCCAGCCCGCGAAGTTCTGGCCCAGGTCATACACAAAGACGCCGGGCTTCGGCTGCGTGATGCGAACCGGGCGAAAGGTCTCCTGGACCCGAATCGGCGGGCTCGCTTGCGCACGCTGAACTCCGCCAGGAGCTTCCGTGACGATGGCGCGCGCCCAGCCGGAATCGTCGAAGCCGGGCCGGTCCCAACCCTGCGGCTCCAGGCGCGCGTCGTAGTCTTCTCCTCCGTACATGCACGAGAACGTGATCGGGCCATCGCGGACCCGCCAGGAGCCGTCGGTCGCGACGTCGCGTGTGGCGCCGTCTTCGAACTCCAGATGCAGTTGAAGGTACAACCGAGGCTGGCCGAACGATCCGATGTACTTGGCGTACCGGCCGCCCGCCACATTGTAGAAACCGTTGCCGAGCAACACACCGAGGGCATTGGCCCCGGGCTTCAGCATCGGGGTCACATCGAAGGTCTCATAGAGGATGGAACTGCGGTAATTGGTCCAGGCCGGGGCCAGGACATGATCGCCCACCTTGGATCCGTTGATGTGGAGTTCGTGGAAACCGAGGCCCGAGATGAATGCGAGCGCGCGGTGGAGCGGGCGATCGAGGGTGATCTCCTTCCGGAAGATGGGCAACGGGCCGCTCCGCAGGTTGGCGTTGGGGTGAGCGACCCAGGAGCCCTTCCATGCTCTCGGATCGAGCACGGCCATGGTCCACTCGGCGGGCTCGCTCCACTCCGAGGCAAAGCCGTTCGCGTCCCATACGCGCACCTTCCACCAGGTGCGCTGGTAGGAGTGGAGCGCGGCTCCACTGTAGGGAATCCACGCGGTCTCGGCGGAGTTCACGCGACCTGAATCCCAAAGATCGGCGTGGCCGGGGACGAGACTGCCGGGCGCACTGGCAACCAGGACCTGGTAGGCGGTCTGCTTCTGATCGCGCTCATGGGAGCGCAGCCTCCATCCCAACCGCGGGCGCGCGACATCGACGCCGATCGGGTCGTGGCGCGCTTCGCATTCCAGCCCATAGGGTTCGAGTCCGGCCCCGAAAGCGGCCCCAATCGTCAAGAATGCAAACAAGGGCGCGACGCGCATGGTTCCCGCTCTCATCGTTGTACCGGCTGATTCGTGGAACAGTATAGCCTGCCGAAGAGGTGGTGGGTTTCCGCGATCGAGCCTATTGGCGATTGTCATCGGCTTGCCCAGACGCATACTCGGTATTCTGCATGACGTACTACCCTACTAACCACCGATTCTTTTCCGGCAGCGAAGATTCTATGCGGCGGCTTAGATGTTGAGCTGCGCAATGCCGGGCCGTTGGGCCGTAGGGACGGCGAGGGTGGCCAACAACCGGCGGGCGTCGCGTGGCAACGATGTGACCGGAGGACTCTCCAGATCAGCCCGGGCGCTTTTCCATACGCCCGTCGAGCCAGCGCCTCCAGCCGTCCAGCCCCGCGCCGGTCTGGCAGGACAGCTCCAGAATCTCGAGTCGTCTCGACGCGGAAAGGGGTGTACGGCCGAATCTCACTCCCCCGTGAGCGGGCCGGCCACGGCCTGCTTGACCCTGCGGGCTATCTCAATCGCTTTCATCTCATCGCCCGGCAGCATCTCAGCGGCATCGCTTGGGTAGCGGATCTCGACGCCGAATGGCGTAAGCCACTCGGCTCCGCGCACTTCATCCCCGGCGTTCTGAGCGACGGAGGGCACCAAGGCGATAAGTTGCTTGATATCGTGCGTCTTCGGGAACTCGACTTGATGACGTGTGAGAAGCGCCTTGAGGTACTTCTCGACGGCTTGCTGGCAGTGGAACCCGACGATCTCCCGCAGCCGGAGACTGTCCGCAACCTCCGGTGTCAGCCGTTCGGCGGCTTCCAGGTCGGCGTCAGCCTTGGCGAGCCACTGGCCAACCAGGCGTTCGACCTCCTGGTCAAGCGGCTTCATAGAGCACACGCCCGTACTTGTTGGCCGGATAGGCGATGCCGCCGATCACCCGCTTGGTTCCCTCGAATCGCTCCGTGGGCATCACGATTACGTCGACGGGATAGCCGATGTCCCCCACTGCGCTCCGGATTTCCACGCTCCGTTCATGGGCATTCGACGGCGCCGGTTCGACCACCAGCAGATCGATGTCGCTATCCCGGGTCATCCGGCCCGCCGCCGCCGACCCGAACAGGATGATCCTGTCCGGGCGCGCCACGGAAAGCACCCGCCGCACAATCTCGTTCAGCAATGACTCGTCGACGCCCATCCGGTTCCATCATATGCGAAACGGCGCGGGGTTGCATCCGATCGAAGATCCGCACGCCGGGACCTCTACTCGGTGAGTCTGTACCCCTGGGCTGAGAGCCGCACGTCACGCGGGGACCAGCTCGCTCCCCTTCTCCATCCGCTCCTCGAGCCAGCGCCTCCAGCCGTCCAGCCCCGCGCCGGTCTGGCAGGACAGCTCCAGGATCTCAATCTCAGGGTGGATGCTGCGAGCATTCTCGCGGGCCGCCTCGACGCGGAAGGGGACGTAGGGCAGCAGGTCCGTCTTGTTGAGAATCATCAGCTCCGCTTTCCGGAAAATGCCCGGGTACTTCAGCGGTTTGTCTTCTCCCTCGGTCACGCTGAGCACTACGATCTTGGCTTCCTCGCCCAGGTCGTAACTGGTCGGGCACACCAGGTTTCCCACGTTCTCGATCAGCAGAAGATCCAGCGCGGCGAGGTCCCAGTCCTTCAGGTGCTGTTCAACCATCCTGGCATCCAGGTGGCAGGCCCCCGCCGTGGTTACCTGGCGCACCGGAAAACCGAAGCGGGCCAGCCGCCGCGCGTCGTTGTCGGTCTGAATGTCGCCGGTCAGCAGGGCGACTCGAGTGCCCGCGGCGAACCCCTCGAGCGTGCGCTCCAGCAACGAGGTTTTCCCCGAGCCCGGCGAACTGATGAAGTTCAGACAAAGGATTCGGTGCGCCCGGAAGGCCTGGCGCAGTTCCGCGGCGATCCGGTCGTTCTCACTGAGGACTTTTCCTTCCAGCGCGACTCGCTTCATGTGATCTCGGGCTCCTCGATCTCAAGGTAGCTCAGATCGAGCTCGTCTCCCCGTGTCCCGTTTCCCGCGGGACAATACTCGATCTCGATGGCCAGCGGCTCCAGGTCGTCCTGCTTCACCAGCGTCTCGAAGCAGAAGCGCAGGCTCTCGGTGTCCACGCCCGAGTATTCCCCGATCCGCACGCCAACCTTGCGAACGTGCGCCCCGGGGTAACGCGAGCTCTGGGAGCGAACGGCATCCAGGATGGAAATGGCGATTCCCAACTCGTGCATCGGGCCACCGCCCTCCTTCTCTTCCAGACTACGCTGTTGGGCGGTGTTCGTGCATCTCCCCGGTCAGCCGGTCCACCACCGCGCGTCCTACTGCAACGCCTTTTCGATCGCGGCGGTGACCTCGGGCGAGTCCGGCTTCGCGATGGGCTCGAAGCGGGCGATGACCGTGCCGTCCCTGCCGATCAGGAACTTGGTGAAGTTCCAGTGAATGTCGCCGCCGGTGGTGGCGTTCTCGTTCTTGTCGGTCAGGAAACGGTATAGCGGGTTGATGTCGCCGCCCTTCACGGAACTCTTGGCATACATCGGGAACGTCACGTTGTAGGTGCGGGAGCAGAAGGACTTGATCTCGTCGTTCGTGCCGGGCTCCTGCGCTCCGAAGTTGTTGGCGGGGAAACCCAGAATCACCAACCCACGATCCTTGTACTGCTCGTAGACTTTCTCCAGGCCGGCGTACTGCGGCGTGAAGCCGCATCGGCTGGCGACGTTGACCAGCAGCAGGACCTTGCCTCGATAGGCGGCCAGCGGCGCCGCCTGGCCATCGATCGAATTCATCGTGAAGTCGTAGACGCTCGAAGCGGAAAACGCAGCAGATGCCATTAGCAACACTCCTGTGAGGACTGAGACAGCGGTTCTCATACTTATGAGATGCCGTCAGCGAAGGGGAGGGCTCCGGTCCTTTCCCGGAATGTTACAATCCCTGTCTTGAACGCCAGCCTGACATCGGAGCCGTCCCCCGTGCACGTGTGGTTTTGGCGCACGGATTTCGAGGAGAGCCGCTGCGCCGAGCTGGCGCGGTTACTGTCTCCGGCCGAGCGGGCGGCGGCCGAACGCTTCCGATTCCCGCGGGACCGCGCCCGCTCCGTGATCTCGCACGCCGGCCTGCGTCTGCTCTTGGCCGGGTACCTGAACCTGCCCCCGGAAAGTGTTGCGTTCACCGTCGAGGGCGCAGGCAAGCCGCGCCTGGCCGCCCCGGGCGCGATATCGTTCAACCTCTCTCACTCCGGCGTGTACGCCGCCGCGGTGGTCTCCCGTGGCCGCAACGTCGGAATCGATATCGAAGAGATTCGCCCGAACGTCGCCTGGCGCGACATCGCAGGGCGCTTCTTCTCCGCCGAGGAAGCGGTCTGGCTGGATTCCATGCCGGAACCGGAGTCCTTCTTCCGCCTATGGACGGCCAAGGAAGCCGTGCTGAAGGCGGCCGGAACGGGTCTCACCGCGCCGCTGGACCGCATCCGCGTGCGGCCCGGGGAGGACGCGCCGCCCTGGAACCTCCGCGAGCTCGACCTCGCCCCCGGCTATGCCGCCACGCTAGCCTTCGACGGACCGCCCGCCCAACCTGAGGTCCGCTTGCTGACGGGACTGTGAAAGACCGCCCGCACAGGCTGAATGCCTGTGCCACTGGGGATCGCAACCGCTTTCCGTGGCACAGGCATTCAGCCTGTGTTCAGTTCGGATGCCAGTAGTGTACCGGCACGCAGGAACAGGTGTGATACCCGCCCCCTCCGCCGCGGCCGGGGGTGAAGCTCACGCACGAGCAGGCGGCGCCGGGCACGCAGTTGCAGACGCAGACCGCACCGGGCGGAATCGGCGCCCCGCAGGGCATCGTGAAAGTGACGGTCTGTCCCGTCAGCTCATCGCGCGCCGTGTAGGTGAGTCCTTTTACGTCGGCGCTGTTCGCCGCCGGATCGAACAGCATCCCATGCACCTTGCGCTTTCCCACATCCCACAGCACCACAGCGCCATTTGCGGTGGCGCAGGCCAGCAGACGGTTGTCGGGCGTGAATTCGAGCGCGTCGATGGTCCCCGCCGCCGGGCACGACAAGACCCCCAGAAATCGTAGATCCCGCAGCGACCACAGGTAGGCCGAGCTGTCCGCGGCGGCCGCCAACAGACTGCCGTCGGGAGCGATTTTGAAGCTGCTGAAGCGGTTCGACCGGCCGGCCGCCAGCCGCGCCAGGCGCCGACCCTCGGGAAGCAGCCAAACATCGATCTCCGAGTTTCGCAAGGCGACCAGCTTGCCTCCGTCGGGGCTCACCTCCAGGGATCGAACCTCGCCCTCGAATCCCGGCACGGCGCCGAGCAGGTCCAGGCCGGGAAGCGACCAGAAACGCAGTTCGCGATCGAGGCCGGAGGCAACCAGAACGCTGGAATCCGGCATCAGCGCAATGGCTTCGATTTCCTCCTCTGGGCCGCTGCGAGCGCCGATCAAGCGGCCCTCCGGCACGGACCATACCCGCCAATCCCGGTTGGCATGCGACACGAGCAACTTGCCGTCGGCGGTGAATAGAATCCGCTGTGGCGCGCTCTCGTGTCCGCTGAGCGTTGCCGCGAGCTTGCCCTCGGGGAGCGACCAGAGGCGGATGGTGTTGTCGCGCGACCCGGTGGCCAGCGTCTTCCCATCCGGCGATAGAACCAGCGCCTCGATCGCTCCCGTGTGGCCCTCCAGGGTGGCGATCGCGGTTCCGCGCGGTCCGGTGGGTTTCGCCACCATCCCCTTGCGCTGCTTGGGCTGAGGCGGAGGGGGTGCGGCTCCGGGCTTGGGCGGGCCCCAAATGCGCGCGGTCTTGTCGTCGGAAGACGAATAGACAGTCCGGCCGTCGGGCGAGAGGGCCACGCTAGAGACTTCCTGTTTGTGCCCTTCCATGGTGGCCGTCAACTTGCCGTCGGGCAGCGACCACAGCTTCACCAGGTTGTCGCGAGCGCCCGTGGCCAGCGTCTTCCCGTCCTTGCCGATGGCGAGCGCGAGCACCGCGCCCCGGTGCGCGCTCAAGCTCTTCTCCGCTGCAACGCCCTGGAGCGCCGGATCGGCGAACCAGGTTCGGAACGCCGGCGGCTCAATTTCCCATCGCGCCAGATTGCCCTCCTGGTCTCCGGTGACGAGCGACCTCCCGTCCGAAGTAAAAGCCAGGGAGACCGGGTTGGAATTCGGCTTGAGGGTGCAGAGTTGGCGTCGGTCCGCCAGCAACCACAGCTTCACCGAGCCCCCGCCATCGAGCGCGGCAACGTACTTGCCCTGCGGGCTGAGCGCCATTGCCGCCGAGGAGCGACCGCTGAGAGTGCCGATCAATCGGCGTTCGGGTAGCGCCCACAACTGGATCTGTTCCCCCGTTCCATTCGCTAAGAGCTTGGAGTCCTGGGAAAACAGCATGGGGCCGCTTCCTCCGCTCGTATCGCCCAAGCTGCCCAGCGCCTTCAAGCCCCGCAGCGAGCCGATCCAGGTCGTGCGATGAGACTTCCAGGCGATGGTGTTGCCATCCGGGGCCAGCACTACATCCGTGATGGATCCCGAACGGTCGCCGCGCAACCTTCCCAGATACCGTCCGGCGGTGCGCGACCAGACGTACAATTGGCCATCGTCGTCCGCCGCCGCCACCAGGCTGCCATCCGAACTCACCACCACTTTCGTGAGCCGCTTCTGCGGCGGGACGCGCAGCATTCCAGCCGGCTGGCCTTCGGGAAGCGACCACAGCCGGACGACGCCGTCATCCCCCGCCGAGAACAGCAGTTTGCCGTCCGGGGTCGCAGCCAGGGCGCGCACCTCGCCGAGGTGGCCTTCCAGGCTGGCCAACCGTCGTCCCTCCGCGAGCGAGAGCAACTCGATCCTGTCGCCCACCGCGGCCAGCGCAAAGCGGCCGTCGCCGGTGACCAGAAACGCGCCCGGGGCTCCGGCCAGCGCGGGCAGGCTGGCAGTGAGGCTCGCATCTTTGAGCGCCCAGAGCTTGATGGTGCTGTCGGCGGAAACCGAGACCAGCGCCGCGCCGTCTTGGGCAACCGCCAGCCGGATGATCGGACCCAAGTGCGCCGGTTGCGGCTTCTCGGGTGCAACTACGGGGTCGATGGCCGGATCGCTGAGAAAGCCCCGGAACTTCTTTGCGGCCGTGTCCCAAACGCTCACCGACCCCTCTCCCAGCGGGGCCGCGAGCGAATTGCCGTCCGGGGAAAGCGCCAGAACTCGAACCCCGCCCCCGGAGCCCAGCCGGAAGGTGGCCAGCGCCTGGCCCTCGGGGAGCGAGCGCAACCGGATGGAGTTGTCCTGCGAGGCGGAAACCAGCAACCTGCCGTCGGCGGAAACCGCCAGCGCCACTACAGACTGGTAGTGACCACTCAGTGTCTTTGCCAGCGCCCCATCCGGAAGCGTCCACAGCTTTACGGTGTGGTCGTCCGACGCCGTGGCTACCATATGGCCGTCCGGCAGGACCGCCAGCGTATTGACGTCGGCGCTGTGGCCGGTTAGAGTCCGCGCGGGCTTGGCGTCGGCGACCGTCCAGGTGCGCGCGGTGTCGTCGAAGGAGCCGCTGACCAGCAGGCTCCCGTCCGGCGTGAACTCGAGCGCCGAGATGCGGCCCTTGTGCCCGGAGAGCGTGCCTTTCAGCGCGCCATCGGGCAAGGACCAGAGCTTGATCGCCGGCTGCGATCCGGATTCCGCGCAGGAGGCCAGCGTCTTGCCGTCCGGCGATATGGCCAGCTCCGTCACATTCTCGTTGCCGTGGGCTTTGATGGTGGCCAGCGCGGAGCCGTTGGGCGTGGCGAACAGGCGGATTTCGCCAGATCTGGTTCCGGCCGCCAGCAACCTGCCGTCGGGGGTCAGGGCCAGGGAGAGAACCGGGTCGGTTCGCGTTTTATTTGTGGCCAGCGCCTGGCCGGCGGGCATGGACCAGGTGCGCACCTCTCCGTTTTGGGAAGCGCTGGCCAGGAAACTGCCGTCGCGGGCGAACACCAACTTGGTGACGGCGCCTCGATGTCCGTCCAGCACCGCTTTCAGCCGGTTGTCGGAGGCCGTCCAGAGCTTGATCAGGGTGTCGTTGGAAGCCGTGGCTAGCAGAGTGCCATCGGGTGAGTAAGCCAACGTGTTGACCATCCCTGTATGGGCGAGCTTTCTCGGCGAGGGGAGATCCACCTCCGGCACGGCCGGCGTCTTGGCGGCCGCAGGAGTCGCGCCGCGGCGCACCTGGGCCGAGGCCGCGCCCGCCACCAGCGCCGAAGCGCCCAGGCTAGCCTCCATCAAGCCGCGCCGGCTCAGTTTCCAGCCGCTCTTCTCGCGCCGTATCGCGAAGACCTCGGGCTCTTCATCCGGCCGGACGGTGGGATTTGAGTCTTTGAGGCGGTCGTCGGGTTTCTGGGGTTTCATGCCATCACGCATTAGAGCACGTTCCAAGGCTTTCGGGGAGCCCGTGCTCCGCCACAATGTCTCATACTGGGGGAATGGCTCCGGAACGTGCCAACGAACGAGAGGCGCCGGCGCTTTCGGCGGAGGTGTTCAGCATCCCGCTGAGGGAAGAGAAGTACATCGTCTACGCTCCCGCGCGCCGCTCGGCATTCGTCGCCAATGCGCGCGTGGTTCACTTCATCTCGCAGCTCGAAAAGGGGATTTTCGACGCGCCGGCCGATCCCGATGGTTCGCTTAGAAGTCTGTTGCGCGGGCTCGATATCGTGGACGCCGGGCCGGAGACTCCTCCTTCGGCCGCCTGCCACGGCGCCCCGCAGCCGGTCTCGGTCACGCTTTTTCTCACCACGGCGTGCAATCTGCGGTGCACGTACTGCTACGCTTCCGCTGGCAACGCCAAGGCGAAGTTCATGACGCTGGAGACGGCCAAACGCGGGATCGATTTCGTCGCCGCCAACGCCGCCAAACGCCAGGCGCCGTACTTCGAGGTGGGTTACCACGGAGGCGGCGAGCCGACGGTGAACTGGCGTGTCCTGACGCAATCGTTCCAGTACGCGCGCGCGAAGGCGGCGGAGCTGAAATTGGAGCTGCGCTCCTCGGTGGCCTCCAATGGCGTGCTCAGCGACAAGCAGATCGATTGGATCGTAGCGCATCTGGGAGGCGTCAGCGTGTCCTGCGACGGACTGCCGTCGGTTCACGACAAGTGCCGGCTCACCGCCTACGGGAAAGGCTCCAGCCACCGCGTGATTCGCACGTTGCGCCGCTTCGACGCGGCCAAGTTCACCTACGGCATCCGGCTGACGGTGACCGCGGACCACATTTCGACCCTCCCGGACTCCGTCGAGTTCCTGTGCTCCGAGTTCAGCCCCGCATCCATCCAGATCGAGCCGGTCTACCGGCTGGGCCGGGGCGCGGAAGCGGCATCCGCGGAGTCGGACGAGTTCATCGAGGCGTACCGGGTCGCCTCCGAGCGCGCCGCCGCGCATGGCCGTCAGGTGCATTTCTCGGGCGCGCGCGCGGGCTCGCTGCTGAATCACTTTTGCAGCGTCAGCCAGGACAACTTCTGCCTCTCGGCCGACGGCAACGTCACCGCCTGTTTCGAAGCATTCGGCGAAGACAATCCCCAGGCCGGCGTGTTCTTCTACGGCCGGCCGGCGGCGGATGGCGCGGGGTACGTTTTCGACCACGCGGTGCTCGATCACTTGCGCAGCCAGGCCGTCGAGAAGCGCGAACACTGTCGCGGCTGCTTCGCCAAGTGGAGCTGCGGGGGCGACTGCTACTACAAGTGGATGGCTGCCACAGGAGGGGGCGAGTTCAACGGCTCGGCCCGCTGCCACGTGATCCGTGAGCTGACCAAGGACCAGATCCTCGAAAAGATCGCGGCAGCGGGCGGCCTCTTCTGGCACGAGCCGCCCACCTGCCCGGCCTGCGGTGGGCCGCCGCACGGGAGCTGCTAGTTCGGATACCAGTAGTGGATGACCTCGCCACCGCGATTCCAGTCCGGCCCGCTCGGGCCTTGGGTAGCCGGCTTCGTGCCCACCGCAATCGTGTCGCAGACGCAGGTCGCCCCGCCCGGTGCGGACTCGCCGGCCGGCACGCTGATCGTGTCGCAAACGCAAACCTGTTTTGTACTGCTATAGGTGATGGAACTGGCCACGCAGTCGCAGATGCAGACCGTCCCAGCGGGTCTCGGGGAACCGCAGGGCAGAGAAACCGTTCGGCGGCCCATCTGCTGGAAATGCCGAGCTTTCGTGCCCTTCGCGACAAGACCGGGATCGAACAGGCACGGGCCCGGCTCGCCCCCCGGCAGGTTCCACAGCCGCACGACTCCATCCAAACTGGCCGATGCCAGCAGGTTCCCGTCCGGGCTAGCCGCCACCGCGGTCACGTCGCGGGTGTGGGCTGGGATGCTCTTCAGCATCCCGCCGTCCGGCAGCGACAACAAGCGTATTGTATGGTCCTGGCTGGCCGAAGCCAACAGCCTTCCGGCCTGGCCGATTGCCAGGGCAGTCACGTAATCCGTGTGTCCTTCCAGCGTCTTCAGCGGTTGTCCTTCGGGCAGCGACCAAAGGCGAACGGTTTTGTCGAAACCGCCCGACGCCAGACTCTTGCCGTCTGGGCTGAAACACACCGCGCCCACGGCCTTCAGGTGCCCCTCGAGGATCTTGATGAGCTGGCCGTCGGGCAGCGACCAGAGCCGGATGCTCCGGTCGGCGCTGGCCGAGGCCAGCAGCTTGCCGTCCGGGCTGATGGCCACGGACCGCACGGAGAGCGCGTGACCCTCGAGTGTTCGGACCAACTTGCCATCCGGCAGCGACCACAGCTTGACGGTCTTGTCGTCGCTTGCGGAGGCTAACAGCTCACCGTCCGTGCTCACGGCCAAGGCCTGGACCCACCGCGAGTGGCCCTCCAGCGTCGCCAGCGCCCTGCCGCCCCGGGGCGACCAGAGCCGGATGCTTTTATCGGCCCCCGCCGAAGCGGCCAGTTTGCCGGCCGGCGAGAATACCACCGCGCTGACGTCTCCTGTGTGACCTTGGAGCTTCCGCGAGAGCTTTCCCGTCGAGACCTCCCAAAGTTTCACCAGACTGTCCTCGCCGCTCGAGGCCAGGAGTTTGCCGTCCTGGCTGAAGGCCACCGACGACACCGGCCGATCGTGAGCCTTCGCCTCCCCGCAGGCTTCCACTTTGCGCTGCTCCTGGGCTTGGCTGTGACTGCCAACCGCGGCGCCCACTCCGCCCGCGCCGAGCGCTTTCCAGAAGGCCCGGCGGTCCAGGCCGAAGCCTGAGGTCTGGCGGCGGATGGCGAACACCCGCGGCTCCTCGCCAGCCGCCTGTGCCAGATTCTCCAATCGGTCGTGCTGGTTCTCGTCGCTCATTTCCTGCCTTTTCCAGCTTCCTGTTTCTGATCGAAGAGCCGCGGCGTTCGCGGCGGCAAAGGGCATTCAAAACGTCCTGGCACACCGGAAGCCGAAGCCGTCGCTTCGGTACCCGGGCGAGCTTTTTTCGCGGGCGGCGCACCGGAAGCACTCCTCGCCGACGCACCACGGCCCGCCCCGCACAACACGGGCATCACCGGAACCCGGCCCCTGTGGATCGATCCGACGCCCGTAGTAAGCCGTTTCTTCATACCAGCCGCTCACCCACTGCTCGACGTTCCCCCGCATATCGTACAACCCCCAGGCATTTGGCTTCTTCTGGCCGACCGGGTGCGTCTGTCCTCCAGAGTTCCGAGGCGACCACGCCACTTCGTCCAGGTTGGGCGCCAGATCCGGCTCCTGTCCGCCAGCCCGGCAGGCGTACTCCCACTCAGCCTCCGTCGGGAGCCGGTAGCGAGTGTCCTTCTCCCTGGCGTTCAGTTTCCCCAGAAACTCCTGGACGTCATCCCATGAGACTTTCTCCACCGGCCGGTCTGGCCCCTTGAAGTGACTGGGGTTGGTCCCCATCACCGCTTCCCACTGGGCTTGCGTCACGTCAGTCGTCTGCAAATAGTAGCCCTCGCTCAGGGTGATCGTGCGCGCCGGCGTCCTGCTCCACTTGTCGTCAGATCCCATCTGGAACGAGCCAGGGTCGATCCAGACGAACCGCATCCTTATCGAATTGGTGAACGTGCGCGGCGGCGCTTCGATCCGCCGGCCCGCTGTTTGAGCGGCAGCCACCGCGCACAGCAGCAGCGCCATCCATTTCAACATGCCGCTACCTCCTTCCGAGGAGCTTCGTAGCCGCGCCACAAACCGCCCCCGGCGTCCATGTATCGTATCAAAAGTTCTTTGGTAATGAAACGATTCAATTCGCACCTTTCTTTCGCATCGGGCCGCTCCCCGCCATCGGGCGCGAGCGTCTTCGAGGGGCAGTCGCCGGCGCAGTGCCAGAAGCAGAAGCAGCCGGAGCACCGGGCGCGCCGCTGCTCGATGCGTTCGTGGATCCGCTGCCGCGCCGTGAGGTCGACCTGACCCATCGTGCCGAAGAAGAAGCCGCCGGCCAGAGGATGCTCCGGGCCGCACACCTCGTAGCAGGCGGTGAGGGCGCCGTCGGGCGTCACGACTAGAGCCTGGTCCAGGGCCTGGCAGAAGCGGCGCGTGGCCAGCCAGGGGCGCGCTCCCGAGTAGTACACATGCCGATCATGCACGGCGCCGATTTCCCAGGCTTCCAGAAACGCCTCCCCGAAGCGCTGGATGCGGCTGAGCGCCCCGTGCCGATCCAGCGCNNCCCGCGGCCGTATGCGAAGGCCGGCTCCACCTGGAAAACCCCGCAACGCGTTTCGCGGCACAGCAGGTCCAGGCCGGCCCGCAGGCCGCCGATGGAATCGTCCGTAACGGTCAGGCGGATGCCATAGGAGACCTTGCGCCGGTCCATGGCCTGGGCACTGGCGAGCACGCGCGCGAAAGACGGTCGGCCGCCTGTGGTGGGTCGCTGGCGGTCTTGAACTTCCGGAAGGCCGTCCAGCGAAAGGCTGACCTGATCGATGTTGTCGAGCAGCCAGGCGCGCTGGTTCGCCGTCCAATAGCCGTTGGTGGTGAGCGAAACCTGGCAGGCCACCTCCCTGGACCGCGCATCACGCACCAAGGCGCGCAGTTGCCGTCCGGCTAGCGTGGGCTCGCCGCCCCCGTGAAACGCCAGGCTGAAGCGATCTTCTCCGCGGTCGAGAGCGTTGCGCGAGACCAGGTCGATAGCCCTGCGCCCAAGCTCGACGGGGAGATGCCGAACTTCCGTCTCGCCTCCGCGGGCGTAGCAGTACACGCAGCGGAAGTTGCAGGCTGTGGTCAGGCACAGCACCGCCACCGTGGGTTGATAGGGCGACTCGGCGGAAGGCGCGGGAGGCGGCTCCGGGTCAGGCTCGAAGAAACCGATCTCCTCCAGGAAGCTCAGGGCCTGGCGCTCGGCGTCGGAGGCCGGCGCGAAGGGCGGGCCATCCAGTCGGGCCAGGAGATTCACCATCGCGGCGTTGGCCACGAAGGCCAGTTGCAGCAGTGGCCGATAGACGATGTACCCGTCCTGGTAGGGAATCGAGTAAAGCTCCAAGCCTTCGTTCCTCCGCGAACTCCGTGGCCTACTATGGTATCTTGCGGTGAGCTGCTGATGCCGTCCCTCGTATTCGCGGTACCGATCTTCGACAAGTGGCTGGTCTATGCTCCGCTTCAGCGCGTCGCGGCGCTGGTGAACCATGCGGCGCTTGCCGAGTTCCCCGAGGAGTTGCGCGCGGCGCTGGATGAGTCGCCGGAAGCCGAGCCGCGCCCCCGCTCAGGCCCCGTAAGCCCCCAGTTCCTGGGATTGGTTCCTACGCGCGCCTGCAACCTCTCCTGCGTCTATTGCGGTTTTGGCGCCACCCCGTGCGGCGAGCAGATGGACCTCCGCCTGGCTGCGGCCGGCGTGGACTGGATGGCGGACTACTCCGCGCGCGCCGGGCGGCGCACCCTGGACGTGCATTTCTTCGGCGGCGAACCATTCTCCGCGCCGGACGTGGTGGACGTGGCCGTGCATCGAACCCGGGCTGTCGCGGCTGAGCGGGGTCTGCTGCCGCGCCTCGAGGTCGCCACCAACGGTGTCTACCCCGAACCCCGGGCCCGCTTCGTGGGCGATTACTTCGATGCCGTCGTCCTTTCCTTTGACGGCTTCCGCGCGGTCCACGATCGCCACCGCGGCTGCTTCGATCAGGTAGCGGCGACGGCGCGCGTGCTGGCCGCCTCGCCCACCGAACTCTGCTTTCGCATGTGCGTGGCCGAGGATAACGTCGAGCAACTGGCCGAGACCGTGGATTGGTTTTCCGAGGAGTTCCGGCCCTATTCCATCGACTTCGAGACCCTCCAGCCGACGCCGGAATCCGAACGCGCCGGCCTGCGCCCGCCCGATCCGTACCGCTTCGCGGCGCATTTCCTGAGCGCCCGCCGCGCGGCCTGCGAACGCGGGGTCGAGCCGGTTTACGCGGCCGCCGTCACCGAGGAGCCGCGCCTCACTTTCTGCCCGGTGGGGAACGACACGCTGATTCTCAATCCCGATGGGCGCCTGAGCGCCTGCTATCTGCTGGAGCGCGACTGGCAGGCGCGCGGGCTCGATCTCAACCTGGGGCGGCTCGGCACGGACGGCGGTATGGAACTGCCGGGGGAAGACATCGAGCGCGTCCGGCAGCTTGTCGCCGATAAGCCGCGTTGCCAGAACTGCTTTTGCCGATGGTCGTGCGCTGGTGGCTGCCACGTGAATCACTCCTACCCCGGATGTTCGCTCACCTACGACGACTTCTGCATCCAGACCCGGCTCATCACTGCGTGCTCGCTGCTAGAGGGATTGGGCTTCGCCTCGCTGGCCGATGACCTGGT
Source organism: Bryobacterales bacterium (assembly GCA_003137035.1). Classification (GTDB taxonomy): domain Bacteria; phylum Acidobacteriota; class Terriglobia; order Bryobacterales; family Bryobacteraceae; genus Fen-330. Next base: position 6,117 of record PLEM01000219.1, on the reverse strand, counting down.
CGCCGACCGCGCCGAGATGCAGCGCCTGGCCCTGCGGCCGAGCGACAAGGTAGGCGCCCCATGAGCGAGTACCGGGCGGCGGAACAAATCAGGTGGGCTGTCGAGGCGGCCGGAGTCGTGCTCATCAACGGCGCCACCGGAGCGGCCACTTCTCTCTCGTACCCCGAGGCTGCGATCTGGGACCTCATTACGCGCGGCGACTCTTCCGAGAAGATTGCCGCCAAGTTGTGCGCTATCGCCGGGCTGGAGCCGGTAGCGGCGCGGAAGTTCGTGCTCGACACCGTGGAGGCATGGAGGAAGGCGGGGTTTCTGCGTGGCTAACATCTCCCTCACCACCGCCTGCAACCGCGATTGCGTCTACTGCTTCGCTGGCGCCCAGCGGCGCTCCGGTGTCTCGCAGATGAGCATCGAGACCTTCGAGAAGGCGCTCGACTTCCTCGAGCGCTCCGGAATCGACGAGGCGCGCCTGTTGGGCGGCGAACCAACTCTGCACCCGGAGTTCCCGCGCTTCGCGGAGATGGCGCTGGAACGCGGCCTGCGGGTGCGAGTGTTCTCGAACGGGCTGATGCCGGAGCCGGCCCTGCGCTGGCTGGAGAGCCACGACGCCGCGGTGCTGATGAATACCACCGCGGGCGACCGGCGCCAGGCGCGGACGCTAGGCCGCCTGGGGAACCGCGTTACACTCGGCTTCAACATCTACACCCCCGCGTTCGATCCCGCCTTTCTGCTGGACCTGATCCGCGAGCACGGCCTCGCGCCCAACATCCGCTTCGGGCTGGCGCATCCGGCCGCGGACGGATCGAACCGCTTCTTGCATCCGGTTCACTACCAGATCGTGGGAACGCGGCTGGCCAGGTTCCACGAGGAGGCGCGGGCCGCGGGAGTCGAGTCGACCTTCGACTGCGGATTCGTACCCTGCATGTTCCCGCCCGGCTTCCTCGACGCCCTCGGGCCGGCCGCCGCCGATATCGGCACGCGGTGTTCGCCGATTCTCGACATTCTCCCGGACGGGCAGGTGGTTTCCTGCTACCCGCTGGCCACTCTCGCGCGTGAACCATTGCTTGAGGACGAGACCGCCGCGGCCTTGCGCAGCCGCTTTTCCGGGAGGTTCTCCGGCTACCGGCGCCTGGGCGTCTTCCGCGAGTGCGCGGCGTGCGAGGTACGGGAAAGTGGCCGTTGCAACGGCGGCTGCCTCGCGGCTTCGATGCAGCGCCTGCGTCCCGCGGTCGCCGCCGTCTCCAAGGTCGAGCCCGCGGCGCCGGCCCGCCGGTGGGTGGTCCCGTACGTGGATCAGCCGCCCGCATTTTGGGAGCGGCTCGAGCACGAATTTGGCCGGCACATCCGCGAGGTCTACTTCCCGCTACCGGGTGACGTGGTGGGTTCCGGCCGCCCGCCGCAACCCGCGGCGCAGCTCGAGTCGTTCCTAAAGCGCAGCCGCCTCGCGCGCGCGGTGCTGGTCAATCCCATCACTCTGCCGCGCCCTGTCGAGGAGATCGCCCCGGCAATTATCGAGGCGCTGAAGCGGCTGATCGGCGAGCGCGGCGTCTCGTCGGCGACGGTTTCGAACCTGCTGCTCGCCGCGCGCATTCGCGAGGCGCTTCCCGCCCTGCCGCTGGCGGCCTCCATCCTGATGGACATCACGCGGCCCAACCAGGCGCTCATGCTCGAAGGCATTTGCGACACGCTGGTGCCCGCCAGCAGCATCATGCGCGATTTGCCCGCGCTCCAGGCGCTGCGGGCGGCCTTCAAAGGCCGAATTCGCCTCATCGTGAACGAGGCCTGCCTTCCGGGATGCCCTTACCGCGTGCAGCACTTCCACGAAATGTGCGCGGGGTTTGCACGGCCCGAATCGCTGTGCGGCGAATTGCTCGAGCGCGAGCCTTGGATGCGCCTGACCGGCGCCTGGGTGCTGCCGCAGCACCTGCACCTGCTGGATGGGGTGTCGGACGAATGGAAGCTCGCCGGCCGCGCGACATTACAGGACGCCCCGACCTACCGCAAAGTCCTGGGCGCGTACATCCACCGACGCCCGCTCGCGCCGCACGAGATCGGGGGCGGACCGGCCTCGCCACTCGCGCCGCTTGAGATCGACGAGGCTTTCTACGCCCGCACCCTGCGCTGCGGGCGCCGCTGCCACGAATGCAACCTCTGCCGGGAGTACTACAATGAAACCCGTGTCTGAGACGAATCCGGAGGTGTACGCCATCCAGCGCGGCCGTTCCGGCTGGAAGCTGAGCCGGCGCGATTTGGCTACGGCGGCTGCGGCTGCTACTGCGGCGGCCATGCCGGGTTGCGGACCGATGGAATCGCCGCCGGCTTGTAAGGGCGTTGTCGCGCATGGCAAACCGGTGAAGGGACTGGCCTTCAGCCCCGACGGGAAGCTGCTGGTTTCGGGAAGCGTTGACAAGACCATCAAGCTCTGGTCGCTGCCCGGTTTGGCACTGATGAAGACTCTGCCGGGGCATTCCGGCGAGATGACCTCGGTGGCCATCAGTTCGGACGGGCGGCTGCTGGCCGCAGGCAGCGACGACAAGACCATCAAGCTCTGGTCGCTGCCCGATGGCAAGCCGCTCCCCACTTGCCTGATGGACCTGGAAGAGAGCGCGCCCGCCGTCAAAGGCATACGCTACACGAGCGGCGGAGAATCCTACACCCGAGCGTGCGGATCGCCGGTCCCTGCCGGGGCCGTCTGCACCTGCAACTGCGTGCCGGGCAGCGGTTGCTCGTGCGTGGGCTTCTGTTCCTGCGTGGGGCACACTTCGTGTTCCTGCGTCGGCCACACGAGCAGCGGCGGCGGAGGCGGTCATTACTGGTATCCGAACTAGCCCCACGAAGGGGACAGTATGAAACCTGAGATCTACGCGATTCAGCGAGGCCGGTCCGGTTGGAAGCTGAGCCGGCGCGATTTGGCCGCGGCTGCCGCGGCTGCTACTGCGGCGGCCATGCCGGGTTGCGGATCGGAAGAGGCCCCGCGCCAGGAGCTGAGCACGAAAGGCGCTGCCGCGCACCGGGACCGCATCCACAGCCTGGCTTTCAGTCCCGATGGGCGGCTGTTAGCCTCCGCGAGCGCCGACAAGACGGTCAAGCTGTGGTCGATGCCCGAAGGCGCGCTGCTGAAGATCCTCGAGGGACACTCGGACGCAGTGCTGGCGCTGGCCATCCGTCCGGACGGAAAAGTTCTGGTGTCGGCGAGCGCGAGCGACCCGCTCAAGCAGTGGTTGCTGCCCGAGGGGTCGGCCTCCGCCATCCTGGCCCTGCGTGGCGTGGAGACGCTCGCCATCAGCCCGGATGGGCGGCTGCTGGCGGCCGGCGGCGCGGATGGGACCATCGGGCTTTGGTCGGTCCCGGGCGCGTCCCGAGTGAGAACCCTCACCGGGCACGCAGGCCGCGTGCGCGCGCTGGCGATCACCCCGGATGGGCGACTGCTGGCCTCGGGAGGCGAGGACCAGACGATCAAGCTGTGGCCGTTGCCCGCGGGGGCGTCTCCCACGACCCTGAGAGGCCACACCGGCGCGGTAACCGCGGTAGCCGTCAGCCCCGACGGGCGGCTGCTGGCCTCGGCGGGCGAGGATCGACGAGTGAGGTTGTGGTCGCTGCCCGGCGGCGCCCCGCTGAGGACCCACATCGGCGATGGGAACGCGCTGGCTATTACCCCGAACGGCAAGTTGCTGGTCTCGGGCGGCCAGGACAAGTTGGTCAGGCTCTGGTCGCTGCCCGATGGCGCGCTGCTCAAGACGCTCCCGGGGCATACCGGCGGCGTGCTCGCGCTCTCCATCAGCCCGGATGGCAAAACGCTGGCCTCGGCGGGCGCGGACAAGACCATCAAGCTGTGGTCGCTGCNNGCTGTGGTCGCTGCCCGACGGCGCGCCGCTCCCCACGTGCCTCATGGACGTGATGGCCAGCCAGCCCGAGGCCAAGGGAATCCAGTATTCGCGCGCCGGAGCGTCCTACACCCAGGCTTGCGGAACGCCGATCCCGGCGGGCGCGGTGTGCACCTGCAATTGCGTGGCGGGAGGCACGTGCGCGTGCGTGGGCCACAAGTCCTGCTCCTGCGTGGGACACGTTGCGGTTCCCGCCTGTTCCTGCGTGGGGCACGTTGCCGCTCCCTCCTGTTCCTGTGTGGGGCATAGCTCGTGCTCGTGCGTCAGTTACTCCAGCGGTGGAGGCGGTCATTACTGGTATCCGAACTGAGGTGGCATGAAACCTGAGGTCTACGCGATTCAGAGAGGCCGGTCAGGCTGGAAGTTGAGCCGGCGGGATCTGGCGGCCGCGGCTGCGGTGGCCGGGGCGGCGGCGATGCCGGGGTGCGGGCCGGCGCCACCCTGCCACGGCGGGGCAGCTCATAGCGACTGGGTGATGAGTCTCGCTTTCGGCCCGGGAGGGAAGCTGTTGGCCTCGGGGAGCGGTGACCACACCGTCAAGCTGTGGTCGATGCCGGATGGGGCGTTGCTGAAAACGCTCAAGGGGCATTCGGCCGCGGTATGGTCGGTCGCCATTAGTCCGGACGGCCGGCTGCTGGCCTCGGGCAGCTTGGACAAGACCCTCGGGCTCTGGTCGCTGCCGGATGGGGCCGCGCTGAAGCGTCTCACGGCGGAATCGGGCGAGGTGCAATCGGTCGCCATCGGCCCGGACGGCCGACTGCTGGCCTCGGGCAGCGACGACAACACCATCAAGCTGTGGTCGCTGCCAGACGGCGCGCTGTTGAAGACTCTGGCGGGGCATTCGGGCTGGGTGAAGCGGGTCGCCATCAGCCTGGACGGGAGGCTGCTGGTCTCGGGCAGCGCCGACGCGACCATCAAGTTGTGGTCGCTGCCGGATGGGACGCTGCTCAGGACGCTGGGGGGGCACAAGGGTTGGGTGCGGTCGGCCGCTATCAGTCCGGACGGCCGGCTACTGGCCTCCGGCGGCGACGACAAGACCATCAAGCTGTGNNGATGGGGCGCTGCTGAAGACCCTCAAGGGGCATTCGGAGCCGGTGGATGCGGTCGCGGTCAGCCCGGACGGGAAGCGGCTGGCATCGGGAAGCCAGGACGGCGTCGTCCAGCTCTGGACGCTTCCCGAAGGCCAGCCCTTGCCCACCTGCCTGATGGACCTGGAGGCGATGAGGCCCGATGCAGTAGGGGTTCAATACACCCGCGGCGGAGCCTCTTACACCCAAGGCTGTGGATCGCCCATCCCGGCAGGCGCCGTGTGCACCTGCAACTGCGTACCCGGAAAGCTGTGCCGCTGCGTCGGGCACACCTCCTGTTCCTGTGTCGGCCACACCAGCGGCGGTGGCGGAGGCGGCGGGCACTACTGGTACCCGAACTGAGGTGGCATGAAACCAGAGATTTATGCGATTCAGCGAGGCCGGTCGGGCTGGAAGCTGAGCCGGCGGGACCTGGCGGCCGCTGCGGCGGTGGCCGGCGCGGCTACGATGCCGGGGTGCGGGCCTCCCTGCCAGGGCGCGGCAGCGCATGGCAGGAGCATTGAGAGTCTCGCCTTCGGCCCGGACGGGAGGCTGCTGGCTTCGGGAAGCGCAGACCACACCGTCAAGCTCTGGTCGTTGCCCGATGGGGCGCTGCTGAAGACCCTTAAGGGCCATTCGAACTCGGCGCACTCGGTCGCCATCAGTCCAGATGGCCTGGTATTGGTTTCCGGCAGCCGGGACTGGACCATCAAGCTCTGGTCGCTGCCGGATGGGGCGCTGCTGAAGACGCTCACGGGACATTCGGCCCCGGTGCACTCGGTCGCCATAGGCGCCGACGGGCGCTCGCTGGCCTCGGGCAGTTTCGACAAGACCGTTAAGCTGTGGTCGCTGCCGGACGGGGCGCTCGTGAAAACCATCGCGGGGAAGTCGGGCTGGGTGTTCTCGGTCGCGGTCAGCCCGGACGGCCGGCTGCTGGCCTCGGGCAGCGATGACAATACCACCAAGCCGTGGTCGCTGCCGGCGGAGGATCGTCAGTCCGCTCCGGAGGCGTCCGTTGTTCTGTCCTACGCCATCGAGCTGTGGTCGATGCCGGATGGGGTGCTGGTGCGGACCCTCGCGGGAGGGGAGCCGCCGCTCGTCATCGGCCCGGCCGGCCGGCTGCTGGCCTCGGGGAGCACAGACTTAACCATCAAGCTGTGGTCGCTGCC
>PLEM01000006.1 GCA_003137035.1 Bryobacterales bacterium | reverse complement strand
TCTCCTTGTACTCACCCAAACCCGTCAAATTCCCCCATGGTCCCCTCCCACCGCACCTTCCGGCCATTCGCCTTTTCATGGTTGCGGAATCGCTGAATCGCTGGTCTGTGGTGCATCTTGATTGTTCGCAAGGGCTTATAATTTAATTGTGAAAACGAAGCTCAAGTTGGCGGGAGCCACACGGGTGAAGGGTGGAGTTGTGCTCACCAACCCCGTCCGCATCTCCGAGGATGAAGCCGATGCGATCATAAGCCAGCGCCGTCTGGCCGAGAAGAAGCGCATTCCGCTGGATGCGGTGATGCGCAAGCTCGTGTTGTCTATGCGGTCGACGAATCGAGCCGAATCTTGACCATCACCCGCGTTCGCAATCGAAACGAAGTCTATCGCGATCTATAGAGTCTTTCTCCACGCCCGCTGCGCGGTGAAGTCTTTACCAATCTCATTCTTCTTGGTGCCTTTGTGCCTCTCCGGTAACTCACTCCCGGGGGACGGAAAATGATCTGCCATCGGGCTCGGAGTCGCTAGGCATTCGGCACCAATCGGAGCCCCATGGCGGCGGCCCGGCGTTTGAGTGCTGCCATGTCCCGGCACTTGCGCTGCTCTTCGAAGTGGGCGGCTCCTCGGTCAACCCACGCTTGCCCCTTGGTGAGAAGTCGGTAGACCAGGCAGGCGAGACAGCGCGCCATGGCCTTTATCGCCTTGAGGCCGCCCAGCCTCGCCCGCAACTGACGGGACTTGGCGCCGAGATAACTATTGCTGTTGAACAACGACTGGGCTGCCATTCGCAAAGCCAGGGCCACCCGGTTTTGCATCGGGCTTGACACGTGCTTAATCACCTTTCCCCCGCTCACGTCTCGCTTGGGCGAAAGGGTTAACCAGGAGCAGAAATGCGCTTCGCTCGGAAACGCGCTCAGATCCGCGCCCAGTTCGGCGAAGATCGTCTGCGCCGTCAGCACATTGATCCCGTCTATCGTCGTCAAATCCACGCCCGTCTTGCGCGCGAGTTCCACCGCCAAGTCGAAGCTGGGGTAGTTCTTTGCCTTTCGTTTCGACTTGGCCTTGCGCCGCTTGCCCGCTGGCTCCTTCGGCTCAGCCACCGGTTCGGCGGCCGGCACCCCCTCACGATCCGGCAACGCCGCCATGTACCGCTGCAACTGCGCATCGCAGGCGGCGAGTTGTCTCTGGTGGAAATCAAAGGTCTCCAACGCTTGCTCCAACTCGAAGAGCACGTCGGATTGCCAGTTGCCTTCCAGGCTGCAGACGATCTCTTCCTCGCTGGCACGCACGCGCACGTCCCGGAGCTTGGCCAATTGCCGCGGGTCCCGTTGCCCGCTCACGATGGCCCGAATGATCCTCAATCCAGTGACGCCGCTCACGTCGTTGATCGCGTTGGCCAAGTGCACGTTCATCTTCGTGAGCGCCTTCTGCATCTGTTGTACGGTCCGGCCCGCATCGCTCACTATCCGGTCCCGCAGCCGCCACACCGTCCGCAATGCTCGAATCTGCTCGGGCGGCCGGAACGAATTCCGCAGCAGCCCGTAGGTATGCAGCTTCCTCAACCACTGGCACTCCTGCACATCGCTCTTGCGCCCCGGCAGGTTCTTGGTGCCGCGCGCATTCACCAGCCAAACCTCAAACCCGGCTTTTTCCAACACGTCGTGTGCCGCTACCCAGTAGACCCCCGTGGACTGCATCACCACGGTCCGAATTCCACATTTCTTCAGCCATTCCGCCATCCGCAGCAGCGCATCGGTCCAGGAGCCGAATTCCCGCACCGGCTCCGCATCCCGGTCCGCCGGTACCGCCACGAAATGACTCGCATTCCCAATATCGATTCCCGCCGCATCGCGATGCACGATCTCCAACCCTGGATCGTCCTTCGCCAACCGTTGGGCCAATTCCTTGCGTTGCTTCCGATTCAACCTCCCGTCCTGCAACCGCTGGAAGGTGGACTTTTTGCGTTCCGCCATGGCATACTCTCTTTGCTTTTGAATTTGCCAGGCTCGGCTCGGTTGGCAATCGCTTCACAGTCTCTCCGGCGGGGTCGAGCTTGGCCTTTTTCAGGACAACTCGCCACCAAGCAATGGATCGCCGCAACCGAGATCAGGCTTTGTGACGGGCACGAAGGCACCAAGAAACTAACGACCATAGCTTGCCGAGCGTGGCTCGTCCAGTGTTCTACAATCGCCCTGGCTAAAGCAAAGTTACCCTATTCATTGGACCCCGGATTCCTTCCGGGGCCGGCGCTTTGTGGTGACCTTTCAAAGGCGCTGTTCGATCGCGTCCAGCCAGGCCTCCATCAGCCGGGCGTGTTCAGACAGACGGGAGCAGATCTCCTCCGCCAGAGTCTCGTCGTAAGTGTGGACGGTCAGGTTCCGGTCCTGGGCCGTGCGCAGAACCTCGCGCGCCTGATCCTCCCCGCCGCATTCGCTTTTTTGCCAGGCCCGGGCCACCGCCAGGCGCTCTTTCAGCCGCTCCAAAGCACTCCCTCCGAAAGAACCCAATCGCGCAAGGGTCCGTAAGCCGAGGTTAAGTCCACCAGGTCCACCTGGTACAAGACGTCGCTGTTCTCAAGCGCTTCCTGAAGATCCAGAAGCAGGCCCGGCGGGAGGGGCTCCAGAGGCAGGATGCCGACATCCATGTCCGAGATGCGGCGCGCCTTCCCACGCGCCCAGGAGCCGAACAGGTACACGCGCGCAGGATGGCCGCGAAGCCCCTCAAGGACGATAGTGCGCACCTGCTCCAGATCGGTCATCGCCTAATTATATACACAGCGTCATAAAGATTTGCGCATAATGTGAATCTGTGCTCTCATGGAACTATGAGAGCTCTGACGATTGCCGACTCCGCCGATATCGCGCTCGGACTGCAGGACGAGATCCGCCGTTCCGAGGAATCCCGCTACGATCATCGACTTCATGGCGTGCTGCTGGTGGCGCAAGGAGTGACCTGCCCGCAGGTGGCCCGCTTGTTGGGCGACGCGCGGCGCACGGTGGAGTATTGGGTTCACCGTTTCGAGGCCCGCGGACTGGCAGGTCTGCGAGAAGGGGAGCGGCCGGGGCGGCCCAGCCGGTTAAGCGATCCGCAACTGAAACTGGTGAGCGCCGCCTTGCGGTTGCCCCCGCAGCACTTCGGACTGGAGGGGCATCTGTGGGATGGCAAACTGCTGTCGGCGCATGTGGCACAGGAGTTCGGCGTGAGGCTGGGAGTACGGCAGTGCCAGCGTCTGTTCCGCCAGTTCGGATTCCGCCTCCGGAAACCTCGCCCCCTGATTGCGCACGCGGACCCAGTCCAACAAGCCGCCGTAAAAAAAACTGCGCCGGCTCGCCGCCGACCCAAGTGTTGACCTTTGGTCCCTGGATGAGGTGCACTTCCAGCAGTATGGCTCGCACTGCCGCATGTGGGTGCCGCCGGAGAACCGCGATCCGGTTCTGCTGCACCACCCCACACGGCGCAGCGTCGGCTACTTTGGCGCCGTGCGCTTGCGGGACGGGAGGTTTCTTTACCGGCGTGAGACGGAACGATTCGGCGCCCAGACCTTCTTTGATTTCCTCCGTCAGTTCAGCCGGGCCAATCGAGCGACTCGGCGGCGCATGGTGCTGATTCTAGATAATGCCTCTTACCACCACGCCCGGCTGCACCGGCCCTGGCGGGAGACCCACGCCAAACGCATCTCCCTGGAGTTCTTGCCGGCGTACAGTCCGGAGTTGAACCCGATTGAGCGCGTCTGGAAGTTCACCCGACGCCGATGTCTGCACAACCACTACTTCCCCCAACTGGAACGAGTCATCGAAACGGTGGAGTGGGAGTTCGCCGCCTGGGCGCGCCACAGCGAAAGCCTACGGCGTCTATGCGCAATCATTTAAGACGCTGTGTATA
>PLEM01000354.1 GCA_003137035.1 Bryobacterales bacterium | reverse complement strand
TCCTTGGGATGCGCTTTGCCGGCGATGACAATCTGGACCGGCCTCTCCGGGTGGCACAGAATACGCTTGAGCCGGGCCGCGTCGCGGAACAGCAAGGTGGCGCGCTTGTAAGTGGCGAAGCGCCGCGCGAAGCCGATCGTCAAGGCCTCCGGGTCCAGTACCTCGGAGGCGCGCCGGATCTCGGCGGTGGAGGCCTTGCGCTGCTTCGCGAACTCGTGCTGGCGCTCGCGGACGAAAGCGACTAGCCGCCGTTTCCGTCGCCGGTGCGCCTCCCACATCTCCTGGTCGGGAATGTCCTGCACCTGTTCCCAGGTCTTGGGATCGTTCAAGCGCTCGCGCCAGTCCGGCTGCAGGTACTGGTCGTAAAGCGTCGCCAGATCCCCGTTGAGCCAGCTCAGCAGGTGCACCGCGTTGGTGATCGAGGTGATCGGAATCTCCCAGACCGGGAGCTGCGGCCACAAGTCCTGAAACATCTCCTGGGAAACCATCCGGTGCAGCCGGCTGACCGCGTTGCGGAAGCAGGAGGCCTTGATGGCCAGGATGGCCATCGAGAACCGTTCGTAGCTGTCCCCCGGGTTGCGTCTTCCCAACCCCATGAGCTGCTCGAAATCGATGCCCGCCTCGCGGCAGTAATCGTGGAAGTATTCCCACATCAGGCCCGAGTCGAAGATGTCGATGCCCGCGGGAACCGAGGTGTGGGTGGTGAAGACGTTGTTGTTGCGCGAGGCCTCCAGCGCTTCCTCGAAGCTCACCCCGCCCTCCGCAATCAGCAGCCGAATGCGTTCCAGGGCCAGGAACGCCGAGTGCCCCTCGTTCATATGGAAGACGGTGGGCTCCAGCCCCAGCGCCTTGAGCACGCGCAGCCCGCCGATTCCCAGCACAATCTCCTGCCGGATGCGCACGTGATTGTCGCCGCCGTACAAGGCATCCGTGATGTCGCGATGTTCCGGGCGGTCGTTCTCCGGGATGTTGGTGTCCAGCAGATACAGCTTGACCCGCCCGACGTCCATGGTCCAGACCTTGATCCACACCGTGCCGGTGGGCAGCGTGACCTGAACTTTGAGGTCCGCGCCGCCGCCGTCCCGCACCGGGGTGATCGGCAAAGTATAGAAATCGTTGAGCGGATAGCGCTCCTGCTGCCACCCGTCCGGGTTCAGGTACTGTTGCAGGTACCCGGTCTGGTAGAGCAGGCCGCAGGCTACGATGGGAACGTCGGAATCGCTGCACGCCTTCAGAAAGTCCCCCGAAAGCATTCCCAGGCCGCCCGAGTACGCCGGCAGGCACTCCACAATGCCGTACTCCATCGAGAAGTAGGCGATCAGCTTCTTCTGGCCGGGCGTCTCCAGGCGGTGCATGTAAGCGTCATATCGCTCACAGGCGCGCCGGTAGAGGGCCAGATAACGCGGGTCGGCAGCGAGTTTCTCCAGGGTGGCCTGGGGTATCCGCCCCAGCATGGAGACCGGGTTGTGCCCGCAGGCGTTCCACAACCCCGAGTCCATGCGCCGGAACAGCGTGCGGATGGTCGGCTCCCAGTTCCAGAAAACGTTGTAGGCAAGCTGCGACATTCGTGCCAGCGCAGGGGGTAGCGCAGGTCGTACCAGAAATTCCCTAAGTGGTTGAATCTGAAAAGGCATGAGCGGCCCAGTCCTTTACAAGATAGCAGAGATGCGGGCCCGCCGCCATCCCCGGGCCTCCTTGGGGGCTCCCCCGGGCGGCTGCGGTTCCAGCAGCCCCGGCTGCGGTAGAATGGCTAACTGCAACCTTCGGGGCTTCCAGCCGGTTGGTCCCGAGATTGCTCGTAAATTAGAGGAGAGTGATTTCATGGCGTACGTTATTACCGATACCTGCACCAAAGACGAACTTTGCGTCGAGGCCTGCCCGGTCGATTGCATTCATCCCAAGAAAGACGAGCCCGATTTCGCGGAGCTCAAGCACCTCATGATCGACCCCGAGGCCTGCATCGACTGCGGCGCCTGCGTCCCGGTTTGCCCGACCAATTCGATCTTCACGCTGGACGAGCTGCCGGCCGATCAGCAACAGTTCGCCGCCGCCAACGCCGCCTATTACGGCAAGTAGGCGTCCCGGCGGACGAGTCTCGGAGGGGTATCATGGAGTCAGATGCCCACTCTGGCCGCCCTCCTGGCTGAGAGCACTCGGGAAGGGGTTCTCTGGGAGCCCTTGGACGAGCGGCGCATCCGCTGCACTGCGTGCGGGCATTGTTGCCCCATCTTCGAGGGGCAGGCGGGGGTCTGCAAAGTTCGATTCAACTCCGGGGGAAAGCTGCGCGTCCCCTGGGGATACGTCGCCGGCGCCCAGTGCGACCCCATCGAGAAAAAGCCCTTCTTCCACGTGCGGCCGGGCTCCTTGGCTTACAGCTTCGGCATGTTGGGCTGCGACCTGCACTGCGGGTACTGCCAGAACTGGGTGACCTCCCAAGCCCTGCGCGATCCCGACGCCCTGGCGCCGGTGCGACGGGCAACCCCCGAAGGGCTGGTCCGCCAGGCCGTCGATTCCGGAGCCGAATCCGTCGTCAGCACCTATAACGAGCCGCTGATCACCGCCGAATGGGCGGTGGCCGTGTTTCAGGAAGCGCGCGCCGCGGGGCTGCTCACCGGCTTCGTTTCCAACGGTAATGCCACCCCCCAGGTCCTCGAGTATCTCCGGCCCTGGGTGGACCTCTACAAAGTCGACCTGAAGAGCTTCAACGACCGCCACTACCGCGAGCTGGGCGGGCGATTACAGCCCATTCTGGACAGCCTGCGGCAAATCCATGCGCTAGGCTTCTGGCTGGAGGTGGTGACGCTGCTCGTGCCCGGCTTCAACGACTCGGAAGTGGAGCTGCGATCCATCGCCGGTTTCCTGGCCGGAATCTCGCCCGACATTCCTTGGCACGTGACCGCATTTCATGCCGACTACAAACTGCTGGACCCGCGCGACACGAGCCCCGAGGACCTGCTGCGGGCCGCCCAAATCGGCCGCCAGGCCGGTCTGCGCTACGTCTACGCCGGCAACCTTCCGGGCAACGTAGGAGGCCTGGAGGACACTAACTGCCCGGGCTGCGCCGGGCGGCTGGTCCAGCGCCGCGGCTATCGCATTCTCGACTACCGGCTCACCATCGATGGTCGATGTCCAACTTGCGCTACCGCGATACCGGGGAGATGGGCGAGCCACAAGCCCCTCCGTTAATTCCACTTGCCCCCCAGACCATTTGGGGGGAAACTTGAATCTTCAGGAGGCGCAATCGTTGAGCGTGAAAGTCTCGGAGAACCTGCTTCTGCGGGAGCCGTCGGAGCGCTGGAGCGTGGCGGATGCCAGCGAGCTGTATGACGTCGCCAGTTGGGGGAAAGGCTATTTTTCCGTCGGCGCGGACGGTCATCTCCGGGTGCATCCCTCCAAGGATTCCGCCCGGGCGATCGACCTCAAGGAGCTCGTCGACACGCTGGTGTTGCGCGGCATCTCGCTGCCTATCCTGATCCGCTTTGGCGAGATTCTGCGGCAGCGGTTGAGCGAAATCTACCAGGCCTTTCAGGGCGCCATCGCCGAGCACAACTACCATGGCGGGTATTGCTGCATCTACCCGATCAAGGTGAACCAGCAGCGGCAGGTGGTCGAGGAAGTGTTCCAGTTCGGCCGGCCGTACAAGTTCGGCCTGGAGGCTGGCTCCAAACCCGAGCTTCTGGCGGTGCTGGCGGTGGCGGATAACGACACCCCTATCATCTGCAACGGATTCAAGGACGACGAGTACATCGAGATGGTGATGCTGGCCACCAAGATAGGCCGCCAGATCACCACGGTGGTCGAGAAGTACACGGAACTCGATCTGGTGGCCTCGCACGCGCAGCGCATCGGCGTCCGGCCGCGCATCGGGCTGCGCCTGAAGCTGGCCAGCCGCGGCTCGGGCCGCTGGAAGTCCTCCGGAGGGTACCGCTCCAAGTTCGGGCTGACCGTGAGCGAGGCCGTGCGCGCCCTCGATCAACTGAAATCGCTGGGCATGGCCGACTGCCTCGAGCTGCTGCACTTCCATCTGGGCAGCCAGATCACCAACATTCGCCACATCAAGGCCGCCGTGATCGAGGCGGCGCGCATCTACACCGAGCTGGTGCGCGCCGGAGCCGGCTTAAAATACCTGGACGTGGGAGGCGGCCTGGGAATCGACTACGACGGCTCGCAGACCGACTTCGAATCCAGCGTCAACTACACTCTGCAGGAATACGCCAACGACGTCGTCTACCACGTCCAGAGCGTCTGCGAGGAAGCCGGCGTGGCGCATCCCACCATCATGTCCGAGAGCGGCCGCGCGGTGGTCGCCTACCACAGCATGTTGGTCTTTAACGTCCTGGGCGTGAGCGGTTCCGGGGAGCAGGACCCGCCCCCCGAAGTCTCTCCCGAATCCGAGCAGCCGCTCATCGACCTCCAGGAAACCTTCCGCTCCCTGAGCACCAAGAACCTGCTCGAGACCTTCCACGACGCCCAGCAGGCCCTCGACCAGGCCCTCAACCTCTTCAGCCTGGGCTACCTCCCGCTCGAGCAGCGTTCGCTGGCCGAGAACCTGTACTGGGCCATCTGCCGCCGCATCCAGCGCCTGGCCAAGGACCTCGAGTTCTTCCCCGAGGAGCTCGAGGGCCTCGATGCGCTGCTTTCCGACACCTACTTCTGCAACTTCTCCATCTTCCAGAGCATGCCCGACAGTTGGGCCATCAAGCAGTTGTTCCCCATCATGCCCATCCACCGGCTGGAAGAGCGCCCCACCCGGGACGCGGTCATTGGCGACATCTCCTGCGACTCGGATGGGAAAGTTGATCAGTTCATCGACCGCCGCGACGTCAAGCGCACCTTGCCCCTGCACCCCTTCAACGGCCAGACCTATTACCTGGGAGCCTTTCTCCTCGGAGCCTATCAGGAGATCCTGGGCGACCTGCACAACCTGCTCGGCGACACCAACGCCGTGCACGTCAGCCTGAACGGGAACGGCGAGATCATCCTGGATACCGTAATCAAGGGCAACACGGTACGCGAGGTGCTGGCCTACGTGCAGTTCAACTCGGACACCCTGCTCTCCCAGTTCCGCCGCGACGTCGAGACCGCGCTGCGCGAGGGCCGCATCGGCTACGAGGAGTCCGGCCGCCTGCTCCGCTTCTACGAAGACGGCCTCCACGGCTACACCTACCTCGAAGACGCCCACCCGAAGTAGGAAGCCTGTGAAAGCCGGGCAAGCTGTTGATGCTCCGCGTGGGACATGCTTCAGCTTGTCCTCTTCGGCGCAAGGGAGTGGTTCCAGGCTGGCGCCGCGAACTTGGCTGGGAGGCAGGGACTCGAACCCCGATACGCAGATCCAGAGTCTGCAGTCTTACCATTAGACGACCTCCCAACTGCTTGCCGCGTCGTCTTGGACTATTCTAACATTGCCCGGCGGCTTCGGGCATGTCCGCGCCCGCGCTTCGAAACATCTCGGCGTTCTGCCCACCCGCCCCGCTCGGCAACCGCGAAGCCCTTGTTAGAATGACTCTATGCGCATTTTGGCCCTATCGATCGCGGTTGGCGCGGTGCTGCTCGCCCAGGAGCTGCCCCGGACCGCTCCCCCGGCCCCCCCGGCCCCCAAAGCTCCGCCCAAGGTCGACCAGGCCCTGCGCAGCCGGGCTCATTTCTTCTTCCAGGCCCACGTGGACGGCAAGCTGCGCCTGGCCGACCAGGTGGTCGCCCCCGACAGCAAGGACATCTTCTTCGCCATGCAGAAGTCCCGCTACTTCAGTTGCGACATGGACAAGATCGAATACTCCGACAACTTCAAGCGGGCCAAGGTCACCATGTTGTGCGAGGAGGAGTTCATGATGATCGGCGCCGGCCGGATCAGGATGAAGATGCCGCGCTTCAGCGATTGGAAAATCGTGAAGGGCAAGTGGTGCTGGTATGTCGATCCGGACGCGCTCCGCCCCACCCCCTTCGGCCCCATGAAGCCGATGACCAGGGCCGAGCGCGACAGTTCGCCTCCCACTCCGATGGTCCTGCCCAAGGGCCCTTCCCAGGCAGAACTGATTCGCCTCGTCGCGGCCGACAAGGCCGAGGTTCTGCTGAGTGGCTCGGAACCTTCCTCGGCCGTCGTGACCATCACCAGCCGGATGTCGGGCTGGGTCAGACTCTCGCTGGAGCCGCCCCCGTTGCCGGGCTTCGAGGCCAAGCTGGATAAACAGCAGATCCAGAGTGGCCAGCAGGCTCAAGTTACCATCCGCTACACACCGCAGGCCGGCGCTCCCCCCGCGCCCGCCGTTCTCAACGTGTCCGTCGAGCCCATCCGCAACGTGATTCCGATTCGTGTGGTGTTTGGCGCGCCGGCCCCCGCCAAGAACTAGGTTCCCGCCGCTTGTGGCCGCGCGGCGCGGGGAACCATAATGAAACTGCGGGAAATCTTCCTCCCATGTCCCATTCCCACCCGGATTCCTCGAGCGCGCCGCGGCCGGCCCCGCTGCTGGCCCTCGGCGCCACCTTCACCGCGGAGCTGATCGCCGCGCCGCTCGAGTTCTGGATCGAGGAGCTGGGCTGGGACTACCAGGTCCGATTCGCTCCCTACAACCAGGTTTTTCAGCAATTGCTCGATCCCGACAGCCTGCTGGCGCGCAACTACGCGGGCGTCAATCTCGTGCTGGTGCGCTTCGAAGACTGGTCGCGGTTCGGCGAGGCTGCCGCCATCGAGGAGCACGTCGAGCGCCTGGTCCTGTCCCTGCGCGCCGCCGCCAACTCGTTCCGCTCCCCGCTGGTCCTCGCGCTCTGCCCCGCTTCTCCGGGCTTCCTCGAGGATCCCGGGCGCGCCGCCCTGGCCAGGCGCATGGAGGCGCTAGTCGAGTCGTCGCTCGCGGGACTGAGCACGGTTCACCTGGTCGAATCCGGGGAGCTGGCGAGCCTCTACCCGGTGCCCGCCTATTACGACCCTCACGGCGATGAACTGGGCCACATTCCTTACACGCCGGCCTTCTTCGCCGCGCTCGGAACGCTGCTGGCACGCAAGCTCCGCGCTCTGCGCATGGCGCCTTACAAAGTGGCCGTGCTGGACTGCGACGGGACGCTGTGGCGCGGCGTCTGCGCCGAGGATGGCCCCGAGGGTGTGTCGCTCGACCCCCCGCGCCGCTTCCTCCACGAATTCATGCTCGCCCAACGCGGCGCCGGCATGTTGCTTTGCCTCGCCAGCAAGAACAACGAACAGGATGTGCTCGCAACCTTCCGCGCCAACCCGCAAATGCCGCTCCAGCCCGAGCACTTCGTCGCTCGCCGCATCAATTGGGAGCCCAAGTCCGCCAACCTGGTTTCGCTCGCCGAAGAGCTGAACCTCGGCCTGGACAGTTTCATCTTCGTCGATGACAACCCCACCGAATGCGCCGAGCTCCAGGCCCATTGCCCCGAGGTCCTGACGCTCCTGCTGCCCACCGATCCCGAGCGGATCCCCGCGTTCTTGCGCCACGTCTGGGCCTTCGACCGCCCGCGTGTGACGCCGGAAGATCGCGAGCGCGCGTCGGCCTACGCCCAGGAGGTCGAGCGCGGGAGCCTCCGGAATACTGCAAGCCTCGAGGAATTCCTGGCCGCGTTGAACCTCGAGATCCGCATCGCGCCCCTGACTCCCGGACAACTGCCCAGAGTCTCGCAACTCACGCACCGGACCAACCAGATGAACTTCACCTCCATCCGGCGTTCGGAAAGCGAGATTCAGGCGCTCGTTCGCGACGGTCGGGCCGAGTGCCTCACCGTCGACGTGCGCGACCGCTTCGGCAGCTACGGCCTGGTTGGCGTCATGATCTTCTCCACAACCGCGGAAGCGCTCTCGCTGGACACCTTTCTGCTGAGCTGCCGCGCGCTCGGCCGGGGTGTCGAGCACCGCATGTTGGCGCGCCTGGGAGAAATCGCCCGCCAGCGCGGCCTGGCCCGCGTCGATGTGCCCTTCACCCCCAGCCCGCGCAACAGTCCCGCGCTGAACCTGCTCGAAAGCCTCGGCGCGCCCGCCGCGGACCTGCTGTACCGCTTATCCTCTGAACACCTCGCGATGCTCGAGTACCGCCCCGAAGGCTGCCAGCCGGCCGCTCCGCCTCCTCTGGCCTCCCTCACGCACCCGGCGCGCCAGCCCGCCGATTTCCAGCGCATTGCCACCGAGCTGGCCGGCGTCGGCCAGATCCTCGAAAGAATGGCCGCGCGCAAACGCCCGGAAACGGCCCCTGCCACGCCCTCGGCGGCGCCGCGCACCGAGCTCGAGAGACAGCTCGCGGCGATTTGGGCGGAGCTGTTGACCCTGCCCTCTGTGGGCATCCACGACAGCTTCTTCGACCTGGGCGGCCACTCGCTCCTGGCCGTCCAGTTGCTTTCGCGCGTCCGCCAGACCTTCCAAGTCGACCTCTCCCTGGAGGTCGTCTACGGCGGCCCCTTCACGGTGGCCGAACTGGCCAAAGCCATCGACCTCGCCGAGATCGACCAGGCCGGAGCCGACTACGCCGCAGTTCTCAAGGAGATCGAAGCGCTCTCCGACGCCGAAGTGCAAACCCTCCTGGCCGAACATGGAGGGCGGCCTTCAGGCCGNNAGCGCCCTCCTACCTGACAAACGCGATCCCCAGCGGGTGCTGTCCCGGCACCGGGATCGTGCGGATCAACGTGTTCGTGATGGCGTTGATCTCCGAAATGGAATTGGAAGCCACGTTGGTCACGAAGACGTAGTGCCCGCTGGGCGTTACTTTGACCACGTGCGGCAAGCCTCCCACCTGGATCCTCGCGATGGTGGCCAGGCTCGACACGTCGAATACTCGCAGGTAGCCGATGGTGTTGCCCAGTTCCGCCTCCGCCACATAAGCCCTGGTTCCCGTGGGATTGAACGCGATCCCCGTCGGGACGTCGGCGCTGACCTTCGTGACCACCGTGTTGGTCAAGGTGTCGATGATGGTGATGGTGCTGTCGGCGCGGTTCGCGACCCACAGCGTCGAGCCGTCCGGGGTAATCGCCGCCGACGCCGGGTATCCGTCCGTCGGAATGGTCTTCAGCACGCTGCGGCTGGCGACGTCGATCGCATAAATCACCGAGCCTGGATTGGCGTCGTGGTTGGTGACGTAAGCCGTCGCACCATCCGGTGTGAACACCACCCCGTTCGGCTCGGCTGGATAGCCGTTGAACTGCGGCAGGGCAATGGTCCCCACCACTGTCTTGCTGGCGATGCTGACGATGGAAATGCTCGCCGAGTCGACGTTGGCCGCCCAGGCGAATTGCCCGTCCGGCGTTACTCTCACCGACACCGGGTAGTTGCCAACCGAGACGCGCTGGAGGGCCGAGTAGGGGCACGTTGCCATGAAAGCTACGGTGTTGCGCCTGGGCTCCGCGATGACCAGCGTATTGGCGGTCGCCGCGTTGCAGGTCCGCACCGTCTTGGGCGCGCTCACTCCGGAATACGCAGGGTGAAACGGCAGCCGCATCGGGTAGGGCATCGGGTCGGGCAATTGGAAGGTGGGCGAACTGCTCGCCGCCTGAGGTTCGAGGAGCGACTCGGGCAGAGACGGAAGGGGCAGATCCGGAACATCCGGAATTTCGTCGAACGGGTCCGGGAGCAGGGAGGGCTCGTCCAATGGATCATCGAGGTCCGGAGGGAAGGGCATGGCTATGGCGTCGGGGAGATTGTCCATAGGATCCTCCGGCGGAAACGGAATGTCGAACGGGTCGGGCAGATCGTTGATCGGATCGAAAGGATCGGTGAAGAGGTCCGGTGGATCGTCGGGGAATGGCATGTCGTCGGGCAGCGGAGGAGGATCGTATTGCTTGCCGCCGAAGCCGTTCAGGTTTATCCCCCACGTGAGCGCCAGAAACGCCAAGATCAATGCTCTATGTCTGAGTCTCATAGCGATGCTCCTACTGGAAGATCACCGTTTTGCCGATGAAGGCGCCCGCATAGATCGCACCGGTGTCCAGACCCGTGGCCGTGAACGCGGCCGGGCTGGCGAGCGGCAGAGCGCCGACGTAAACCACTCCCTTGGATTGCAGCAGGTTGCTGCGTGTGGCGGGAACGTTGGCCAGCGCGGTGGCCGGCACCGTGAAGCTCGAAGACCCCGCCGGCGCCACGCAGACGAACTCACCCGTAGCGTTCGACGGCAGATCCACGCCGCCCCCGAAAATGACCACCGTCTGGCCCGCGGGCACGCCGAGGTAACTCACGGTCAAGCCCTGGCTGCGAGTAATGCGGATGGCCTGGCCGCGGTTGCTCCAGGTGAGCGGCGTGGGAAATGTGAAACTCGCCGAAATGGCCCCCACGTCCGCCCCACCGGAGCCGGTGAGCGAGAAACTGCCCGGCTTGAGGAACAGCGACGAGGGCACGAGGGATCCGTCATAGGTATAGCCGAGCGGCTGGAAATTCCGCACATTGCCTGTCGCCCGCTTCACTGTCCGGTTGCCCAAGGAGCCGGCGACCGCGAGAGAACTGCCGGCGTCCAGGAACCTCCCCGTGGTGCCGCTGAGCGGGAAGGGGTCGCCATCGAACATGTCGCCCTGCGGCGTATAGGCCGTGCAGGTGCCAGCCGGCGGCAGCGAGAAGTAGGGGTTGAACGGCGGAAGCGGCGAGGCGCTTTCCTGCTGGAAGGTTATCATCATGCTGTCGGAAGTCACCGTGGCCGCCGCCGCCAGGCCCACATCTTCGGTCACCGGAGTGTTCAGAGCCGCGATGACGCCCAGCTTCTTCCCCGCCAGAAACGGCGCCGCCAGCGCATTGCCGCTTTCCTTACAGGGCGACCCGTCCGCCGAGATGGCCATGGTGGTGGTGTTGCTCACGGTGACGCTTTCGGTGCGCACCTGCACCGGCACCCAGCATCCCAGCGGTGCGTTCGCGGGAATCTGGAAATTGATTTGGTCCAGCCCCGCGCAGCACGCGTTGCGGCCGTGGTAGGTGACGGTCGCCGCCAGCCCGCCCACGAAGACCTCCGTCTTGGTGGGAAGATCGCCCCCCGTGGGCGCGACGTTATCGGCGTAGGCAACCGGACCGAGCCCCGTTCCATAGAGCACGGCGTACTGGTTGGGCGTGGCCGCCACGTTCGGCAGATTCAACGGCGTCGCCGCTCCCGGGATGAAATTGTACACCAGGGAGGGACCGAAGCCGGCGGCATTGACCGCGTAAGCGCCGAAGCTCGCGTTCACCACCGTCGCGGGCGAAGGCGGTCCCTTGACGTTGTTGAAGGTGACCGAAACCGACACCTTGCCCAGCGGCGCATTGGACGGCATGATGGCGTTTACCTGGCTCGCGCTGACGTAAAGCGGGACGGCGTTGACCGTAGTAGCGCCCTGCGTGACCGAAATGGAAACGCCGCCCAGCGTGGTAGACAGCGGAAAGGCGGTCAGCGGCGGGCTCGAGGCCGGTCCTAGCCCGACGCCAAAAATGGCAAACATGGACCCGCGCGCGATCGACCCGGCCGGAAGGCCCGGAGCCACGTAGCTGGCCGAGTTGACGATGCCGCGCGACCCGATTAACTGGGCGTAGCTCCACGGAGCCATCCCCAGCGTAAGCACGATGCAAAGAATCCTCATTCGCGCCTCCGTAGTCTTGGATGAGTTTACCACGGCGAAGGAGGGCGGCCTTCAGGCCGCGCCGGGCTTAAGCCCGGCCAGAACTTTCGGATAATACGGTCTGAATCGACTTGTCGAAGAAGCCCTCCCCCGCAACTCGCCTTGCCACAGCCCAACTTGCGGTTTGCCAGCGATCCGGCCGGAATCGACGGCGGCACGCCGGCTTGCCGTTCCGGGCAACATCCGCGAACACCGTAGCCGGCGAGACTGCGATGACCGCGGAGTTCCACGTACGGCAATTTGTGTTCCCGCTTGTGGTGTGGGTTAATTACCATGAAGACAAAGGGTGCCGACGGTTGCGAACGGAATCCATGGATGTTCTGAAACAGCTCTTTGAGCGGCATTTTCGCCTTCCTGTAGAGCGAGTGCAGCCCTTGCAGGGCGGACTGGGAGGGTCGGGGCGCAATATCCTTCGGCTCGCCCACCAGGATTCGAGCGCGGTGGGTATCCTGTACGACGTACGCGAGGAAAACGTCGCTTTCCTGGACTTCTCGCGGCATTTCCGCGGCCGCGGCCTGCCTGTGCCGCAGATCTACGGATCGGAGCTGGATGCGGGCGCTTACCTGGAAGAAGACCTGGGCGACGTCACACTGTTTCAGTTTCTCTCCAACAACAGGGCTGGCGAAGACGTCGCACCGGAGGCGGTGGAGGCCTACTGTAAGGTGGTGGCGCACCTGCCGCGGTTCCAGATCGAGGCTTCGCGGGACCTGAACTACAAAGTCTGTTATCCACGCTCCAGCTTCGACGGCCAGTCGATTGCCTGGGACTTGAACTACTTTAAGTATTACTTTCTCAAGCTGGCCGGAATTCCCTTCAACGAGCGGGACCTGGAAACCGATTTTGGCCGCCTGACCAGGTTTCTTCTGACCGCCCGCCGCGACTATTTTCTCTATCGCGACTTCCAGTCGCGCAACGTGATGCTGCGCGACGGCCAGCCATTCTTTTTGGACTATCAGGGTGGGCGCAAAGGCGCGTTGCACTACGATATTGCTTCCCTGCTTTATGACGCCAAGGCCGACCTGCCTCCCGCGCTGCGCCAGCATCTGCTGGAGCGCTACCTCGCATCTCTCGCGCGGTTCGTCGAGCTGACGCAGGAAGAGTTCATGCGCCATTACTACGCTTTTGTCTATGTGCGCATTATGCAGGCGCTGGGGGCGTATGGATTCCGCGGCTTCTATGAGCGCAAACCGCATTTCCTGCAGAGTGTGCCCTTCGCGCTGAAAAATCTTCGCTGGCTGCTCGATCGCATCACGCTGCCCATCGCACTGCCCACGCTGCTGGGCGCCTTTGAGCGCATCATCGCGTCGGAGAACCTACAGCGCTCGATCGCGCCGGCGGATGCGGCCGGGAAGCAAGACATTGCGATCTCCGTTCCGGAGCCTGCCTCGCGGCGCGCCAACCTGGCGTTGAGGATTTTCAGCTTTTCGTTTCACCGGAGCGCCCCCCCGAAAGACGAGAGCGGGCATGGCGGCGGATTCGTTTTCGACGCCCGCGCGCTGCCGAATCCAGGCCGCGAAGAGCGCTTCAAATCTCTCACCGGCAAAGACGCGGCGGTAGTCGATTATCTAAGCGCACAGGCGAGCGTCCGCGAGTTTCTCTCCAGCGCCACGTCGATGGTGGAAGCCAGCGTGAAGAACTACCGGGAGCGCGGCTTCGATAGCTTGACGGTGGGCTTTGGCTGCACCGGCGGCCGGCACCGCTCGGTCTACCTGGCAGAGGCGCTGGCCCGGCATTTCCGCGGCCGGCAGGGCCTGGACGTGTTGGTGCGGCACGTTGAAATGGAGAAGCCGGTCGAATGAAAGCGATGATTCTGGCCGCCGGGCTGGGCACGCGGTTGCGTCCTCTAACCAACGACCGCCCCAAGGCGCTGGTTGAGGTGGCCGGACGCACGCTGCTGGAGATCGCCATCGCACGCCTGCAAGAAGTTGGAGTCCGTGAAGTCATCGTCAACGTGCACCATTTTGCCGGAATGGTCATTGAGTATCTGCGCGCGAAGAACAACTTCGGAATGCGGATCGAGATATCCGAAGAGGTCAGCTTACTGGATACCGGCGGCGGCTTGAAAAAGGCGGCGTGGTTCTTTCGCGAAGAAGATCCGGAGGCGCCGTTCATCCTGCACAATGTTGACGTGATCAGC
>PLEM01000536.1 GCA_003137035.1 Bryobacterales bacterium | reverse complement strand
TGGAAAGCGTGGGGCGGCTGGCCGGCGGGGTCGCGCACGATTTCAATAACCTGCTGACGATCATCTCCGGGTACACCCAGATGATGCTGAGCCGCTTCTCGCCGACGGACCAGATGCGCGGGTACGCCGAAGAGGTCGCCCGGGCCGCCGAGCGGGCGGGCGCGCTCACCAACCAACTGCTGGCGTTCAGCCGCCGCCAGATCATTCAGCCGCATGTGTTCGAAATCAACGCCCTGGTGAAGCACACGGAGGGGATGCTGCGGCGGCTCATCGAGGAGGACATAGAGCTGACGTTCTGCCTGGGCGCCAACGCCGGCAACATCAAGGTCGATCCCGGGCAGCTCGAGCAGATCCTCGTGAATCTGGCCGCCAATGCGCGGGATGCAATGCCCGGCGGAGGCAAGCTGACCATCGAAACAGCGTCCGCCCGTCTGGACCAGAACTATGCGGCGGCGCATTTGGGCGTCAAGCCCGGCGACTACGTCATGCTGGGCATCAGCGACACCGGGCAGGGCATGGATGCCGCAACCAAGAGCCACATCTTCGAGCCATTCTTCACGACCAAGGAACGAGGCAAAGGCACCGGACTCGGGTTGGCGACCGTGTACGGAATCGTGAAGCAGAGTGGCGGCGATATTTGGGTGTACAGCGAACCGGGGCAGGGCGCCACATTCAAGGTGTACTTTCCCCGCATCGAGGAGGCCGTGAGCGATGCGGAGGGACCGGCAGCGCCAGCCGCACGGAGCGGTAGCGAGATCGTTCTGGTTGTGGAGGACGAACGGTCGGTGCGCGAGCTGATCGCCGAAATGCTGAAGCAGCAGGGATACACGATCCTGGTCGCGACCGGACCGCTCGAAGCGGCCCGAATCGGCGCGGAGCATCCCGGCGGGATCGATTTGCTGGTGACCGACGTGGTGATGCCGAAGATGAGCGGCAGGCAGTTGGCGGAGCAAATGCTGCACGGCCGGCCGGACATGAAGGTTCTGTACCTTTCCGGGTATACAGAAAACGCGATCGTGCAGCATGGCGTGCTGGACCGTGACGTGGCGTTCCTGGCGAAGCCATTCACCCAGGGAGCCCTGGCCAACAAGGTCCGCGAGGTCTTGGACAAACACTAGGGCCGGAAACTCGGACAAGGCTGGAGCCTTATCCTACCGGTTGTATTTCGGCGTGATCCCGCGGAGTTTGGCCCAGACGGCGTCGCAGACGGCCAGGGTTTCCTGGGAGAGCGGGCCGTCTTCCATCGCTTTGAAGTTCTCTTCGAGCTGCTCCAGCCGCGAGGCGCCCAGAATCACGCAGTCGACGTGCGTGTGATGCAGCAGCCAGTTCAGAGAGAGGCTGACCAGCGAGCGTCCGGCTTGTTCGGCGACCCGCCGCAGGTCGGCCACCGCGTCGAAATAGGCCGGGTGCCAGTACCGGTCCAGGTAGAGCTGGTTGTCGTCGAAGCGCGAGCCGGCCAGCGGCGCCTGCTTCGGGTGCTTGCCGGTCAGCAGGCCGCCGGCGAGCGGGTTGTAAACCACCGTGGAGACGCCGAACTCCCGGCACATCGGCAGGTACTCCTGCTCGATGCCGCGGGCCAGCAGGTTGTACATCGGTTGGGTGATCCAGGCCGGCTGGTAGCCGTTGCGCTCGGCCAGCCAGAGCATGCGCTCCACCTGCCAGGCGGCGTAGTTCGAGCTGGCCGGGTAGCGGATCTTTCCCGCCTTGACCAGCTCGTCGAGCGTGGCGAGAGTTTCCTCCAGAGGGACCGAGTAGTCGGGGGCGTGCAGGTAGTACAGGTCGAGGTAGTCGGCGCCGAGGCGGGTGAGGCTCTCGTCGATGGCTCGCAGGATCGCGGCGCGTGACAGGCCCCGCCGGTCCGCGCCCTCGCCCATCGGGAAGAAGACTTTGCTCGCCAGCACGAGCTTGTTGCGCCGGCCCTTCAGGATGCGGCCCAGAATCGTCTCGGTCGCGCTCTTGTTGTAGACGTTCGCGGTGTCGAGGAAATTGACCCCGGCATCCAGGCAGCGGTCCACGATCCGGGCCGCCTCGGCCTCGCCGGTCTGCCCGCCAAAGGTCATCGTGCCGAAGCAAACTCGGGAGACATTCAACTCAGTGTTCTTGAGGCGAACGTATTCCATAGTCACCTGGGCCAGGGCGCTGGCAGTGTCACCACGGTGGTGTCGCCGGAGGAGGGAGACACCTGCGCTCCGGAGTTTTCCGGTTCGGATTGGATCACCACATCGGTGTTGGTTGGCGTCTGCCGGGCTTCGGCGCCGCTCGAGATCAGCTTCACCAACTCCGCCTCGGGGATCTCCAGCCCGATCTTCACCGTGTCGCCCTCGGCCCTCAAATCCAGACTCTGGACCAGCGAAGCGATCAGCTCGGCACTGAGGCCGGGTATCGCATTTTCGAGGCGTGCCATCCGGATGGCCTTCTCGATGGCGATGGCGTCCTGCCCGTTGCCGGCGACTACCTCGAAAGCGACCAGCAATCTGGGCCCAAAGGTGATGCCCCCGCGGATCTCGCGGACGCTCTTGGCCAGGTGGCTGCGGAGTAGTTCGCTCGAAGGGCCTCCCAGCGCCCAGAGGGTCAGGGGAGACAGAGAGGCGTTGAAAAGCTGCCAGTAATCGTAGCTGGAGCGCAGCGTCCGAACCTTGGCGGCCATGGCCGGGTCGAGCCGCTCCGCCGGCCCGCGCCCCTCAACGGCGTCCCGAACGGTCTGGGGATCTCCGGCGACGATTAGCGAGCCATCCACCAGGGCAACCGAGAAGTCGGCCCCCTCGGTGAACACCGTGACGTTTCCGACCGCCGCGCTCGACAAGCGAATTGTCCTGGCGATGGTCTGAAGATCGGCGAACTTGAAGGAGCCACTCAGCAGGACCAGAACGCGAGTGGGAGGCCCGACGACCCGGACCGCGAGGATGACTTCGCGGGTCCCTCGGAGAATCTCCATCGTGGCGTGAGTCGAGGCGTCCTCCGACTTCTTGGCCCCGTTCTCTAGCGCCGAGAAGATCGTCTGTCCAAGCTGGCTGGCTCTCAGCCGCTCGACGTTGAGGCCACCGACGGAGATGCTGGCGGGGATGAGGCCGAGCCACTCCGGATCGGCGGCGTTCGCCGCACCTGCGAGCAGCCCGGCACACAAAGAGTACGCTATTAAGCGAACCAGCCGGCTGGTCACGCTATTCGGTCTTGGACGCCGCCGGTTTACCCTGCATGCCGGGAGGAAGCAGCTTCATGATGTCCTCTTCGGCGATCGCCAGGTTGAGCTTCATGGTGGCGCCATCGGCCCTTAGGTCGAGGGACTGGAGCAGCGGAGCGAACTGCTTCGCGCCATCTCCCATGGTGGCCATGCCGACCAGCGCCTTCAGGCCGTCCGCCATGCTGGTGGCGTCCTGCTCGCTGCGTGTGAGCACCTCGAAGGAGATCAGGAGCTTAGGCCCGAAGGTGAGGCCGCCGCTGATCTGCAGAATGGACTTGACCGCGTCGCCTTGCAGGGCTCCGCCGAACGCCTCCGCGGGCGCGTTCTTGGCCAGGTCGGCGATGGGAGCGGTGGTCAGCATCCAGAAATGGTGGCTGGCCCGCACCCCGCGCAACTTCGCGGCAACGGCGGCGTCCAAGCCTCCCGCCATCCCGCCTCGGCGCGCGAGGGCGCCCTTGACGGAGGCAGGGTCTCCCGCAACGATCAGCGAGTTGCCCACCACGGCCGCCGACATGGGCTCCGACTGCTCCTTGGTGAACACGGTCACGCCCTGGACCGAGGCTTCCGTCATGCCGCCGATCTTGGCGAGTGCCTGAAGCGGAGCGGGGTCGAACGTCCCGTCGACCAGGATCAATACGTGGCCCTTCTGAGCGGTAACCGGGACTACGATGAGAACCTCGCGGATCCCCCTTAGTAGATCCAGTCCGGGTTTGGCCATCGCCTCGGCCGCTTTGGCCTGGGACTCGACCTGCGAAAACATGATCTGTCCGAATTTGGTGGGTTTGATCTGCTCGAGGTTGATCCCGATCACCACGCCGCTGTCGGAGGGGATCAGGCGGAGCGACTCGGGATCGGCGGCGCGCGCCACTCCGGCGAGCAACAAGACACAAGAGGAGTACTTCAGGAGACGAACCAGTCGATAGGTCATATTTCCTGAATTATACGCTTTGTCCGGGTGTCCGGGGGCGCCGGAGTTGGACAGCTCCCTTACTGTCGCGGTTGGATTGGGTGCTACTTGGTGTCCAGCCGGACCGGTTCGCGCAGTAGAGGCTGGTTCTCACGCCGCCTACGCCACAGGCAAACGAGCATCAGCAGCCCGGCTGCGAGCGGAATGCAGGTGGCCGGTTCGGGTGTCGCCTGCACGTCGCCTCCGATGGAACCGCTGGATCCGAATATGCGGAGTCCCCCGTCGGGCGAGAACGCGCCTGTGAAATCGGCGGTGTAGAAGCCCGGGCCTCCAAACTCCAAGGTCACGAGCGCGCCGCTGAACTCCCGGGCGGTCACGATCGAGGCAGCCAGCAGGAGAGCGTCGTTCTGGGCCGTGATACCAGCATTCTGGAGATTGCACACCAACTTGGCCGCGGGGCGGAGACCGCTGCAATCCTTCAGCGGCGTAAGCGTTGGGTCCTGATTGTCGACATCGCCGGTGAAGTGGAAAGTCTGGCCCACGGTGAAGTTGTCGAATTGGAAAGTCAGCAATTGGCCGCCGTCCAGGCCGGTGCCGGGCAGGATCACAGGAAGCCCCGCAGTGCCTTGGTAACCGCCGATGGCCAGCGAAGCCAGCGATCCGTGACCGCCCGGGGCGGTGTCGAAGATCAGGTCCACCGGGCTGAGGTCAATCGTGATTTGCGTCAGTTGAAGGTCCGCCGGGCCCGTTGTGAACCCGAAGTCCCAGGTCCCATAAATGCCTCCGGTGAACGAAGCGGTTGCCTCAACCGGCCACAAAACAGGGTCCGCCGCGAGCACCTGCAGAAGGCATGGCAGAGCCAGTATCAATAGAGCGATTTTCGGTCTCATATTCCTCACCACACGCCTAACGGAGTAGATTATCCTTTTTAGGTTACAGGATCGACAACGAGTCGGCAATGGGTCGACAAGTAGGTTTCGTACTCCGAATAAGTCCTATAGGTACTATTGGTTAGTACCGCGTTGTTACGGCCTAAGTGGGCACAGGGATCGCGCTCAGATTACTCCCGCCGCTTCCAGCATCCTGCGGTACTTGCGCAGCAGCTCGTAGAGAACCACGCCGCCGGCGGTGGCAACGTTGAGCGAGTGCTTTGTGCCTAGCATGGGGATGCGGACGTGGGTATCGCACCGTGCCAGCAGCTCGGGCCGAATCCCCTCCACCTCGTGTCCAAATACCAGACACAGCGGGAAACTGGGCGTCCAGTCGAACAGGTCCACCGAGTGGAGACTGGTTTCCACCGCGACGATCTCGCAGCCTGTCGCGCGCAAGCGCTCCAGTAGCGGCGCCGGCTCCCAGGAATGCTCCCAGGGCACCCTCTGCTCGGAACCGAGGGCGGTCTTGGTGATCCCGGACTTGGGCGGACGTGGGGTAATGCCGCAGAGATAGAGTTTCTCGAGGCGGACCGCGTCGGCGGTGCGGAAGAACGCTCCAACGTTGTACATGCTGCGGACATTGTCGAGCAACACCGAGACGGGCAACTGAATGCGCTCGTAGGCGGCCCCGAGCGGCGTGGCCTGGTATGGGGTGCGATCCATAGGGATACGATTATTGTATGGCTACGCTGGACGGGGAGCGTCTGACAATCGAAGAGGTGGTGGCGGTCGCCGCGGAGGGGGAGCCGGTTTCGCTGGCCCCGGAGGCGGTGGAGAAAATGCTGCGCGCGCGGGCCGTGGTTGAGCGGCTGGCATCGACGGACACACCGGTTTACGGGGTCAATACCGGCGTCGGTCTGCTGGCGGACGTCCGGATTCCGCGCCAGGACCTGGAGCAATTGCAGCGAAACGTGCTGCGGTCGCACGCCTGCGGAGTGGGCGAGCCGCTGGGCCGCGCGGAAGTCCGGGCCATGATGCTGATTCGGGCCAACGTGCTGGCCAAGGGGTTCTCCGGAATTCGGCCGGTGGTCGCCGAGCGCCTCTGCGACCTGCTGAACCGTGGTGTGACCCCGGTGGTGCCATCGCGGG
>PLEM01000013.1 GCA_003137035.1 Bryobacterales bacterium | reverse complement strand
GTTCTACCTCGGTGCCGCCTGGCGCAGCCTCCGCGCGAGGCCCGACCTGGTCCTAACCCTAACCACCCCGCCCCTCCTCCCCCTAATCGGCACCCTCCTCAAGAAGCTCCGCCACGCCCGCCACACCATCTGGGAAATGGACCTCTACCCCGATGTCGCCGTCGCCCTAGGCGTCCTGAGTCCCCGCTCACTCCTCACCCGAGCCACCGGAGCCCTAGCCGACTACTCCCGCCGCCAAGCCGACGCCATCATCGCCCTGGGCCCCTGCATGAAAGACCGCCTCATCGCCCGAGGTATCCCCGCCTCGAAGATCCAAATCGCCGAGAACTGGGCCGACGGAGCCCGCATCCGCCCCCAGCCGTTTCCCTCCGGACCCCTCACCGTCCTCTACTCCGGCAACCTGGGCATGGCCCACGACGTGGACACCATCGCCACCGCCATGCGCCGCCTGGCCTCCGACGACACCATCCGCTTCGTCTTCGCCGGAGCCGGCTCGCGCCGCAAACCCCTCGAAGACCTCCGCCTCCCCAACGTCACCTTCCTGGGATACCAGGACGCCACCCGCCTCTCCGACCATCTAGCCGCCTGCCACCTCGGACTGGTCACCCAGAACCCCGCCACCCTAGGCTGTGTAGTCCCCAGCAAGACCTACGCGCTAATGGCCGCCGCCCGCCCCATCCTCTTCATAGGCCCCCGCGAAGCCACCCCCGCCCGCCTCATCGAAAGCTACCAATGCGGCTGGCAAATCGACCCCGGAGACGTCGAATCCCTCCTTTCCCTCCTCCGTGTGCTCGACTCAGATCCCGCCCTCCTCCACCAATCCGCCCACCGCTCCCACCAGGCCTTCCTAACTCACTACACCCGCCCCCAAGGTGTAGCGAGCATTTGCTCCATTCTAGGTGTTTCTTCTCCGAGTCCTCCGTGTCTCCGTGGTGAACAATCAGAGGATCAGCCTCCGTATCCCCATAGTGAGCACCGGAACATTGAAGTTGATCAACAACCCAACCTTCCAGTTCCCCAATCGTAAATAAGTCAGCACCTGAGCCACATGAATCGGAAGCAAGGTCTCCACCGCCTTAACCTCCACGACCACCACCTCCTCGATCAAAAGATCGATCCTGTACGAGCAGTCGATCTGAAATCCCTTATAAACCACCGGCAAAGCGAGCTCGCGAGAGAACCGCGCGTGTCGCAGTTCCAGCTCCCGGCACAGGCATCGTTGGTAAGCCGACTCCAAAAGCCCCGGCCCCAAAGCCCGATGCACCTCCAAAGCCGCCCCAATCACCAAGTGTGTAGTTTCTTCATCTTGCATTATCTAAGTAGTGTGCTCCAAGTCCTCCGTGTCTCCGTGGTGAAGCTTTTTTTCTAGCTTTCGTTCTCATGTATTCTCTCTTCCTAGCCGGCCTCTCTGCCTTCCTCCTCTCCTTCTTCCTCACCCCTCTCCTCCGCAATATCTGCGTCCGCCTGGGCTGCCTCGACCACCCCGACGACGCCCGCAAACTCCACTCTCACCCCATCCCCCGCATCGGAGGCGTCCCCATCCTCATAGCCTGCCTCGCCGCCTGGGGCATCCTCTTCCTCTCCCCGCTCCAGGGAGCCCACCTCGCCATTCAAGCCCTCCCGCTCGTCTGGAAACTCCTCCCCTCCTTCTTCCTGGTCTTCGCCATCGGACTCTGCGACGACCTCTTCGGCCTACGCCCCTGGCACAAGCTCCTGGCCGAGTCCGCCGCCGCCGGGCTCGCCTGCTGGGCCGGCGTTCACGCCAACTTCGGAGGCCATCACCTCGCCCTCTGGTGGAGCATCCCCCTCACCGTCATCTGGCTGGTCGGCTGCACCAACGCCTTCAACCTGATCGATGGCGTGGACGGACTCGCCGCCGGCGTCGGACTCTTCGCCACCCTCAC
The DNA here is from genome assembly GCA_003137035.1 of Bryobacterales bacterium. Taxonomy (GTDB): domain Bacteria; phylum Acidobacteriota; class Terriglobia; order Bryobacterales; family Bryobacteraceae; genus Fen-330. Next base: position 903 of record PLEM01000013.1, on the reverse strand, counting down.
CACCCTCATCGCCGCCCTCCTCCAAAGCAACTACCCCCTGGCCATCGCCACCGTGCCGCTCGCCGGAGCCCTCCTCGGTTTCCTGCGCTACAACTTCAACCCCGCCACCATCTTTCTAGGCGATTCCGGCAGCCTCTCCATCGGCTTCCTCCTGGGCTGCTACGGCATCATCTGGTCCCAGAAATCCGCCACCCTCTTGGGCATGACCGCCCCGCTCATGGCCCTCTCCATCCCGCTCCTCGACACCGGCATTTCCATCGTGCGCCGCCTGCTCCGAGGCCAGCCCATCTTCGCCGGCGACCGCGGCCACATCCACCATCGCCTGCTCGCCCGCGGCCTCACCCCCCGCCGCGTGGTCCTGCTGCTCTACGGCATGTGCGGCGTCGCCGCCACATTCTCCCTGCTCCAGAGCATGATGCACAACCAGTACGCCGGCCTGGTCATTGTCCTGTTCTGCGCCGCCGCCTGGCTGGGAGTCCAGCACCTCGGCTACGTCGAGTTCGGCATGGCCGGCCGCCTGATCGTTCCCCGAACCTTCCTCCGCGTCCTCAACGCCCAGCTCCGCCTCCGCACCCTCGAGGACGCCCTGGCCTCCGCCGAAACCATCGACCAGTGCTGGCTCGCCGTCCGAGGAGCCTCGCAGGATTTCGGCTTCGTGCGCATCTCCATGCGCCTCGATCACCAGGTCTTCGAAGAAACCTTCGGCCCCCCCGGAACGCAGCCCTGCTGGACCCTGAACGTCCCCCTCACCCCCTCCGAGTTCGTCCAGCTAGGTCACGGCTTCGACTCCCAGGTCGAGCCCCTAGTCGTCAGCCGCCTGGCCGACATCCTCCACCGCTCCCTCCTCCCCAAGCTCCCCACTTTCCAGAAGTCCGCCGTCTCCGTGTCCTCCGTGTCTCCGTG
>PLEM01000448.1 GCA_003137035.1 Bryobacterales bacterium | reverse complement strand
CGGCGGTCCCGCATTCAGGTTTCCTGCCCCGCCCTCCTGGTCCGGAGAGTAGCCGCAGCGGTAGAACGGCCCGTACTGGTGCCTCGCGTCCCCGCCGGTCACGGCCTCCAGCCGTTGCGCCGCGGTCGCCGGAAACCGCCATGGGCACCGCTTCTGCACCCTCACATCCGGAAGCGAAACGCGTTGCAGGTTCAGGCTGTTGCTCGCGCTCAGCCGTAAGGCCGTTTCCGTGATCTCCTGCGGCGCATCCGCAATCCCGCGAAACAGCACCTCCGCCTCCGACGCCGCCGTCCCCTCCCGCAGGTCGAAGAACACGAACCGCACCGTGACCTTGCTGCCCTTCCAGCCCGTGTTCCGTTCGATTTGGGAAAAATGCGAGTCCGCGTTTGCCAGGCTGATTGAGACCCGCGCCAGCGCGTCGATGCCTTCATTCGCGCCCGCCTGCAAGTCCATCAGGTTGTGCCGCAACACCCGCGCTTCGTAACGGTGGCCTTCGAAGTCCACCCCGTGCGTGCTCCATCGCTCGACCGCCCCCGATGCCAGTTCGCAATCGAACAGCAGCAGCGGCGTCTCGGTAACGCTCTGTTCCTTGAGCTCGTTGATTGTCGCCATCATCCACTCGCCCGGATCAGCAACTGGCAGGAGTTGTCTTCCACCCCGTCCCCGGTTCGCGTCAGCGTGTCGTCCAGAAACGACGCGTTCGCGTGCACCCCGCTCCGCCCGGTTGTCTTTTTGTATTTCGATGCGCCCATCTGCGCCTCCGCCTGGAACCCGAACAGCTCCACGGCGCCCCCGGCCGCTATCGTCGCGCCAAACTCCACCGCCTCCTCGGAGCCGGCCAGACTGGCGCTGTACTCCAGCCTTACCCACGCCGGCCCGATCGCAAACTCCTGGCTTGCGGACTTCGATTGGATGCTCTGGAACAGAGTGATGCTGGCGGGCGCCGCGCTGCGGGCCCACACACTGAGGCAGTACCGATACCACCCCGGCCCGCTCACGGACTGCCGGATGCTTGCCGCCGATGCGCCTTGGTTCGCGATCTGCGCCGCTCCCGTCCCTCCCAGCGGGTCCGCGATGCCCCCGGTTACCGCGAGTCCGGCCTCTTTGATCCAGGCCGCCGCGCTCGCATCCTCGCTCCAGCTCAACAGGTTGTCGAACGGATCCAGGAACGTGAAACAGCCCAGCCGCCCTTCCACCGCCTCGAACAGCGTCTCGATCGCGTTCCACTCCGCGTCGGTCAGGCCGGCCAGGGCCAGGCGCCACTCCCGCGCGCTGGCCGTTGGGTCCGCAAGCTTCACCGTGCTGCCGTCGACGGCTTCGTTCACCACCGTCCTCCGCAGCACCCGCTTGGTCCCCGGAAACTGCCCGGTCGCGCCGCTCACGAGCTGTGGAAAGTAGAGCATCTCAGTTGTTGTTTTCCCGCACCACCAGCGCCAGCCTGCCCCGCGCCTCTCCCAGCAGTACGAATTCGAATTCGTCGCGCTCCAGACTGCAATTCGCGTGTACGCTCCCGTCCCACGGGTCCTCGAACGAGAAGCTTCCGAACCTGCCCTGCTCCGCGACGAAGAACTCCTGGAGCCGGGCGATTTCCGTCTCGTCCAGCAGATCCAGGCGGATCTCCCACCGCCGCGCCGCCGTCCCGCGCGCCCGGTACCGCTGTTCTGTTCCGTCCAGGAACCGCACGACTTCCGTCGCGTGCGCCAGCGACCGGCTCGCCGGATACTGCGCCACCGCCCCGGTCTTCAGTTTCGGAAACACGCTCATAGGTCGCTCACCACGTCGTTCAGCGAGTGCGAGTTCAGCATGGCTTGGCGCACCGCCAGCGCGATCTGGTCGCTGTGGTCCATGAACGAACGGCTGTCCATCGCCTGCACTTGAATCGTGATTTGCGGCGCGATCGCTCGCGCACCCGCTCCGCTCCCCGGTTCCGAAGGCGCTGCCGCTTCGCTGCGGCCAGTGCTGCCGGCGTTGTCGGCCGCCGCTAGCGGCGCAGACCTCAGCAAAGGCGCCTCCGCCTCGCTGCGTGTGATGCTGCCTTCGAAGTTAACCGATGGCGGCGGTGTGTACTTGATCAAGGCGGGCGGCGTCGGTGTGCTTCCTCCGCCCGTGAAGAGGCTCACCAGCCCGGTGATCAACGGCGAGAGCCCGAGACCGCTTCCCAGGATCTTTCCCAGCACGCTGCCGGCGCTCTTCACCGCCGATCCGCCCCCCGCGCTGGCCTGCGCGGCCGTGTTCCCCAGCAGCGCCTGCGTGTTCTGGATCACCGCGTCGGTCTGCGTCTGGTTCACCAGGGCCAGTTGTCCGAACTGTGCAGCCAGTTGCGCGTTCCCCTGCAAACCGGCCGTCAAGTCGCCCACCAGCCCGGCCAGCACCTCGCTGACGCTACTGCCCGTCCCCGTCACGTTCAACACGGCGGTCAGTTGTTTGTTAGTCGTGGCCACGTCTCACCTCTTGCGCAAGCTCGTCTTCCAGCAGCAGCATCGCCTCCGCCTGCCGCGCCGTCAGGCTCCGCGCCTCCGGGTACCCGAGCCGCCTCCATGCGTGGAACTGCTCGAGCCAGCCCACACTTTCCCCGGTGATGAACGACCTCGGGCATTCTGTGGTCGATACTCTCCGGCGCGCCCACACTACCCCTGCCCCGCTCTCCTGCCCCTCCTGCTGCCAACCGCATCTCCGCTTGCGCTCCAGCCCGTTCCGCCGGCATTCGTCGCACCTCCACGCGGCTGGATTCGAATACCCGAAGAAGTGGAAGGCGACGATCAGTTTTTTCTTTCTTCTTCCGTGAGCCCGCACTCCGCCTTGACCGCCGCCAGGATTTCCCGGCAGAACTCTTCCGGGCCGGCCGCAATCAGCGTCTCCGGCGTCGCCGGCTGCCCGTCCAGGGTCAGCCCCTCCACCCGGATCAGTCCCCAGCTCAGGTATAGCCGGTCGATCTCTCCCGCCAGCAGCGCCCCCTCCAGCTTTTCTCGCGGATCGTCTCCCGCCTCCAGGCGTTCCACCTTCCGCGCCAGCTCCCACATCCGCCGCGTCAGATCGATCCGGCGCCCCAGCGAGATCCGCGCGATCGTGTACCGGACTCCCGGGGCCGTCCTGGACTCGATGATCTTGTCGCTCTCGTACTGCATCTTCCGCCCTCCCATTCGTGGCGCACGCACTCCTGCGTGCCGCGTCGCCACTCATGGCGACGCACGGGCCTTTATCCGAATGCCACGCAAATCTCGTCGTTGCCGATGCCCTGCGCCTGGCTCCCCGAGAACTTCCATTGCAATCGGTTCTCGCCGTCGTCGAACTCCGGTACTTCCGGCACCACGCTTTTCAGACACGCGCCGAACAGTTGTCCCTCTTGTTGCCCCAGTTGCAGCATCACGCTGATCGGCGAAAACTGCCGCGCCGCCTGATACAGCGCTTTCGTCGCCGCATCGTCCCGCTCGAACAGGTCGAAGTCCACCGTCACCGTTCGCATCCCCGCCGAAATACACAGCGGACCGTCGCTCCCGAACTCCAGGTTCCGCGTCTCGATATCGTTCTCCAGAAGCACTTCGGCCGCCGTGATCGTATAGAACCGGTCCGGCGTGTTGCCCAGCCAGGCCTGTCCCAGGTGCCCCGGGACGATCGAATAGTCGAACTGTTCCAGCGCTGGCTCCTCCGGGAAGCTCGTCAGCTCGCCTTGGCTCCCCTCGAAACTCGTGCTGTCGATCAGGTCGCGCGCCGCTCCGCTGAACTGGAATTCGTGGTAGTCCCCATTCACCCGGATCCGCATCTTGTCCACCGCTGCGCCGCTCAGGATTCGCTGCACCGCTCCCGCCGGGCTCCAGTAGTCGAAAATGCTGACCGTGTCCAGCCCGGTTGCCGGCATGTAGGTCACCGTCGCCCCCACCGGCGACCCGGTGCTCGGCAACACCGTGAGTGGCGCATTCAGCTCAACCGTCAGCGCGTCCACGATTGAGTTCACGAACCGCAGTTCGTTCCCCGACGTAACTGCTTGGCCCGGCGCCAGTCCGTGCGCGCTCGCGAACGTCAGCAGCTTCGCGTTCTGGTTGGCGCCTGCCGTGCCTCCGTTAAAGATCACCGGCGCGCTGCCGATGCTCGCTTGGAACAGCGGCCCGTAGCTGGGCTCCATGTCCTGCCGCGTCCAGCCCGTCAGGTACGTCGTTACGTCGAACGTGGTCTTCTTCCTGAGTCCCGCCGGGGACCCGGGAAACGTACGCGTTCCCGTCTTATCCTTCCGCTTCGGCCGCTCCAGCCGCTGGCTCGTCGCCAGTTTCACCGCCGGAAACCGGTTCCGGCTCTCCACCGCCGGCACCTGCGCGTAACTCAACTCCAGCGCCACATATTGCCTGTTGTCGTTTGAAGATACATATCCGCACGCCATATAAGTACCTCAGCCCCCTCCTGCCGCCTGCCAAAGAACTACCTTCGACATCCGGTGCCCGCCCGTTCCGCACCCCGATCACCGCTTCCGAGCCGCGACCGCCAGGGAGCGGTGCGCCGCCGGCCACCTCACCCCACCAGCACCAGCCTGACGTCCATCACGTTGGTGCCGGTGG
>PLEM01000121.1 GCA_003137035.1 Bryobacterales bacterium | reverse complement strand
GTGGGACAGACGATCGCTTTTTGTCGTCTGTCGACTTTCTTGCCTTTCCAAGCCTTGACAGACCACGAAGGCGATGGTCTGTCCTACCGCTGTTCGATACTATATTCAAAGCCATGCGCAACTACGACAACTTCATCAACGGCGAATTCACTCCGTCCACCGGAAGGCAGCGGATCACTTGCATCAATCCGTCCACCGGGGACGCCATCTGCACCGTCCCGGACAGCAGCCAGGCGGATGTGGATGCGGCGGTTGCGGCGGCCGAGGCTGCCCAGAACGAGTGGGCGCGGCGGCCCGCGGTCGAGCGGGGCAAGGTTCTGCGCGCCATTGCCGCCAAGATCCTCGAGAACGTCGAGCCGCTGGCCCGGATCATCACCGAGGAGCAAGGCAAGATCCTGGACCTGGCTCGCATCGAGGTGGCGTTCACCGCCGAGTATCTGTGCTACATGGCCGAGTGGGCGCGGCGGATCGAAGGAGAAATTCTGGAGAGCGACCGTCCGGGCGAAACCATCTTTCTCTTCCGCCAGCCCATCGGGGTGGTTGGCGGAATTCTTCCCTGGAATTTCCCGTTCTTCCTGATCGCGCGGAAAGCCGGCCCCGCGCTGGTCACGGGAAACACGATCGTGATCAAGCCCAGCGAGGAGACGCCGCACAACGCGGTGAAGTTCTGCGAGCTGGCGAGCGAGGCGGGGCTGCCGCCCGGGGTCATCAACGTCGTCCACGGCCGCGGCGCGACCGCGGGCAAGGCGCTCGCTTCCTCGCCGCGCATCGGCATGATCAGCTTCACCGGGAGCGTGGAGACGGGCTCCGCCATCATGGCGGCGGCCGCCCCCAACATCACCAAGGTCAACCTGGAACTGGGCGGGAAGGCGCCCGCCATCGTCATGGCCGACGCCGACATCGACCTGGCGGTCAAGGCCATCAAGGATTCCCGCATCATCAACAGTGGGCAGGTCTGCAACTGCGCCGAGCGCGTCTACGTGCAGCAGAACGTGGCCAGCCAATTCGTCGACAAGCTCACGGCGGCGATGCAGAGCGCGCGCTACGGCGATCCGCTCGCCGACCCGTCCGTGGACTACGGCCCGCTCATCAACCAGGCCGGCTTCCGGAAGGTGGACGCGCTGGTTCGAGGGGCCGAAGCGGCCGGCGCCACGGTGGTGACGGGCGGCAAGCGCGGAGTGGGCGACGGCGGTTACTTCTACGAACCCACGGTGGTTACGGATTGCCGGCAGGGAATGGAGATCGTCCGCCGCGAGATTTTTGGCCCGGTGATTCCGATGGTGACGTTCCAGGACCTCGACGAAGCCATCGCTTTCGCCAACGACTCGGATTACGGGCTGACCTCGTCCATTTACACCCGGGATCTGGACGTTGCCCTGCGGGCGTGCCAGGAAATCCGCTTCGGCGAGACTTACATCAACCGCGAGAACTTCGAAGCGATGCAGGGCTTCCACGCGGGATGGCGCAAGAGCGGAATCGGAGGCGCCGACGGCAAGCACGGCCTGTACGAGTTCACGCAAACTCACGTGGTCTACTTGCAGCGGCGCTAGGGGAGCAAGCCCCATGGATGAGAAGCGGATTCAGCTCCGCATCTCCTGCGCCGGGTCCGCGGCCGCCGGCAGGCGCACCGTGAAGGTGGTGCCTTTGCCGGGGTGGCTTTCGACGTGGATGGCGCCGTGGTGCTTGGCGATGATGCCGTAGGCGATGGAGAGGCCCAGGCCGGTGCCTTCGCCGCTTCCTTTGGTGGTGAAGAAGGGGTCGAAGATGCGGGCGATGACTTCCTCGGGAATGCCGCGCCCGGTGTCGGAGATCACGGCCTCGACATCGCCGAGGCGGCCGCGCCGCGTGGTCATGGTGACGGTCCCGCGCTCTTCCATGGCCTGCACCGAGTTCATGAGGATGTTCATGAACACCTGCTGTAGTTGCGACTTGTCGCCCATCGCGGCGGGCAGACGCGGCTCCCAATTCTTCACCACGGTCACGTTGAAGAAGGCCGCCTGCTTGGAGACGAGCGAGAGCGTGTCTTCGAGAATCCGGTTTACGTCCACGCGCTCGGTGTGGATCTCGGACTGGCGCGAGAACTCGAGCAAGCCCTTCACGATGTCGCGGCAGCGCTGGGCCTGTTTCAGCACCTCCTCGAGGTTCTCGCGGTCGGGGTCGTCGGGCCGGGTGTCCTCGAGGGTCAGCGCGGTCAGCGCCAGGATCGCGCCCAGCGGGTTGTTGATCTCGTGCGCCACGCCCGCCGCCAACATGCCGAGGGAGGCCAGCCTCTCGGACTGCGCCACGCGCGCCTCCACCGCCACCAGCTCCTCGGTGCGCTGCTTGACCTTCTCTTCGAGCGTTCGGCCCCACTCCTCCAGGTCGCCCTTCATTTGCCGCAGGCTCTTCAGCATGGTGTTGAAGGAGTCCGCCAGCAGCGTAATCTCCCCCTGGCCGCTGGACTCGACTTCCTGATCGAAGCGCCCCGCCGCGATGTTGCGCGTGGCCGCCACCATCTTGGCCACCGGCGAGGTGATGGCGCGGATCTCGTAATACGTGATGCCGATGATCAGGATGAAGCCGATGGTAGCGATGCCGAAGAAGGAGAGAATGACGCGGTCGCGAGTGGCGGTGTAGGCGCGCTCGAGAGCGCCTACGAACAACATGCCGACGATCCGGCCATCGTAATCGCGGATGGGGTCGTAGGCGCTGATGTACCAGTCGCGCACCACGAACGCGCGTCCGCGCCACTTCTCCCCGCGCCGTAGCACGGCGTCGCGGACTTCCGGGGACGCCCGCGTCCCCACCGCGCGCTCGCCCGCCGGGTTCCTCAGGGTGGTCGAGATGCGCAGGTCGTCCTGGAAGACCGTGACCGCCCCGACGTTTTCGCCGTCGAAGCGCTCGCCCTTGAAGATCAGGGTCCAGGCGCCATCGACGAGGGCGAAATTGCGGTTCAGCCGCACGCCGCCCGAGAGCGCTCCCACGATCTCGCCCTGCGGGCCGCGCACCGGCGCCGCCGCGACCAGCGCCATCCCCAGCGTCTTAGAACTCTCGGTTCCCGCCGCCACCTGCCCGGCGAGCGCGGCCCTCACCACACCGAGCGAAGGGTCCCCGGCGAGTGTGAGGAAGTCGAAGCCGTAGTCCTTGCGGACCGCTTCCAAGTTGGCCGGCGCGACGGAGCCCGCGGCGAGAAAGCGCACGGTCAGCTTCAGCGTCTCGAGTTGATGCTCGTAGATGGCGCCCGCCGTGGTGAGGTCGTGGTCCACCGACCGCCGCGCCTGCATCATGATGGTGGAGCTGACGATGTAGGAGCCCACAATGGAGGTGACCAACCCGCCGATCCCGAGGATCACCAGATAGTTCGAGATGAGCTTGGCTTTGAGCGAACGCCAGCGGATTGGCAGTTCGAGCCGCATCGCGTCAAGCGTCTCCGGGGGCTTCGCCGCGCCAGGCCGGCAGGCGCACGCGGAAGGTGGAGCCGGCGCCCACTTCGCTCTCCACGTGGATGCTTCCGCCCATCTCGGTCGCTACCTTGCGGCAGATGGCCAGGCCCAGGCCCGTGCCGCCCGACTGGGCGCTTTCCACGCGGAAGAACTCGTCGAACAGCAGCGCGCGGAATTCCTCCGGGATGCCGATGCCGGTGTCGCTGACCGCCAACTCGATTTCCTCGCCGGCCGTCTCGACGGAGACAGTGACCGATCCAGCCGGGTGGTTGTACTTGATGGCGTTCCCCACCAGGTTGTCCACCAGCACACTCAGGCAGTTCGGGTCGCCGCGCACCAGGCACTCGTCCGGCATTCGCGAGTCGAGCGTCACCTGATTGGCGGCGGCGATCTCGGCGTTGTCCGCGAGCACGCTCTCGACAGTTTGCTTCAAGTCCACCCGGACACGGCGCTGCGCCAGGCACTGCCCCTCGAGTTTCGCCAGCGTAAGCCAGTCGCGAATGAGCGCCTGGAGATCGTCGATGCGCTTCAAGCAGCGGTCGAACCACTCGCGGCGCTTGGCGGCGGCATCTTCGGTCTCTTCCAGCCGTTTGAGAACGCTCAGGTACTGGTGGATGGCCACCAGAGGCGTCTGGAGCTGGTGCGAGACAAACGAAACGAACCGCCGTTTGAGCAGCTCGCGCTCCATCTCGGCCTGGTTCGAGCGCAGCGCCAGGCGCCGCCGCTCCAGTCCGCGTTGGACGATTAGCCGCAGCTCGTCCGGCGAGAACGGCTTGGGAAGGAAGTCGTAGGCGCCGGATTTCATGGCCTCGACGGCAGTGTCGATGGTGGCGTAGCCGGTGATCACCACGACGACGATCTCGCGCGAGATTTCCCTCACGCGCGGGATCACCTCCATCCCGCTGAGGCCGGGCATTTTCAGGTCGACCAACACGAGCGCGGGCTTGAGCCGGGCCACCGCCTCCAGGCCTTGCGCGCCGTTCTCGCAGGTCTCCACCTGGAAGCCTGACTTAGCCAGGATCTTCCGGCAGGAGAGCCGCATGGCGTAGTCGTCGTCAATGACCACGACCAGTTCGGGCTCGGCAGCGGGGTTCATGACTTGGCGACGGCCCGCCGCACCACGTCGAGGAAACGGGGAATATCCAGGGGCTTGGTGACGTAGTAGTCGGGCCGGATCATGCCCACCTCGCTGGCCATCGGGAACAACTCGTCCGGGGACTGCTCGATGGAGGACGCCATGATGATGGGAATGTCGCGGTAGCCGGCGAATTCCTCCCGGAACTTGATTGCCTGGGTCACCCCGTACCCCTCGCAGCAGCAGCGCATCATGACGTCCAGGATGATGGCGTCCGGCGGGTCTTGGGCCAGCAGGCGCAAACCCTCATCGCCGGAGGAGGCCTCGGACACGGTGAAGCCCTCGCTTTCGAGCAGACAGCGAACGGAAGCCCGGTAGTCGGGATCGTCGTCGATCACGAGTAATTTCCCAGCGCTCATGGCAACAAATTATACCCCGACCTGGGCATCGAAGATGGGGCAGGGCTGGAGCGTAATCTATCCGTAGGTGCGTCGCGCCTGGGTGCGCCCCACTCGGTCGCGTCTCACGGCCGGATTAGGGCCGGAGCCCTATCCCACTGGAGGTTGTCGAAGGGAAGAAACATGCTTGCGGGCGCGGGAAGGACTCGAATGAGGCCGCGCCCGCAAGCGTTGAGTACCATCTGAAGCCACAGCCTGCGTGTTTTTCGGTCGATTATCTCTAACCACCTAGAGCGCAAATCTGCAGCTTCTCTACCTTTGTACGCCGAGTCCGTCCGCTTGGGAAGTCCCCAAAGGTATAGACGCGGTGCGGTCTGTTACGGGTAGCCGCGGAGCCTGGGGGGGGTGTGGGGGGCTGGTGCTGATAGTACTACAACGGTGACTAAACCGTGCGCAGTACCAGAGGCGCGAGGTTTCGCTTATAATCAATTCTCGATCATGGCACTCGCAACCGCTTCTAAACCCGCCACCTCGCACGTGAGGTGGGTAATCTGCGCCCTCTTGTTTTTTGCGACAGTCATCGCTTACGTCGATCGCAACGTGCTCGCCCAAATCGAAAAGATGCTGGAAGGCATCCTCAATTTCGACAGCGCTCAGTATGGAAAGATGACCGGCGCCTTCCAGGCTGGATATGCGATCGGAATGCTGGTGGCCGGCCGGCTCACGGACCGACTGGGTACCCGAAAGGCGTTCAGCCTGGCCATATTCTTTTGGAGCCTCGCCGCAATGACGCCTGGGATGGCCACCTCGGCCCTCACTCTGGGCATTGCGATGTTCCTGTTGGGCCTCGGCGAATCTGCCAACTTTCCGGCCTCTATCAAGACCATAGCCGAGTGGTTTCCTCAGAGAGAGCGCGCCACAGCGGTGGGGATCTTCAACTCCGGGGCGAACATCGGCTCCATGGCGGCGCCACTGTTGGTGCCAGTGCTGGCCTTCGGCTTTGGGTGGCGGGGAGCGTTCGTCGCCGCGGGAGCCACGGGTTTCGTGTGGCTGGCGTT
>PLEM01000105.1 GCA_003137035.1 Bryobacterales bacterium | reverse complement strand
CAGCACCTCCCTGTTCGTTAACTCGAACGGCCTGTCGAGTCAGAACAACGGCAACTACTCCGGGCGCATCGATTACGTCGTGGCGCAGCATGTCACCGTATTCGGCCGGTACTCGCTGGCCAACGAGAGGGCGGTCATCCCATCCACGGTTACGGGGCGCGACGGGATCAACAACGTGAGGCCGCAAAGCGCCGTGGCCGGGGCGACCATGCTGCTGCGCAACGACCTGGTCAACGAAGCCCGCTTTGGCTTCGGCCGCTTCCGCCAGATCGACGGGTGGCCGGAACTGTCGTTCCAGATGAACGGGCAGACCACCAGACTGCCGCAGTTCCTGCCGGCCGGATATCCCACCATGGGAGGCGTGGGCGGATACGCAGCCACCACGGGCGGAGGCATCTTCCAGGTGCGCGATAACACCTACCAGGTTTACGACAATCTTTCCTGGCAGCACGGCCGGCACTCGGCGAAGTTCGGCGCGGAGATGCTGCGGGTGCAGTTCAATCGCTTCGAAGCGGCCAACGTGCTGGGCAATTTCCAGTTCACCAACGGATTCACCACCCGAACGGCGAAGAGCGATGGGACGGGCGATGCGCTGGCCAGCATGTATCTGGCGCTGCCGGCGGTGGCCAACCGGTCCGTCGGCCCGAGCCGCATCGACGGCCGTCAGCCGATTTACTCCTTCTACGCGCAGGACAATCTCCGGCTGTGGCCCACGCTGACTTTGAACTTCGGATTGCGCTACGAACTGGCGCCGCCGATGTATGACGCGCACCAGCAGATGTCCAGCATCGATTACCGGAACGTCCCCTCGCCGCAAGCCATCTTCGCCGAGGGCAAGCTGGCCTATTACATGCCCACGCTGTTCATCTGCGGACAGAGCGGGTATCCGAAGGGCTGCGCCTACACCGACTACAACAATTTCGCGCCCCGACTGGGCGTGGTCTGGGCGCCGGGGTCCAAGACCGTGGTGCGGGCTGGCGCCGGCGTGTTCTACGCGGCCAGCGATTTCGACCCGCTGTTCCGCCTGGCGGCTGGACTGCCCGGGAACATTGCGCAGACGCTCTCCAGCAACAACTACATCCCGCAGTACCGCGGCTTCGACATCTTCGGCGGTGGAGTGGTCGGGCCGGCGCAGGTCCAGCAGGCCGGCATCGACATCAACCAGCGCACCAGCTACTCGCTGCAGTGGAGCTTCACGGTGCAAAGGGAACTGCGGCAGAACCTCACCCTGGAGGCCGGCTACCTGGCCACCATGGGCCTCAAGCTGGAGCAGAATGTGCAGCCCAACAACGCCCAGCCGGGCGCCGGAGCCGTCGATCCGCGGCGGCCGTACATCGCCGAGCAGTACGCCAGCAACACCACCTTCCCGTCCTACCTCACCGTGGTGGGCAACTCGGTCCCGGTGGGCTTCATTAACTACCTGCCGCATTCGGCGCAGTCCAATTACCACGCCGGGTTCCTGCGGCTGGAGAAGCGGTTCGCCCACGGACTGAGCTGGCTCACGGCTTACACCTACTCCAAGGCCATCACCAACGCGCCGCAATTCCGCAACGCCGGCGGCGTCAACGGCAGCGAGAATTCGCCGCCGCAGGATTCCTTCAACCTGCGTGAGGAGCGGGGGCTGGCTTACTTCGACACGCGGCACCGGATGGTGAACACCTTCGTCTGGGATCTGCCATTCGGGCGCGACAGGCGCTTCCTGACCTCCGGGCTGGCCTCGAAGATCCTCGGCGGGTGGCAAACCGCCGGGATACTGGCGCTGCAAACGGGCTTCCCGTTCACTCTGAATCTCAAGGGAGACACGGCGGGGGTCGGTGCGGGCACCGGAGGCATCTACGTGCGGCCGAACCTGGTGTACGGAGCGGACCCGGTCCTCTCCGGCTCGGACCGCAACGCGGCTCATTTCTTCAATACGGCGGCCTTCGCTACGCCGGCCGCCTTCACGTTCGGCAACCTCGGACGGAACACCATCATCGGTCCAGGTCTGGTGAACCTGGATTTCACACTGGCCAAGTCGCTGCGGATCACCGAGGCGGTCAGGGTGCAGTTCCGCGCCGAAGCCTTCAACTTCTTCAACCACCCGAATTTCAACCTGGTGGGGCGAATCGTGAACGATGCGACCTTCGGGCAGGTGCAGAGCCAGTTGGATCCGCGCCAACTGCAATTCGGCGTGAAAGTGATTTTCTAAACCAACCGGAAGCGACCTGATGAGAAAGGTTGTCGTGTTGATCGGGGCGGCGGTGACTCTGGCCGCCGCTTGCCAGGGCGCGGAGCCCCCACTCTGCCGCATCCGCAAAGGGCTCTATGAGCAGCGGCAGGCGCTGGCCTCCGCGCCGCAAGTTCCCGCGGCCACTGGAGGGGACGCCGCGGGCGACGGGGGGACAGCGGCGGCGTCGCGGTCCTCCCTCGATCTGGAGTATGCCGGGTTCTTCCAAAGCCTCTCCGAGGCTACCGCGTCGAGCGACCCCACGACGATTGCATCCTGCTGCAAGGAGGCCGCCGAGGATCGCGTCGGGGCGCTTGCCTGCCACCTGGTCAAGTACCTCGCGGGTGGGCGAACCGACAGCGCAACCTTCCTGAGCGGGTTCCCGGGCGCCAGGAAAGACGTCGCGTCTTTGTGGGACCTCGACGCCATTGCCGCCAGCGCGGCCTCCAGCGGCAGCCAGGTTCCCAAGGCTTTCCAGCCGAACGGCCCGGGCCATCGCTACATCGACGAGTTGTTCCTGCTCGTGCTGGACGGTAAGGAAGACGCCATCGTGAAGTACTTCACCCTGACCACGCTGGTGAGCGGAGATTACGCGCGCTATATGGACGAGAAGTTAGGGTTGCTGCTGCGCGAAGCGCCGGCCACCATGTTGACCAACTGGTACCTGATACGAAAACACAAGGCCAAGATCAAGACCGTGGTCCAGACGTTCCTGGCCTCCGCTACACCGTCCGAGGCGCAGCAGGTCAGCCGCGCCGTTCGCAGTTTGTGCAGCAAGGACGATCCCGACTGCCAGGAGATCCTCCACCTCTTCGCGAAGAAGTAATCAGGCCAGCAACGCCGCGATCCGATCGGGGTCGTTCGGCACGACCAAGGGATGGTTCCCGTAGGTCGGTTGGATCTTGTCCCCGCCCGGGGCAGTGAGCTCCCCGGTGTGGTAGCGGTAAATGTAGTCGGGATCCTTAAGCAGGTTGCCGGTGAGGACCGCGACCACGTCGTCGCCCCGGCGAATCACGCCGGCCGCGGTGAGCTTCCGGATGCCCGCCAGCGTCGCCGCCGAGGCCGGCTCGCAGCCGATGCCGCACAGGCCGATCTGGGCCTTCGCGTCGGCGATCTCCTGTTCGCTGACTTTCTCCACCACCCCGCCCGACGAGCGCACCTCATGGAGCGCTTTGGGCCACGAGATCGGGTCGCCGATGCGAATGGCCGTGGCCAGCGTCTCGGGCTTGGTGACGGGCCGGAGCGCGCTCTGATCGGCGGAGTGCGCCAGATCGTAGAACGGCGCGGAGCCTTCGGCCTGCACCACCGCCAGGCGCGGGCTTCGCGGAATCAGACCCATCTCGAGCATCTCGCGCAAGGCTTTGCCGAACGCCGACGTGTTGCCCAGGTTTCCGCCCGGCAGCACGATCCAGTCGGGCGGATTCCAGTCGCGCTGGTCCATCAGCTCGACCATGATGGTCTTCTGCCCCTCGATGCGGAACGGGTTGATGGAATTGAGGAGGTAGATGCCCAGCCGCTCGGCGAGCGCGCGAACCAGCGCCAGGATCTGATCGAAATTGGCTTCTACTTGCAGCGTGCGCGCGCCGTACTCGAGCGCCTGCGCCAGTTTTCCGTACGAGATGTTGCCGTGCGGGATGAAGATGATCGGCTGCAAGCCCGCGGCGCTGGCGTAGGCGGCCATCGAGGCCGAAGTGTTGCCCGTGGAGACGCAGGCGACCCGCGTCATCCCGAGGCGCAGCGCCTGGGCCACGCCGCAGGTCATGCCGTTGTCTTTGAACGAGCCGCTAGGATTGAAGCCCTGGTGCTTGAACAGCAGGCGATCGAGGCCCCCGTAAGCCGCGGCGCGCGGGGCGTCGAGGAGCGGCGTGTTGCCTTCGCGCAAGGAGACCACGCGGTCGTACGAGTCCAGGAACGGGATGCACTCGCGGTAGCGCCACACGCCGCTCTGATCGAGCGGGGCGTTGTTGAGCCGGCGTTCGCGCCACAGTTTCTTGAGCGCGCCCGCGTCCCGCTCCCAGCCCGAGTAGCCGGCCTCGAGCAGTCCGCCGCAGCGCGGGCAGTTGTAGAGGACCTCGGTGATTCCGTACCGCGCGCGGCACTGCGATTCAAAGCACACCAATTCAGCGAGCATGAACCCTTGATTATACTGGGTGTCGTATGCTGGCTGTTCATATCGCTAGCGGAGTCGTGGAGGTGCGCGACGCGCCTCTGCCCGACCGGCCGCCGGGGTTCGCGCTGATCCGGCTGATCTGCGGCGGCATCTGCAACACCGATCTCGAGCTTCAGCGGGGCTACTACGGGTTCTCGGGGACGCCGGGGCACGAGTTCGTGGGCGAAGTGATCGACGCGGACAACGCGAGCCTGCTCGGGCGGCGCGTGGTGGGCGAGATCAACCTGGACTGCGGCGAGTGCGATTGGCGCCGCCGCGGGCTGGGCCGCCACTGCCCGCACCGCACCGTGCTTGGGATCGTGAAGCATCCGGGAGCCTTCAGCGAGTTCTTCACGCTGCCCGAGCGCAACCTGCACGCGCTGCCGGAGCAGATCGCGACCGAGGACGCCGTGTTCACCGAGCCGCTGGCGGCGGCCTGCGAGATACTCGATCAGGTCGCGATACCGCGGGGCGGGGATGTGGCCGTGCTGGGCGATGGGAAACTCGGCCTGCTGGTCGCGCTGGCGCTCGCGGCGCATGGCGCGGCGGTGCGGCTGTTCGGAAGGCATCCGGAGAAACTGCGCATCGCCGCGTCGGCCGGCGTGGCGGTCGAGGTGGCCTCCGAGCTTCCGCGAGCAACCTACGATTGGGTCGTCGAAGCCACCGGGGCGGCCGAAGGGCTGCGCCAGGCGATCGCGATGGCCCGCCCGCGCGGCACCGTCATCATGAAGTCGACCGTGCACGGCGAGGTGGCCTTCGACGCCGCCGTGGTGGTGGTCAACGAGATCACGCTGATCGGTTCGCGCTGCGGGCGCTTCGAGCCGGCGCTCGAGTTGCTCCGCGACGGCGCGCTGCCCCTTCGCGAAATGATCTCGGACCGCTTCCCGCTGGCCGAAGCCCCGCGCGCCTTCGCCCGCGCCGCCGAGAGAGGCGCGCTGAAGGTGCTGCTCGACTGAACTTGACTTCCTCTACCGTCTCGGGTGTAATTACCGGTGTTCCTTCCGCCGGCGTGCGGATTGGTGGGAAGACAGCCGCAACGAGCGACGCGTCCGCACTCTGTGATCGTTGGGACAAAGGCAAAGGAGAATCAAAACGTGGCAAGTGAAGCCGGGAAGATGTTGGTAGAGAAGGTCAAGAAGTTTCGAGCCGCGGTCAAGTATCTCGATGGCTGCGGGGAAATGACGCTGGAGAAGCTTCAGAAGGCGAGTGACATTTCCGGCACGGAAATACCGGCACGCGAACTTCGCACCATGTGGGAAGCGGCGGACCTTGTTCTTCCCCTGCACGGTCAACCGGGCGGAAAGGAATTCGTGCGCTTTCAGATGAGGAAGACGCTGGAAGAAGGCATCTCGACCTTTTCGGATCTGGCGCGGAAGATGGGCGTGTCTGAAAGCGAGTTGAAAGGCGGCGGATGTTTCATAGCGACAGCGTGCTACGGTTCGGAAACAGCCGATGAAGTCATCCTGCTTCAGGGTTTTCGCGACGACTATCTCAGCAAGAGCGGCGTCGGCCGTCTTTTTGTTTATGCCTACTACGCGATTTCACCGCGTTTGGCCATCTTCATCGGCAGGCGTCCCGCGCTGCGGCGGTTGGTCAAAGCATGGTTTGTCAACCCGGTCGTAAGCGTGGTGAAGAAGCTGAAATAGCAGCCGAATCGAGGAGTCCTGGCGACTGCGATCTCGTGAGAGGTTCGATTCGACGGTGGTCCCGGGTCACCCCACCCACCGCTCCATCAGCGGCGCATACGCGTCGATGCGGCGGTCGCGCAGGAAAGGCCAGTTGCGGCGGACCTCCTCGATGCGGCGGGGGTCGCACTCGGCGATCAGGGTTACTTCCTCGCTTTCGTTCGCCTCGGCGACGATCTGGCCGAAGGGGTCCGCGATGAACGAGGAACCCCAGAACTCGATGGCGCGGTCGGCGGGGCCTTCGATGCCCACGCGGTTGGCCACCGCGACGTAGACGCCGTTGGCGATGGCGTGGGAGCGCTGCAGGGTGCGCCAGGCGTCGAACTGGGCCGCGCCGCGCGCCTGCTTCTCCGCCGGGTGCCAGCCGATGGCGGTCGGATAGAACAGAACGCTCGCGCCCCGCAGAGCAGCCGCGCGGGCCGCTTCCGGGTACCACTGGTCCCAGCAGATCAGCACCGAGATGCGGCCGTGGGGCGTCGAGAACGCCGGGAAGCCCAGGTCGCCCGGCGCGAAGTAGTATTTCTCGTAGTACAGCGGGTCGTCGGGGATATGCATTTTGCGGTAGATGCCCAGCAACTCGCCCTTGCGCCCGATCACGGCGGCGGTGTTGTGGTACAGGCCCGGCGCGCGGCGTTCGAACAATGGCGCGATCAACACCACCTTGAGTTCGCGGGCCAGGCGGCCCAGGCGCTCCGTAGTGGGGCCGGGAACTGGCTCCGCCAGAGCGAACAACTCGGGGTCTTCCTCGCGGCAGAAATACTGCGATCGGAACAGTTCCTGAAGGCACACGATCTGCGCCCCACGTCCCGCCGCCTCGCGCACCCGCCATTCCACCTTGGCCAGGTTCTCGTTCGGATCCCGTGAGCAGGCCATCTGCACCACGCCCACCCTGAACTTCGAGTCCGTCATCGGGGTCATAATAGTGATTCTTCAGTGTCTCATGAGAAAACGCCTCTTGACGGTCCCGGCTCTGGGCCTTCTCGCAATCTGGAGCTGGGCCGCGGTCCCGGCTCCGAAAGAACATTTCGGGTTCACGCCCGGGGACGACTACAAACTGGCGGACTACACACAAATCCGCGGCTATTTCCAGAAGCTCGCTGAATCCAGCGACCGCATCCGCCTGCTCGACTTCGGCAAGACGTCGAATGGCAAGCCCATGTTCCTGGCCTTCATTTCTTCGGCGGAGAACCTGAAGGGACTGGAGTGCTACCGCGAGATCAGCCGGCGCCTGGCGCTGGGCGAAGCCACCCCGGAGGAGGCGCGGCGGCTCGCGGACGAGGGCAAAGCGATCGTCTGGATCGATTCCGGGCTGCACGCCAGCGAGGTGGCCCCCGCGCAGCACGCCCCCGAACTGGCCTGGCGCATGATTGCCGGCGAGAGCGAGGAAGTGCGCCGCATCCGCCAGAACGTCATCCTGCTCCAGGTCCCGGTAATGAACCCCGACGGGCTGGACATGGTAGTCGAGTGGTACCGCCGGAACGTCGGCACGCCCTACGAGCTGGCCCGGCTGCCCTGGCTGTATCAGAAGTACGCCGGGCACGACAACAATCGTGACTGGTTCATGCTCAACCTGGAAGAGACCCGGAACGTCACCCGCCTGCTGTTCCGCGAGTGGTTTCCGCAGATCATCTACAACCAGCACCAGGCCGCGCCGTTCCCCGCGCGGATTTTCGTGCCGCCCTACGCGGATCCGCTGAACCCGAACATTCCGGCGGCGGTGGTGGAGGGAGTCAACCAGATCGGCTCCGCCATCGGCGAGCGGCTGGCGCGCGAGAACAAGCCCGGGGCGATTTCTTCCGTGGCCTTCGATGCCTGGTGGGACGGCGGCCTGCGATCGGTGCCCGCCTTCCACAACATGCACGGCATTCTGACCGAGACGGCGGGCTACGGCTACGCCACGCCGCACGAGTACAAGAGCGACGAGCTGCCGGACCGCTTTGCGAACGGGCTTCCCACGCGCGAACCCACGGTCTTCTACCCGCTTCCCTGGCAGGGCGGCATGTGGCGTCTCCGCGACGCGGTCGACTACTTGCTGACCTCCGACTTCGCGGTTCTCGATCTGGCGGCGGCGCGCTCCTCGTACTTCCTGCTGAAGGCTTACGAGCTGGCGCGCGCGGCGATCGAAGCGGGACGCAAGGGAAATCCCTACGCTTACGTGCTGCCGCCCGAGCAGCGGGACCGCTCCAACGCGATCGAGATGCTGCGGCGCCTGGCGGCGGCCGGCGTTGGGGTCGAGCGCGCCCGCGCCCAGTTCCAGGCCGGCGCGAAGACCTACCCACAGGGGACCTACGTTCTCCGGGCGGCGCAGCCCTTCCGCGCCTACCTGGTGGACCTGCTCGAGCCGCAGAAGTATCCCGAGTTGCGCGCCGGGTCCACCGGCCCCACCCGCCGGCCCTACGACATCGCCGGGTGGACCTTGAACATGCAGATGGGCGTCACCGTGGATCGCGTGGACGCCCCGTTCGAAGCCGCGCTCGAGGCTGTCGGGGAGATCCCGCCGCCCCCGCGCGAAGCAACGCCAACGCGCTCGCGCGTCGCGCTCTACGAGCCGTACACCGCGAACATCGACACCGGCTGGACTCAATGGCTGCTGGATGAACACCGCATTCCGTACACGCTGCTCCACAACCAGGACGTTCGCAAGGGCGGGCTGCGCGCGCGCTTCGATGCGCTGATCCTGGCATCGCAGGGCGCCATGTCCATCCTGCACGGCGCGCGGCCGGGGGAGATCTCCGAGACGGCGCCGCTCCAGCGCCCCGAGTACGCCGGCGGCATCGGCATCGAAGGACTGCATCAGATCGAGAGGTTTGTCCAGGAGGGTGGCACGCTGATCGCCTTCGACCAGGCCACCGACCTGCCGATCCAATTCTTCCCGCTGCCGGTGCGAAACGTTGGCGAGCGAGGGACGCCCGAGACCGGCTTCTACTGCCCGGGCTCGCTGGTCCGCGTGACCGTGGATACCGCGAGCCCGGTGGGGGCAGGGATGCCCAAGGATGCGATCGCCTTCTCCGAGGGCGGCCACGCGTGGGAAATCACACTGCTGCCCGAGTTCAACAAAGGGGAGCGCGAAACGCGCTCGGTGGTCCAATACGCCAAGGAGAATCTGCTGGCGAGCGGCTGGGTGTCGGGCGAGAAGAGTGTACTCGGCAAGAGCGTGCTGATCGATGCTCGCTACGGGCGAGGGCGCGTGGTGCTGTTCGGCTTCCGGCCGCAGTTCCGAGGCCAGTCTTTTGGCGCCTTCAGGTTGATTCTGAACGCGCTCACCCGACCGTGAGTCCGGCCTCGCGCGCCCACGTGACCGCCTGGCGGAATTCGGCCGGAGTGATGCGCCGCGTAAGCTCGGGATAGCTCCAGGAGTTATGCGCGGGGCGGTACTGCGCCATGATGTTCACGTAGGTCGAGCGGCTCAGCTTCGCCGCCACGAATTGGACGAACTTGTCCGTGCCGGCGAGGTTCGAGGGCAGCACCAGGTGGCGGATCATCAGTCCGCGTAGCGCGATGCCGCGCTCGTCCATCACCAGTTCGCCCACCTGCCGGTGCATTTCCTCCAGAGCGGCCGCCGCCACTTCCGGATAGTCCTTCGCGCCCGCCGAGTATTTCTCCGCCGTCGCCGCGTCGCTGTACTTGAAATCCGGCAAATAGATGTCGACGATGCCGTCCAGGAGCTTCAGGACCTCGACCGACTCGTAGCCGCCGCAGTTGTAAACCAGCGGGACGCGCAGGCCGAGCCGGATCGCCGCGCGAAGCGCCTCGACAATGTTGGGCACGACGTGCGTGGGGGTCACCACGTTGATGTTGTGGCAGCCCTGCTGCTGAAGACCGATCATCAGCCGGGCCAGCGCCTCGTCGCTGACCAGCCCTCCTTCGCCATCGTGGGCGATCTCCGAGTTCTGGCAGAAGACGCAGTGCAGGTTGCAGTTGCTAAAGAAGATCGTGCCGGAGCCGCGCCGGCCCACCAACGGAGGCTCCTCGCCGAAGTGCGCTTGGGCGGAGCTGACCTTCGCTCGGGAAGTGGACCGGCACTCGCCCAACTCCCCTGCGAGCCGGTTGACGCCGCACGCGCGCGGGCAGAGCCGGCAATTGCGGAAGACCTCGTAGAGATCGCGGGCGCGGCGGTCGAGTTCGCCGCTCCGGTCGAGCCGCAGGTAGGCGGGTTCGAACTCGTCGATCACATGTACATGCCGCCGTTGACCGACAGGATGAGGCCGGTGATATAGGCGGCGTCGTCGCTGGCCAGGAATTTCACCGCAGCCGCGACGTCCTCGGGCAGCCCGGCGCGCTTCAGCGGAACCTTCGCCAGCATTGCGTCGCGCTGCTCCGGGGTCAGCTTGGCGGTCATGTCGGTTTCAATGAAGCCCGGAGCCACTGCGTTGACCGTAATGTTGCGGCTGCCAACTTCCTGGGCCAGCGCCTTGGTCAGGCCGATGACGCCCGCCTTCGACGCAACGTAGTTGGCCTGGCCGGGATTGCCCGACTGGCCCACCACCGAGGCGATGTTGATAATGCGGCCCCAGCGCTCCTTCATCATGCCGGGCAGCGCCTGTTGTGCGGCCAGGAACGCGCCTCGGAGGTTGATGTTGAGCACCAGGTCCCAGTCGGCCGGTTTCATCCGGACCGCCAGGCCATCCTTGGTGACGCCGGCGTTGTTGACCAGAATGTCGATGTAGCCGAACTGCTTGAGGACCGTCCCGAACGCGTCCTTAATGGATTCCGGCGAGCTGAGGTCGAGGTACACGGTGACGGCTTCGCCGCCTGCCTCGCGGATCTCCGAGGCGACCTTCTCGTTGTTCTCCGGTTCGTTCGAAGCCACCACAATCCTGGCTCCGGCCTTGCCAAGCGCCAGCGCGATCGCGCGCCCGATTCCGCGGCTGGCGCCGGTTACAAAAGCGGTACGATTAGTCATTCGTTCCATTTTATGCCATACACCGACTTGCGCGAGTTCATCGACAGGCTGGAGAAAGAGGGCGAGCTGCGGCGGATCTCCGTCGAGGTCGATCCGGTGCTCGAAATCACCGAGTTCGCCGACCGCGCCGTCAAGCAGGGCGGCCCGGCGCTGCTGTTCGAGAAGCCCAAGGGCTCGGACATTCCCGTGCTGATCAACGCCTTCGCCAGCCGGCGGCGGATGGAGCTGGCGCTCGAGGTCTCATCGATCGAAGAGGTCGCCTCGCGCATCTCCGCCTTCCTCGAAATGCAGAAACCCGAGGGGCTGATCGGCAAGTTGAAGATGCTGCCGAATTTCGCCGAGATCGGATCGTTCTTCCCCAAGACCGTCTCCAGCGGGCCCTGCAAGGAGGTAGTGCGGCGGGAGGGGTTCTCGCTCTTCGACTACCCGATCCTGCAGTGCTGGCCCCAGGACGGCGGACGGTTCATCACATTGCCGCTGGTGTTCTCGAAGAACCCGGACACCGGCAAGCGCAACTGCGGCATGTACCGCATGCAGGTCTACGACGAGCGCACCACCGGCATGCACTGGCAGACGCACAAACAGGGCGCCGAGCATTACCGCAGGCTGCTGCAGGACGGGCGAACCAAGCGCATGGACGTCGCCGTGGCCGTGGGCGCCGATCCCGCTACGATCTTTTCCGCCGTGCTGCCGCTGCCCCCGGACATCGACGAGATGCTGTTCGCGGGATTCCTGCGTTCCAAGCCCGTCGAGATGGTGAAGTGCGAGACCTCGGACCTCGAAGTGCCGTCCGAGGCCGAGATCGTGCTCGAAGGCTACCTGGAAATGGGCGAACTGCGGCGCGAGGGGCCGTTCGGCGATCACACCGGCTTTTACTCCCTCGAAGACGACTTCCCGGTCTTCCATCTCACCTGCATCACTCAGCGGAAGAAACCGGTCTACGCGACTACCGTCGTGGGGCCGCCGCCGATGGAAGATTTCTACATGGGGCAAGCCATCGAGCGCATCTTCCTGCCCCTGATGCGCCTGCAACTGCCCGAGATCCGCGACATCTCGATGCCCGCCGAGGGTGTGTTTCACAACCTGATGCTGGTGGCCATGCGCAAATCCTACCCAGGCCACGCGCGGAAAGTGATGCACGCCATCTGGGGCATGGGGCAAGCCATGTTCTCGAAGTGCATCGTGGTTGTGGATGAGGACGTGAACGTCCAGGACCCGCGCGAGGTGGCCTGGAGAGCGCTCAACAACATCGACCCGCAGCGCGACATTCAGTTCGTCCTGGGACCGGTGGATTCGCTCGACCACTCCAGCCGCCTGCCGGACTACGGCTCGAAGATGGGCGTGGACGCCACGCGCAAGTGGTCGCAGGAGGGCTTCACCAGGCCCTGGCCCGACGTGATCCGCATGACCCCCGAAGTGCGCGCGCGCGTCGACGAGCTCTGGAAGAAATCGGGTCTGTGTTAAACTGGCCTTGATCCCCTCCCCACGCGGTGGGTGTAGCTCAGCTTGGTAGAGCGTCGGATTGTGGTTCCGAACGTCGCGGGTTCGAATCCCGTCACCCACCCCAGCTTCAATCTCTACTGCAACTCAAAATCGGCCGAGCGGACTGGCGTGAATCGGCCGGCCGCATCCTGCGCGCTCACCTCGGCCCGGTAGGAGCCGGCGGCGAGCGGAGGCGCGAACAGCTTCAGCCCGATAGGAACCACCGGGTTGCCCTCTTTGATAAACTCCGCTACCGAAACCAGGCCCGTATCCTGGATCGCGATGCCCGTCTTCCGGTCCACCACCCGCACTTGAAGCCCGATCAGAGGCGGTTTTTTTCCTGGAGGCGGCGGCGCGTACAACTCAAAATAGAGCACCGCGCGATCCGTAGCCTTGAAACGGTTGCCTCCCGTAGGGTAGATTCGAGTCCCCCGCACCACCAGCGGCGTTCGATCCTCGATCAACGCCGCGTCCATCGCCACTCCCATCTGGTTCACGGGCGCGACCTTCCTGCTCAGCGCGATGGCGCTGATGGTGAACTGTTTGGCATCGAACGGGTCGACGAGCATCGGCATGGCCAGCTTCCCGAGGCTCTGGCGACCGGAGCTGAACCCGACCTTCAGGGTATACTCCCCAGCGGCAATCTCGAACTGGTTCTCGTAATGGAACGGCTCGCCACGAAACTCTTCGACTTGTTTCTTGCCTTCCAGATCGAGCTTCACGGTATCGCTGAATCGGGCCGCCACTGAGCCGTCTGGCTTGTAGGCAATCCCGAGAAGATTCATCTCGGCGTGCTGTTTGCCCTTCACTTTCTCGAAAGTGAAGGCGCTCCCGGGAATCTCCATGGCGACATTCACGCGCGCGGTGTTCACCGACGTGTAGAAATAGGGAAGCGCCATCGACGCGGTCGCGTTGCCCGGCGCGGGGCCGGCTACCAGGGCCTCCAATTCCTTTTCCGCCGCTTTGCCGGCGAGCAAGTCCACCGGTCTGGTGTTGCAGTAACCGCTGCGCGCGCGAACCGTTACCCCCGGGCGGTCCACCTTCACCTTCAAGGAATGGCAACTGCCTTCCGCCGACTCCGCGGGGCTGTACCCAAGCATGTAGTACTCGTCCTGCTCGGACCCGATCTTCTGCAAGCCCTCCAGCAGACCGTTCGTATTGGCGATGACGAATCCTCCGGTACCCGCGGCCAGGGCGTACATCACGTTCTGATTCTCCAAGGCGGACGTCGGGACAGGTGGAACGATCACGCGCGGGTGAGCCATCGGGTTGGAGTTTGGATAGGTCTGGATCGGCGGAGCCGTGCCGCCGCCCGTGCCGCCTCTGCCCACGGAGCCTCCAGGAGGGGTCGAGGGCGATCTCCCGCCCGGGGTAGTCCCCCCACCAGGGTTGCCGGCGCCGGCGCGGCCACCCCCACCCACCGGAACCTTACTGCCGCCTGGGTTGCCGCCGCTGCCTCCGCCCGGCGGCGTCCCGCCTCCGCCCACTCCTCCGCCCGGCCGCTGCCAGAAGGCCATGGACGTCGGAGGCGTGAAGGCCGCCAGTCTCAGAAACGAGTGGGCCGGGCTGGGGAAACCGGAGCCGGCGCGCACCGCCGGATCGCGCGCCGGCATCCCGACATTCGTAACCAGACCTCGAACATCAATCGGGTACACCGCCACGTTCGCCTTGTTGCAGGCATCGATGACTGCCGTGAGTTCCGACAGGTCGTCGGGCAATAGCGGGAAACCCTCCGTCAGGAAGATCAGGCTCTTGCGGCCTGGAATCGACGCCAGGTTCTTGGCCAGGGTCCGGAGAGCGAGCAGCACGCTCCGCACTCCGAACGAGTTTCCCGCACTCCTCAGAGCGGGTGTGGCGAGGCTGGCGACCTCAGTGGGGTCGTCGGGACTGGTGTTGGAGAACCCGCGTTCTCCGGCCGCCCGCTTCAGCCGGTCGGCGTTCGTGGTGAAGTTCTGCGCGATCTGAAGAGATCCGCCAAAATTGACCACCGCCATCAACCGATCTGGCCCGACATTCGCCTCGATGAATTGCACCGCCGCCCGGCGAGCGTAAGCCTGGTCGCCCAGGGAGATGGTCGAGTTGTCGAAGAAAAGCACGAGGTAGCGGCGCCGCTTCGCGGAGTTGGCCGCGGCGTCCGCTTCGAACGAGAAGCTCGTGATCGTCTGTTCCTTGCCATCCTCCCAGACGCGGAATTCCTTGGCCGTCAGATCGTGAACGTACTTGGCCTGCTTGTTAGTGACCACCGCGTCCACCAGCACCAGGCGCGCCTCGGCCTTGATCGCGGGCCCGGTTTGCGGGTAGACCGCGGGTTGCGTTCGACCCAGCGCACACTCCAGGACGATTCCCGCAAATACCATCGCGCGGCGGATCTGCATGTTATGCCTCCTCAGCGTGGGATCTCCACGGCTCCATTCTCCGCGGAGATCTGTTGTCCTTCCTCGTCCCGCGCCACCAGCCGGATCAGGTATGTGCCGGGCTTCACGTCAAAGCTCGCTCTGACCGTCACCGGCCCCCGCAGCCGGCTGTTGAGCGTTTCATCCAGCACACGCAGTTCCAGATTCTTCTGCATGGCGCCGATATAGATTCCGTTCCCGTCGAATAGGCCGACCACCAGCGTGACCTGGTTTCGATTCCGGCCGTCCGCCTTTCGATACTGGAGCTGCCGCAGGTCCACGCGCGCAATCACGGTGAGCTTCGCGCTGTCATCGCCCGACTTGAAGAACTGCGTTTGCATCTCGACAGCCAGATCGCGCAGCTCGTCGCGCGAGAAGAGCGCTTCGCCGATCTCGCGCTTGGCTTGCTCGGCGGAATCCTCCGCATGCCGCGGGGCAAAATAGCCGCGGCGGGCCGTCAAGGTCAACTTGGCGGCCTCCTTCAGCTTGACCTTCAAACCGTGAAACTTGCCGTCCAACTTCAGGTCCTGCGGGGAGAATCCCAGGATGTAGGTGTACTCCGGAGCCGCGGCCACGCGCTCCAATCCCGCCAACAGGTCGTTGTTGTTGTGAAAGAACGTGCCGCCCGTGCCGTCCGCCAGTTCCGCCAGCACCTCGTTCTGAGCGCTGGCGGACTGCGTGTCGTACTGCCTTCTCAGAATGCGCCATTGCGCGCTGAAGGAGCTCGAGCTGTCATCCGCGCCGAGGCCTGGAGTGTACAGGCCGCGCGCATCCAGCGAGCTGACCACCACCTTGAAGCGGATGGCGAGGTCCATGATCTCGGCTTCCTCGGGCCGGTCCTCCGAGACATGGAAGCCCGGTGAAACCAGGACGATGGTTCTCTGGCCGGGCATCGCCGAGAGCCGGCGGACCACATCCTTGATAACATTTAGCGCCAGCCGCGTTTCGTGATCCCCGGATGCCGACACGCGCGAGGCCTGGCTTTCCACCAGGCTGGCCGCTGTGCTCTGCGCCCCCGGCATGGAAGGATCCAGCCCCATGCAGCCCATCGCTTCCATCGTTGCGGCGGCTCTCGCCTGACCGTCGTTCTTGTTCCGAATCAGGTCGGCGACGTAGTAGCTGAGATTCGGGCACTCTCTCGAGGGCTTGTTCGAGTCTCCACGGGGCCGGAGCAGCAGCAGCGTTTCGGTGAGAGCTTTGCGGTCGGCTGTGAAGTCGAGCATGGTCTGGCCGGACGTAGAGAGAACCGCCGCGCGGTCCGTGGGCTGGAGAGACTTTGCCAGGTGCTTGATCGCGGCATCCCGAGCTTGCGCCAGATCGCCGAATTCCAGGTGCATATCGTCGAAAAGATAGGCGACGAATCGCTCCGGAGCCACGATCGGCGGGCCTGGCTCCTGCGGAGTCCTGCCCGCTTCTTCGCTCGGACTCTCTTTCTTCGGCGCGGGAGGCTCTCCCCGCTTTTCGACCGAAAACCTGGCAATCACCTGCAGCTTGCCCTGGTCGAAGACCTGGAAATCCTCCCGCTGCAAATTCCCGATGCAGCGGCCCAGGTGGTCCCGGACAACCACGGGAACCATCACCAGATTGGCACTCTGCCGGAACACGGGGGGCTGGCCGCGGGCGGGGATTTCCGCGGCGCTCTGTCCGGCCGCGGCAGCCGGTTGGCCCGGCTGGACAGCGCCAGGCTGCTGCGCGCCCAGCATTGCTCCGAGCAGGAAGAATAGCGGAAATATCGGCCGCATTCAAAAAATCGAGCCTTTTATCTGGGACGTCCCTTCCGGACTCCCGGTTGCAAAAGAGTATAACACCGGCGGCGAACCGCCTTACTTGTTGCGCGGGAAGCCCAGCAGGGCTCCGAGCATTCGTTTGAGAGGGCCCTCTGGAGGCGCATCGAGCAGCGCTGCGGCGACTGCCGCCGAAAACGAATCAGGCGCGTCCGGACACTCCCGGGCAATTCTCTCTAATGCCCGCAATTCTCCGGCGGGCCGGCCGGCTCCCCCGCGTTTGCCAAAGCCTGCGCAAGATGCGCCAGGCCGTCCCGCTCGACGCCGCCGTGCGACAGGTACGCCGCCACGAACTCGTTCGCCTTGCCCCGCACCAGGAGGGCCAGCGGTTCCGCGAGCTGGCACTCGATCGCCGCGCCGGCAAACCGGCCGTAGTCCTCCGCTCCCAGCGCCTCCAGGTCCGCGCGCAACTGCTCCCACCGCCCGCTCCAGCAGCGCCACACCAACCGCAAGCCCTGATGATCCGAGGCAGCCAGCAGGTCTCTGAGCGCCCTCACCTCCGCGCGCTCCGGCCGCGCGAAATACCCGGCGCGATACGCCGCGTGCAAAGCCTCCAGGAACTCTCCCGGGGGGAAGCCGCTGCGCAGACCCTCGATCAGCGCCATTGAAGGGCAGCGGCGCCAGACCCCCTCCACCGCCGATTCCACCAGCACCGGCGCGGCCTGTTCCACCAAAGACGGATCGTGCACCCGGCCGTCCAGCCACTCGCACAGCGCATACGCGGTGTCGCGATGGCGGCCGATCAGATCCAGATTCCCGCCGTCGATGGCTTGCGACACCCAGCGCTCATACGAACTCGCGCCCAACGCCGGGATGCCTTCCGGCATCTGGCAGGAACGCGTGTCCACGGGCAGGTACTTGGGGCTGGCCGGGCGCTCCGGCAGCCTGGGCAACGCAGAGGGCAACCCTGTACCCACAGCACGAAGCGCTGGCCAGGGCCGGCCACCGACGAGCGGTTCTCGAACGCAGCGACGCTCAACTGAACGGTTGTAACACTCCGGCCTCGCCGGCACAATTCGCGCACCACCCGTGAAAGAATGCCAGTGTAGGCGTTCTTTCACGTCTTCGGGCTCATGCGTTCTAGCGACGAGTACGAGGTGCGGAGGCGCCCGGGCTTCAACAAAGGAGCACGGCGCGCCGGCGCCACCGACATCGAGCGGCGCACTGCCTGGCTGGCCTGGCCGCTGGTGGAGTGGCCGGGCTCCTTCGCGCAGCCTCCATGGCCCCGGGAAATCGTCTATCGCCCCGCCGCCTGCCTGATTGCGGAGAAATTGTCGCGGCTACCCGCGGGGCGATACGCGGTGCGGCTGGAATACAAGTCGCTCAACCCCACCGTAACCGAAGTCGTGCCTGTCTCGCGCCCGCTCATCGCCGATACCCTCTCCGCGCTGGGCGCGGCTCGTAAGTATCCCAAGGAACTGCCCCCGCGCGTGGGCGACCTCGCGGCCTGGCGGGCGAAGATCGAGCAGCGGCTGAAGGCCATCTCGGCGGAACCGGCTCTCGATCTGGCGCTTCCCAAGGCCAGCGTGGACGAGGCTGCGGCCGAGTATGCCTGGGCATCCGGACAACCCGCCTCCCTGGTCCCCTTCTATCCCCTCCCTAAAGAGGCCGGAAGTGTGTTCGCCGGCCTGGTGGGACGCGCTTGCGCGTTCGCAGACCCGCCGATCGCCGTTGCTTACGCGCTGAGTTGGCTGAGCGCCTGCGACCAGACGTTTCGCAAGAGAGGCGCCGCGCTCGATGCCGCCGTCTCCTCGCTTCAATCCTGGCTGGGCGAGACCGGGTGGGTGAGAGCCAACGTCGAGGCCTTGCTCGAGACCCTGGCCGAACGCGGCCCGGAATTGTTGGCCGGCGCCGGCAGCGACTGGGACGCCTTCGTCGCGTCGAGCGGAATCCTGGGGAGGATGAACGACCTGAGCGCGGACGAGCGGCGACGGCTTCTCACTCACCGCCTCTTCAGCGAAGCCACGCTCGTGGCGCGCCGCGGCCCCGCCGCCCTGCACGCGCTCTTTGCGCTCCCCGAAAAATGGCTGGCCCTGAGCGCCGAGCAAGACGCGCGCTCCGCTTGGCCCAACCTGCTCAAACTCGCCAACCGCACCCTGGTTGGCCGCCTTCTGGCCTGGCTCGACACCGTGCCGGCGGAGAGCGCAGGGCGGGCCTTGCGGCTTTTGAACGACGTGCTCTCTGAACTCATGGACTGGGTGACGCCCCAACAGGCCGCCGTCCGCCAAGGGCTGCTGGAGCGTCATCCCTGGATCTGCGACGAGCTGCTGGCCACGGCCTCCCGCTCCCGCCGCGAGTGGGGCCCGCTGTTCGACGTGCTGGGCGTCCGCGAGAAGCACAGCGGCAAAGCCCGCCTGCGAACGCTGGCGCGCGCCGTGTTGAGCGATCCCGCCCGCTTCGATTACGCCGACTTCGAGCTTTGCTCCGAGGTGTCCTCCAGCGACGATGCGGCGTTCCTCAGATTGCTGGAGCTTTCCGCCAAGGGCGAGGGTCCGGGCGATCCGTCGAAAGGTTGGAAGTTCCTCCGCGCGTTCCCGGATGCGCGGCAATTCCTGTCCGAATGCGCCGGGGACCGTTACCTGGCGGGACGGGCCTGGAAAGTCCTGGCGCGGCTGGATCTCGCCTTGCGCTTGCAGTCGCGTAGCGCCATCGAGCAGTGGCTGTCCGCCTGGCAGGCTCCCGCGGCTGGCGCGGGCCTCTCGCTGGTGGCCGCGTATCGCACCCTGGCGGGAGAAGCGGAACCCCTGCCCAAGACCATCACCGCGCTGCTGGGATACGCGGAGGCGCGGAGGATGGAACTCGAGACTTTGCGGGAGCTGGAGCGCAGCGGCGAGCTTCCCACGGCGGCGCAACCGCGGCTCAGGAGCCTGGAGGCTCAGGACGCGGTCGTCAGCGCCCAAAAGGTCGAGCGCGCCTGCCGGAAGGAACTGGGTTCGGCGAAGCTGGCCGCCCTCGAGGCCGGGCCACGCCAGGTGATCGCGGACCACTGGAGGAAGCTCGGCTTGCCGCCCAACCTCGACGGTCCCGATTGGGAGAATGCCCTGCGCCTCTATGCGGGCTTACGCGCCAATCGCCGGATTCTGAAAACGCTGCTCGCCGAAGAGGCGCGCGGCAATCGCGACTGGATTCGCGAGCATCCCGCCAACGTCGCCTGGATCGCGCGCATGGACGCCGCCGGTATGAACACCGCCGTCTGGCTCGGCGCGCGCGAAGAGATCCATGAAATCGAAGGCGCCGAGTGGACGGTGTACCTGGAAACCAATCCCCTGCGCGTGCTCCAGATGGGGAACCTGTTCTCGACCTGCCTGAGCGCTGGCGGGATCAACTCCTTCGCTACAGTGGCCAATGCCGTCGAGGCGAACAAACGGGTCCTCTATATCCGGGATCGCAGCGGAGCGATCGTCGGGCGCCGCTTGATCGCCCTGGGCGGGTCCAAGCCCACGCTCATCGGATTCCGCTGCTACGGCGCCTCTCCCTGGGTGAAGATCCTCTTCGACCAGTTCTGTTTGCGCCTCGCCGAGAGCATCGGAGCGGAGGTCGCCGCCGACGCCAAGATCCTCGACGCCGTGTCCGAATCGCTCTCGCTATTCGCCAAGTGGTACAACGACGGCCCGCAACCCTTCGCCTGATTCGGGGGCTGAGTTACTGGCCTATGAAGTTGACGGTAGTGGTTCCGGGCTGCCGAACTTTGGAATAGGCGGCTCCCCACTCCTCGTGATACGGGTGAGCGGCGTAAGCCTTGAGCGCGGCCTCGTCGGCCATCTCCATGCAGACCGCCCCCTGGCGCACCTGATCGCCAACCCGAAGCGGACGCGCGAGCTTGCCGTACCACACCCGGCTCACCCCGGGTATCTTGCTGGGCAAGGCGTCGGTGGCCTTGTAGAAGGCCTGCCAGTCGGCGTCGGTGGCGCTCTCGATGACGCTGAAATAGAAGCAGTGCATCAGCTTCTTCTCGCCGGCCGAAACGATTCCGGAAAACAGAACCAGGCTGGCAACGCAAATCGCAACGCGGGAAACTCCAATCGGCATTCGCATAGATCCTCCAGTCACGTGACGATTCTAACAGCTTGCGGCCTTCGGTAGCCTGCGCCGCTGGTCGGCCGCTCACGGGACTGTGAAAAAATCGCCTTGTGGCGCCGAAGTGGACAAGCTAAAGCATGTCCCACGCGGAGAATCGACAGCTTGCCCAGCAACTTTCTTCACAGCCCCTGGCGGGAGCGGTCGGCGCCCTTCGCGCGGGTCTTGCCCGCGGGTTTCTCGCCAGTGTCCAGCAGCTTACGGACCTTTAGTCCGAGGGCCTTCCGCGAGAACGGTTTCTGCAATAGATGGGTTTCCGCTTCCAGGACTCCGTGGCGCGCGATGACCTCGTCGGTATAACCCGAGATATAGAGCACCTTGAGGTCCGGCTGCATGGCCGTCAGCGCCCCTGCCAACTGTCCCCCGCTCATCGCCGGCATGATCACGTCGGTGATCAGCAGGTCGATCGAGTCGCGGTTGGACTCCCAGACGCGAAGGGCATCCGGTCCATCGCCGGCCTCCAGCACCCGGTAACCCTGCGACAGCAGCATCTCGCGGGCGAGCTTGCGTACCTCCTCCTCGTCCTCCACCAGCAGGATGGTCTCGGTGCCTCTTTGGGGGGTGCGTGCGCCCGTCTCCTTAGCCACGGACCTCGTTGCCCGCTCAACCCGCGGCAGATAGATCCGGAAGGTCGTGCCCTTGCCCACTTCGGTCTCCACCAGGATGTCGCCGCCGCTCTGCTTCACCACGCCGTACACGGTGGCCAGCCCCAGGCCGGTCCCTTTGCCCTTCGCTTTGGTGGTGAAGAACGGTTCGAAGAGCTGGCTCCGGACCTCCGCGTTCATCCCGGTCCCGGTGTCCGTGACCGAAAGCACCACGTAGGTCCCGGCGGGCAGGTCCGGTGGCACGCCAGCCGGAAGCGCTTCGAGTGCCGCGGTGGCGGTGGCGATGCTCAGCGTGCCGCCCGTCGGCATGGCATCCCGCGCATTCAGCGCCAGATTCATGAGCACCTGCTCGAGCTGGCCCGGGTCGGCCTTCACCCGCGCCGCTTCCGTCGGCACCCCCAGCCGCAGCGCGATGTCCTCGCCGATCACGCGGCGCAGCATCTTGCTCGTCTTCGAGACCAGGCGGTTCAAGTCGAGCACCTTGGGCTGAACCATTTGTCGGCGGCTGAACGCCAGAAGTTGCCGGGTGAGCGCGCATGCGCGGTTGGCCGCTTCCACCACCGCCTCAATGTCCTTTCGCAGCGGGTCGCGGACTTCCAGGCCGTCGAATACCATCTGGCCGTAACCGCCAATGATGGTCAGGAGGTTATTGAAGTCGTGCGCCACACCGCCCGCCAGCCGCCCTAACGCCTCCAGCTTCTGGGATTGGCGGAACTGCTCTTCGAGCCGCTTGCGCGCCGTGACGTCCTGGAAATACACCGAGAGGCCGCTTCCCGAGGGGTAGGCGTGAACCTCGGCCCAGATCTTGCGCGCCGGAAAGAGAGCCGTGAACTCCGCCGGCACGCTCTTGGCGGCGGCTTCGCGGAATTGGGTCTCGAACGCCGTGCCCGCCAGTTCGGGGAGTTCTTCCAGGACGTTCCGGCCAATCAACTCGTCGCGCCGCCTGTCGAAGAATTGCTCGGCCTTGCCGTTGAGGAACGTGAAGCGCCAGTCGCGATCCAGAGCGAAGAATCCGTCGGTGATGCTCTCCAGGATGTTCGAGATCTGCCGGCTGGACTCGCTCAGCGCACGCTCGGCCCGCATGCGCTTGGTGATGTCTCGCACGATGCAGGTGACCAGGTCGCCGCTTTCGGACCGGACGGGGCTGAGCCGGACCTCGACTGGAAACTCCGTGCCGTCCTTGCGGCGGCCGGAAACCTCGCAGCCGCGCGTCACCGGGCGGCACTCCGGATCCGCAAGGTAGCGCACGCGATGCGCGATGTGCGCGTCCCGAAGGGTGTCCGGCACCAGGGTTTCCACTGGCTGGCCCAGCAGTTCCTCGCGCGAGAAGCCAAACAGCCTCTCCGTTGCGGCGTTTGCCAGCAGGATGCGCCCGTCGCGGTCGACTTCCAGAATCGCATCCGGAGCAGCCTCCAGCAGCTCGTGGAACCTGGCCTCGGCCTTGGCCTGGGCCAGCGCGGCCCGCTCGCTGAAACGCAGGCGAGCGCGTTCCTCCTCGGCGAGGCGCCGCTGGACTTCGCGCTCCATGCTTTCGAGAGCGAAACCGACGGCGTCCGCGACTTCCTCGAGCAGTTCGACGTTTTCGGAATCGAAGAAGCCGGGCTCGCCGGCGTACAGGCTCAGAACGCCGGCCGACTGGCCTTGAACCTTGAGCGGAAACGCCGCCGAAGATCGATAGCCGCGCCGCGCCGCCTCCTCCCTCCACGGCGCCATCGCGGCGTCCCAGGGGATGTCGTTGCACACGAAGTGGCGTCCCTGGCGTAGCGCGCTGCCGGTGGGTCCGCTGCCTTCCGGTTCCTCTCGCACCGAGATCCGGATGGCGTTCAAGTAGCCGTCCTCGACACCGAAGTGAGCCACCGGTTCCACCAGCAGGGACCCTGTATCGACCAAGCCGGCCCAGGCCATGCGGAAGCCCCCGTCCTCGACGGCAATGCGGCAGACTTCCCTCAGCAGCGAGTCGCTGTCGCGGCTGCGCACGACGGCCTGGCCGAGGTGGCTGAGCACCGAGCACAGGCGGCTGAGACGAAGGATCTTCTCCTGGGCGCGCTGGCGATAGGCCAGTTCGGCCCGGCGTGCGAGCGCCCGGCTCACCGCCGCCGGAAGCCGGCTCAGCCGGCCCTTGAGGACGCAATCGGAGGCGCCCCGGTGAATGTACTCGACCGCGCTCTCCTCCCCTACCGCGCCGGTCAGAAGAACCACCGGGATCTCGAGACCCTTCTCGCGAAGATACTCCAGGACGTCCGCGCCCTCGTCTTCCGCCAGGATGACATCGTAGCTCCCGGCGGCTACCGCATTGTGGAACTCCTCCGAGGTCGATACCACCTCCGCGCGGAACTCCAGCCCCGAACTTCTCAACGCATCCAGGCACAGCTCGGAGTCCGCCGGGTTCCGGTCGAGGATGAGAATAGCGAGATCGGCAGACGGGGAGGCTGGCTGGGGAGAGTTGGCGCCCAAATCGCAACCATTCTACCGCCCCGCGAGTCGCACGCGCCAAAACTTAATGAACGCCCACGCTACAATGCCTTTGATGACTCGCATTCCGGGCGCCCACTTTCTGCGCAACCTCGTGGAACGCCGCAACTTGCTCTTTCAGCTCGTGCGGCGCGACTTCAGCCAGCGCTTTGTGGGTTCGGCGGCCGGCTGGCTGTGGGGCGTGATCCAACCCCTGGTCCTTCTGGTGAGCTGGGTGTTCGTGTTCCGCATCTGCATGCGCATCCACCTGCCGCCAGAAGCGCCGACGCAGAATTTCGCACTGTACCTCTTCGCCGGCTTCCTGCCCTGGCTCCTGTTTCAGGAGACCGTGCAGCGCTCCTCCACCTGCCTGCTCGACCATCAGAACCTGATCACCAAGACCGTCTTTCCCGCCGAGATCGTGCCGGTCTCCATCTTCCTCTCCTCGCTGATGAACCATCTGATCGCCCTGGCGCTGGCCATGGGCGCGATCGGCATCTGGGACCGGCACTTCAGCCCGATGGTGTTGTACCTCCCGGTCTACATGGTCCTGATCGGATTGCTGGCGGTCGGCATCGGCTGGATCGTCTCGAGCCTCCACGTGTACCTGCGGGACACCGCGCAGGTGCTTACGGTCGTGCTGACCTTCTGGTTCTGGTTCACGCCCATCTTCATCGTCGAAGAGATGATTCCCCAGCAGTACCGCTTTGTGCTGCGCGCCAACCCGCTCGCCTACCTGGTTCGCGCCTACCGCGAGCGGCTGCTTTCGAGCCACCCGCCGAGCTTCCGCGAAATCGCCGTCATCGCCGCCTACGCCCTGGTCGCCTTTCTCGCTGGCGGCTTCTTCTTCCGCCATCTCAAGCGCGGCTTCGCCGACGTGCTCTGACCCTCAGCCCTCGCAAAACACCCGCGGCGCGGGGCTCAAGCCCCACGCGGGTTGAAACCCGCCCTCCGAGAACCCCGCGCGCACGCGGTAGGATTGAATGGTGCCCTCGAAGCTCAAGAAGCTGACCGCGCACGTGAAAGCCGCGGGTTGAGCGTCCAAACTGAGTCCAAAGGTTTTGGACCAAGTGCTGGCCCGCCTGCCCCGCGTGCCGGATCGTAACGTGCTGGTAGGGTTTGAGACGTCCGACGATGCCGGCGTCTACAAGCTGACGCCGAAGTGTGCCCTGGTTCACACCGTGGACTTCTCCACTCCCATCGTCGACGATCCCTACACCTTCGGAGCGATTGCGGCGGCCAATGCCCTGAGCGATGTCTACGCCATGGGTGGGCGGCCGCTCTCGGCGCTGGCCCTGGTGGCGTATCCAGCTAGCGGGGATCTGGACGATCTCGCGGAGATCATGCGCGGCGGCTTCGAGAAGATGCTCGAGGCCGGCTGTATCGTGATCGGCGGTCATAGCATCAACGACGACGAGATTAAGTTCGGCTACGCGGTCACCGGCATGGTCCATCCGGACCGCGTGGTGCCCAATTGCGCCGCGCGCCCGGGCGACCTGCTGGTGCTCACCAAGCGCATCGGCACCGGGGTCGTCGCCACCGCGCTCAAACGCGGCATCGCCGCCCGCCCGCACGTCAAAGCCTCCATAGCCTCGATGCTCGAGCTGAATCACCGGGCCTGGCAGACCATGATCAGTTTCGGCGCGCACGCCTGCACCGACGTCAGCGGATTCGGCCTCATCGGCCACTCGCGGGAAATGGCGCTGGCCAGTGGCGTCACGATCGAGATCCAGGCCGCGAGCGTGCGATTCCTTCCCGGCGCGGCCCGCTACGCGCGCCAGGGCGCCATCCCCGGCGGCTTAAAGAACAACCGCGAGTTCGCCTCCTGCGCGGTCGAAGTCGCGCGCAAGTTGCCGCCCGGGATGGAAGACCTGCTCTACGACCCGCAGACCTCCGGCGGCCTGCTGATTTCGGCCGCCGAGCCCGAGGCCTCCGCGATGGCGCGCAACCTCGAAGGCGCGTACCTGGTCGGCCGGGTCATCGAGCGGCGGGAGAAGGCCATTCGAATCGTATGAACCCCCTCATCGTAGCGCTGGATTTCGAGTCGGCGGAGCGCGCCCGTGAACTGGTGGACGCCCTTGGTGACTCGATCCCTTTCTATAAAGTCGGCCTGGAGCTCTACGCATCCGCCGGCATGGTATTCGTGCGCGAACTCATCGCCCGGGGCAAGGACGTTTTCCTCGACCTGAAGCTCTACGACATCGGCGAGACGGTGAAGCGCGCGGTGGCCCAACTGGCCTCGAGCGGCGTGCGCTTCACCACCGTGCACGGCAGTAAGGCAGTGATGCAGGCGGCAGTCCAGGGGCGCGGCGCGTCCAACTTGCGGTTGCTCGCCGTGACCGTGCTCACCAGTTTCGATCAGGACGACCTGGCCGACCTCGGCTATCCCTGTCCCGTCTCGGACTTGGTCGCTCTCCGGGTACGCAAGGCCGTCGAGGCCGGCGTGGACGGGATCGTGTGCTCGCCGCTGGAAGTGGCGGCGGTGCGCGCGATCTCCGGGCCAAGCGCCGTGCTCGTGACGCCCGGCGTGCGCTCCGCCGGCGCGGGGAAGGGCGATCAGAAACGCGTCGCGACGCCTGCTGAAGCTCTCGCCAACGGCGCCAACTACCTGGTCATCGGCCGCCAGATCACCCGCGCCCCCGATCCCGCCGCCGAAGCCCGAAGCATCCTCGCCGAGATCCACTGAGGGCTGGTCACAAACGAGCTCTGCCAGTTCAGCGAACCGCTTGCCGACGCGCGCGGCTCAGCACCGTTACCGAACCGCGACCGCGAGGGAGCCATTGGATGGGTCATTTCGTGACGGCCTCTACCCATCCTCATCGAGATCCGGCGCTAACCATGTCACAATAAGTTTGTGACCGGCCACCAGATCCGCCAACAGTTTCTCGATTTCTTCGCCGCACGCGGCCACCGCATTGTGCGCAGTTCCTCGCTGGTTCCCGCCAACGATCCCACGCTTCTGTTCACCAACGCGGGCATGAACCAGTTCAAGGATGTGTTCCTGGGCCTGGAGAAGCGCGACTACACGCGGGCTGCGAGTTCGCAGAAGTGCGTGCGGGCCGGAGGCAAGCACAACGACCTCGAAAACGTAGGCTAT
>PLEM01000158.1 GCA_003137035.1 Bryobacterales bacterium | reverse complement strand
CGCTGCTCAGCCGGTGGCTGCGCGCGCAAGGCTATGCGGTGGCGTTCAGCGAGTGGAATTCCTCCCCGCTGGTACGCCAGACCACCCGCCGCGGCAAGAAAAAGGAGATGTTCACGCCGACATCGTTCAGTCTGATCCACGCCACCGATTTCGCCGACCNNTTCACCGCGTTCGCGCGCGACGTGGCCCGGGGAGTCAGCCGCCGCTGGGTGCGCAACCTCTACCGCTTCGCGATCCGGCCCGACCTTGCATTCTATTTCCGCGTCCCACTGGACGTGGCCATCCAACGGATATTGGGCGGCCGCGACGCTATCAAATACTACGAGGCCGGGATGGACCTCGAGCTGAGCCGCAACGTCGAGGAGAGCTTCCGTATTTTCCAGGGCCGCATTCTGGACGAATACGAAGCCATGTCGGAAGAGATGGGATTCCGGGTGATCGACGCGACCCTTTCCATCGAAGAGCAGCAACAGCAGATGCGCCAGATCGTGGAAGAAGTTTTGGGCGAGTATCTGCAAGCGGGAGTCTTGCGAACCGCGATAGGAGAGCGCAATGGTGCTGCCACCGCCGCTACAGTTTTACAGTGAACAGCTTCCGGGCGTGGATTGCTCGGAGCTGCATGGGAAGTTGATCGTGGTGGAAGGTCCGGACGCGGTAGGCCGGACCACTCAGGTGGCGCAGTTGCGGCAATGGCTGGAACAGGAAGGGCACGCGGTTCTGGACACCGGGATGGCCCGCTCGGCGCTGGCCGGGAAGGGGATCAAAGAGGCCAAGAACGGCAACACCCTGGGGCCGGTGACCATGACCCTTTTCTACACCACCGACTTCGCGGATCAGCTCCAGAACCAGATTATTCCGGCGCTGAGGGCGGGTTTCGTGGTGTTGACCGACCGGTACATTTTCTCGATCATGGCGCGGGCGATCGCGCGCGGCGAGGACCGGCTGTGGATCGAGCAGGTGGCCGGGTTCGGGCTGGTTCCCCACGCCGTCTACTACCTGCGCGCGGAGGTGAAGGACCTGGTCTCGCGGGTGGTTCTGGGGCGCGGCGCTTTCGATTTCTGGGAAAGCGGGATGGACATGCGCTTTGGCGCGGACATGCACCAGAGCTTCGTGCGCTACCAGGCGCGGCTGATCCGGGCGCTGGATGGGATGGCGAAACGATACGGTTTCACGGTGGTGGATGCGAGCCAGCCCGCGGACGCGATTTTCGAGGAACTGAAACGCCATATCAAGACCCTGGATCTGAAGAGCGGGGCGCCCGCGCCGGCGCCACGTAAGGCGAGAACGCGGGCGCGGTCTAACGGGAAATAGCGATGCAGGTCTACCTGCTGCGGCACGGGATCGCGGAGGCGCGGCGGCCCGGGCGCGCCGACGAGAAGCGCGTGTTGACGGACAAGGGCAGGGAGCGGCTTCGCGCCGTGCTGGAGGTGGCGCGCAACGCCGGCGTCAGC
Organism: Bryobacterales bacterium; assembly: GCA_003137035.1. GTDB lineage: Bacteria > Acidobacteriota > Terriglobia > Bryobacterales > Bryobacteraceae > Fen-330. The sequence goes on along the minus strand of PLEM01000158.1, from coordinate 1,985 downwards.
CCCTCTCTGATCCTCACCAGCCCCTATCCCCGGGCGGCGCAGAGCGCGGAGATGGCGGCGGAGATTCTGGGCTGCAAGAACGTGGTGCGCACCGAGGCGCTGTTGCCGGGCTCCGCGCGCGAAGCGGTGTGGGAAGAAATCCGCGCTCACCGCGAAGAGACGGCGATCCTGCTGTCGGGCCACGAGCCATTGCTGGGGCAGGCGGCGAGCTTTCTGCTGGGCGCCGCGTGGGTGCTGGCGGAGATGAAGAAGGGCGCGCTAGTGGCGATTGACATCGACCGGTTCGACGGGCAACCGCGCGGGCTGCTGCGCTGGCTGCTCACGGCCAAACTGGCGGCCGCCTGCGTCCGATGAGAGGAGTTGACGGATGGGAATCCGAAAAGCCACGGCGAAGTACGTAGCGTGGCTGGGCCGTCAGCTCGCGCTCGTCGAAGCCGATCTCGAGCTAAAGCACCAGCGGATGCGCGAGGGCCCGTTTCCGTTCTTGCGCGCGACGTTTTATCGCTGGGCCCAGATCTGGCCGGGGATCTGCCCAGAGCTGGCCTCGGCGCCGGAGGTCCTGGCGGTGGGCGATCTCCACGTGGAGAACTTCGGGACCTGGCGCGATGCCGAGGGACGGCTGATTTGGGGCGTCAACGACTTCGACGAGGCCTGGCGGCTGCCCTACACCAACGACCTGGTGCGGCTGGCGGCAAGCGCGAATCTGGCGACTCGGGGGGGACATCTGGCGATCGATGCGAAGCGGGCCGCGGAAGCGATCGTCAAGGGCTACCGCGACGGGATCGAGGCGGGCGGGCGGGCCTTCGTCATGGCCGAGCATCACCTGGCGCTGCGGGCCATGGCGGTACATCGGCTCAAGGATCCGGGGATCTTCTGGAAGAAGCTGGATGGGCTTCCGTCATTTCGCGGGAGTCCTCCCGCGGGGGCGTTGAAAGCGCTGCGGCGCATGCTTCCGGAACCGGATCTGCCGTGGCGGATCGTGCATCGAATCGCGGGGCTGGGCAGCCTGGGACGGCAGCGCTTTGTGGCGATCGTGGACTGGCGGGGCGGCCGAATCGCTCGCGAGGCGAAGGCCATGGCTCCGTCGGCGTGCCTGTGGGGCGGCGAGAAAAAGGCCTCGCGGCGGATCCTGTATCAGGAGATCCTGGACTGCTCGGTGCGCTGCCCGGATCCCTGCGTCAAGTTGAAAGGGCGCTGGATCGTGCGGCGCCTCTCGCCGGACTGCGGCCGCATCGAGCTTTGGGAGCTGCCAGCCGAGCGGGACGAGACGCGCCTGTTGCATGCGATGGGTTGGGAGACCGCCAATGTCCATTTGGGCAGCGGAAAGGCGCGCGAGATTCGCCGCCACCTGGCGAAGCTGGGCCGGGGCTGGCTGCAGGACGCCGCCGGGCGGATGACCGAGGCGGTGATCGAGGAATGGAAGAACTGGAAGGGCAATAAAAGCACCCACAAGGAATGGGGATGACCGAATATGTCGAAGAACCGGAAAAAACACGAGAAGGATTCGGAAGGTAACGGCAAGCACAAGAAGTCCTCCGAGGCCGTGGCCCTGAAGGACGGGATTTACGCGAAAGAACTGGGGCGGCTCCAGATCGAACTGGTGAAGCTGCAGGAGTGGGTGCGGCACAAAGGCCTGAAGATCGTGGCCATCTTCGAGGGCCGCGACGCGGCGGGCAAGGGAGGCGTCATCAAGCGCATCACGGAGAGCCTGAATCCCAGAATCTGCAAGGTGGTGGCCTTGGGGACTCCCACCGAACGGGACAAAACGCAGTGGTACTTTCAGCGCTACGTCCCGCATCTGCCCGCGGCCGGGGAGATGGTGCTGTTCGACCGGAGCTGGTACAACCGGGCCGGCGTCGAGCATGTGATGGGCTTCTGCAGCGAGGCCGAGTACATGGAGTTCATGCACTCCTGCCCGGAGTTCGAACGGATGCTGGTGCGTTCCGACATCATCCTGCTCAAATACTGGTTCTCGGTCAGCGACG
>PLEM01000482.1 GCA_003137035.1 Bryobacterales bacterium | reverse complement strand
CTACGTCACCGGCCATCCGCTGGATCAGTTCACGGACAAGATCAAGGACCTGGCCTCGCACTTCACCGACACGTTGGAGGGCCTGGAGCGCGGGGTCGAGGTGCAGCTCTGCGGGATTCTGACCTCCATCCAGCGTCGCCGCAACAAGGAAGGCCGCGTCTGGGCCGCCATGCAGCTCGAAGACCTCCACGGCAGCATCGATGCCGTACTGTTCACAACCAACTACGAGCGCCTGACGGATCAGTTGATCGAGGACCAGGCGGTGTTCGTCAAGGGGCTGGCGCTGCCGGACGAGAGCGGACCGCCCAAGATCTCGATCCAGGACCTGACGCCGCTGGCGGTGGCCGGCGTGCGGTATCCCAGCCTGATCTCGATTCGCGTGCCGCTGGGCAGACAGGGCGATGCGGCCGGGGCGCTCGGGGAGCTCTTCGCGAAGAAGCCCGGCGAGACTTCGGTACGGCTGCGCCTGGAAAGCCCGCGGGATTTCTCGCTGATCCTCGATGTTCCCCAAAAGGTGAAGCCGGACCGCGAGTTCTATCAGGAAGTGGAGCGCATCTGCGGGCCGGAATCGATCGAGAAGCTGGCGGGGTGATGTCAGCGGCCAAGGACCGAGAACTGGGGCGCGAACCAGCCTAGAACATAGAGCCCCGCGCCCGCCCAACCCAGGATGCGCCCGCTCCGCGCCTTGCTGCGCGCCGAGCGTTCGCCCGAATAGCCCGGATGCACCTTCAGCCATCGGCTGACAATTCCCGCCGAGCCGATCGCCAGGGCGGAAGCGAAGAGCACATAGAAATCCGGCGTGATGATGGCCACGAAGATGGCGGCGGCTCCCGCGGTCACCGTGAGGTAGGCGTGGGTATGAAGCTGTCGGGACTCCGTCCACGGCACACTCGTCGCTTCCGCGTTCCACCGGGCTCTGATCTCCGCGAGCAGCTCTTCACCCTCGAGCGGAGGCTCGGGCGGCAGCGGAGGCATGAACTCGTGGCCGCAAACGCAACGGAGCGCCTCCTTACTCCGTTTCAGACCGCACTTCGGGCATTGCCGGCTCTCCAATTCCCGCTGCATCGCCTCTAGAGCGATCGGCTCATAAAGGCTTTGCCCCTGGGCCAGCCCCTCGATCAGCCGGCTGGTTTCCCAGTTGGCGTAGGTCTCGGCCAGTTCGCGCTCGCGCTTGCGGACCGCAATGGTTCTAGTCGCGTCACCCGCCGCCATGCTTCCTCCCGGATGGGAACAATGCATGAAGATATCACAGCGCGCTTGTGGCATGGGGATGGCGATCCACAGGCCAGGCGCCACAGGCCACAAGCCAATGGTGGATAATTAGAGGTTACATGCCCTCCGACGAGAAACAGCAAGCGGCGGTTGCGGGACAGGGGGCCGCGGCGGACGCGGCGCTCGGGAACCCCCGCTGGCAGCGGGTGCAGTTGGCCCGCCATCCCAAGCGGCCGCACTCGCTCGACTACATCCAGCGCCTGTTCACGGATTTCCAGGAGATCCATGGCGACCGGCGTTTCGGCGACGACCCGGCGGTGGTCTGCGGGATGGCGTTCTTCGAGGGCCAGCCCATCATGGTGATCGGGCAGCAAAAGGGGCGGGACACCAAGCAAAAGCTATACCGGAACTTCGGGATGGTCAAGCCCGAGGGGTACCGCAAGGCCATGCGCATCATGCAGCTTGCCGCCAAGTTCCAGCGGCCCATCCTGACCCTGCTGGACACCCCGGGCGCCTATCCGGGCATTGACGCCGAGGAGCGCGGGCAGGCCGAGGCGATTGCCACCAATCTGCGCGAGATGTCGCGGCTGGGGTGCCCGGTGGTGGTGATCTGTATCGGAGAGGGAGGCAGCGGCGGCGCCCTGGCCTTGGGGATCGGCAACCGGGTCTTCATGCTGGAGAATGCCGTCTACAGCGTCATCAGCCCGGAAAGCTGCGCGGCGATCATCTACCGGGATTCCTCCAAGGCCGCCCTGGCCGCCTCCGCGCTGCGGCTGACCGCCCAGGACCTTCTGGAGCTGGGCCTGATCGACGCGATTATCCCGGAGCCCCCGGGCGGGGCGCACCACGATCCCGACCTGGCCGCCGAGCAGGTCCGCCAGGTCTTAAAGCAGGCTCTTCAGGAGCTTTCCGGTCTCTCCTCCACGCAGTTGATCGAGGAGCGGTACGTGAAGTTTCGCCAGATGGGCAGTTTCTTCGTCGATACGTAGAGGAAAAACGTGGATTCTGTGAACAAATCGCCCGCCGTTGGCGTCTGATCCAAAAGGGAGCAATCTGTGAAGCTGAAGCGGAAATGGAAGATCTGGCTGATTGTGATCGGGCTGCTGGTGGTGACCGTGATTGCCGTCATGGCGAAGGGTTATAGCCAGCGCGGCATCGTGGTGGTTCAGACCGGGCGGGTGGTTCGCCAGGACCTCACCTCGGTGGTCACGGCGTCGGGCGAGATCAAGCCCAAGAACTATGTCAATATCGGCTCCAACGCGATGTTGCCTTCCCGGATAACGGATATCGTTGTAAAAGAAGGGGATCGCGTAAGGAAAGGGCAGCTTCTGGCGCGCTCGGAATCGGTGCAGCCGGAGGCGGACGTGGTGGCCCAGAAGGCGGCGGTGAGCTCGGCTGAGTCCGACGCCACAGCGGCCGAATCCTCGCTCAAAGCCGCCGATGAGAGCCTGCTGAACGCGCAGGCCACCATCGAGAGGACGCAGGCGGATTTGGAGCAGTCGAAGCTCAACTACGCCCGCGCGGAGGAATTGTACAAGGGCAAGCTGATCGCCAAACAGGAATTCGACACGCGGCGGACGGATACCGATTCGAAGGCCGCGGCGGTGCGCGAGGCGCAGGCGCACTATGCGCAGAGCAAGGCGATGCGCGACCAGTCCGCCGCGCAACTTGCCGCCTCCCAGCGCCGGGTGGCGGCGGCCCGGGCCAACCTGGTCCGGGTCTCGGATGTCCTGGAAAAGACCCTCTCCACGGCGCCGCTGGATGGCATGGTGACCAACCTGCCGGTGCGGGTGGGCGAGACCGTGGTCCCTGGCATCCAGAATTCGGCGGGCTCGCTCATCATGACCATCGCCGACATGTCGCTGATCACCGCCGAGGTGAAGGTGGATGAGACGGACATCGTGAATGTGGCCCTGGGCCAGCCGGCCGACGTGACCGTCGATGCAATCCCCAACAAGACCTTCAAAGGGCGCGTCACCGAGATCGGCAACACGGCCATCCTGCGCTCCACCGGCCTGGCCGCCTCGCAGAGCGCCATCTCCAGCCAGGAAGCCAAGGACTTCAAGGTCGTGATCGCCATCGACAACCCGTCGGGGGAACTCCGTCCCGGGCTGTCTTGCACGGCGAAGGTCACAACAGCCACCCGCAAGAACGCCTTGACCATACCGATCCAGTCCCTGACTGTACGGCAGAAGGGCGACCTGGAGCCCGAGCCGAAGGACGGGAAGCCGGTCGTCCAGGCGGCGACCAAGCCCGACCCGGCGGCTGAGAAGGCCAAGAAGGAAGAGATCCAGGGCGTGTTCGCGATCCAGGGCGAGAAGGCCCAGTATCGGAAGGTGGAGACGGGCATCACGGGCGCCACCGACATCGAGGTGCTCACCGGCCTCAAGGACGGCGACGAGATCATCACCGGCAGCTACAAGGTGATCCGCACGCTGCGCAACGAGGCCAAGGTGAAGGTGGACAACGCGGTGAAGGCGCCGGCCAAGACGGATTAGGAGTTCGATACAACCATGGCGGGAGTAATTTCAGAACAAGCCGCGCGCGGGGAAGAGCTGAAGCGTGTCGGAATCGTCATTCGCACCTACGACCTGTGGAAAACCTACGTCATGGGCGATCAGGAGATCCATGCGGTCTCGGGAGTGGTTATCGAGATCAAGCGGGGCGAATACGTGGCCATCATGGGGCCGTC
>PLEM01000533.1 GCA_003137035.1 Bryobacterales bacterium | reverse complement strand
GCCACTTCGTCCAGCAGCACGGTGGGCGCCGCAAGTCCTGTGGCCAGCAGCAAGACAGATCCGCCGTTCACCCGGAGGTAGGCGCTATGGCCGCCCACTGCCACGGGCTGGAATCGTACCGTGAAATCCAGCGCCGCCCCCGCCGACACGCTCACTGGCAACTGCGGCACGCTCAGGATCGAGAATCCGGCGCCGCCCGCCGAGAGCGTGTCCAGGCCCACTGCAGACGCCCCCGGATTCTCCAAGCGGAACAGCGTGTCCACTGAAGAGCCGACCTCCGCGGCCCCGATGTTGTAGTTGTCGGCGACGCGGCTCTCCACGCCGCCCTGGACCACGTAGAGCTCGAGTTGTGCAAACAGCGAAGCAGGTGCGAGCAACACTGCGGCGGCGAGGCGGGCCCTCACGGCGTCACCTCCGGCAGCCGGTACAACTCATTCCGATTCTCGAGCGCCAGCGCCAGGTGTCCGCTCGCTTCCCCTAGACTCACGCGTACCCAACCGCGTCCCAACCACTCCAGCCCTTCCGCCGCCGCGGGCAGCGCGAAGCTGCGCTCCGCCCCGTCCGCTTCGGCCAGCACGAGTTCTTTCCCGCGAGCGTAAAGCAGGCCGCCATCCGGCAGCAGCAGCAACGGTTCCGCCGCATCCGGAGGCGCGGGCCTCTCATCCGCCCCGACGATCCAAAGCCCACCATCGCGGCGCACCACCGCCGCCGGGCCTTCCGGGCTCCCAATCGCCACCACTTCACCCTCGGGCGCCGGCAGCGGCGCGGGCGCGTGCCTTCCCACTCGAAACCACTCCTTGGTCTCGGGATAATAGACCAGCGCGGCCGACCCGTTCGGCGAAAACCCGAACAGCGCCGGCCCACCGGGCGCGGGCCACTCCACAACGCCCTCTCCGTTGCGCACTTCTAGCAGGCCATCTTTCTTGATCAGCACGAGACTGCCGGAGCACGCCGCCGAGATCGCTTCCTCAGCCTCGGGCGCGCCTACCAGGAAGTTGGCCGCCACACCGGAGAGCGGCCGCAGCCGGCGCTGGTCGTCCACGAAACAGCCGATTCGGGGAACGCCCAGTTGGCCCGCGGCCGCGCCTGCAAACATCAACAGAATCGCAATGGTTCGCATTCTCATGGTTTTGAAAGCGTGATTACCGGAGCGCCGATCTGGAGACTGACCGGCGCTACGGTGGCTTCATGCTTGCCACGGACCGCCAGACCGGCGCCCAACCCCGCGCCAACCGCGCCACCCGCGATGAGCAGCACCAGCGGCCACTTCGACCGGGACTTGCCGCGTCCCACAACCCGCGCCGGTTCGGACAGCGTCTGCGAAACCACGGTACCCGCCCGCAGCCGCTCTTTCACCGCCGTGACCCGAATCTGCACCGGCCCGGGTAGCCGGTTCCAGCGGATTGGGGAGGTCGCGGCCCGGCCATCCGCGCCGGTAGTGAGTATTTCCGATGCCAGGCCGCTCGCGAAAACGCCTCCCGGGCCATCGTCCGGCAGGCGCACGCTGATCACGGCGCCGGCCACGGGCGTTCCGATCTCGTCGTTGATCTCCAGCCTCAGGCCCGGCCCGCGGCTCCCCACGAAACTCACCACGCCCTCTCCCTGAAGGACGTGAATTTGCAGCACCATCCCCTGGAAAGCGAGCATCGCGGCAAGCCCAACGGCCAGCAGGGGGGTCATCGATAGAAGTAGTGCCCCGAAGGTGGTAAGACTCTCAGCGAGATGGGGGTAGGGGGCCCAGGCATTCAGCCTGTGCCGAGTGGATCACTACTTCTGAGGCTTGGATTCCAAGGCCGCCTTCAACTGCCGGTAGGCGCCCTCTTCGTAGTTCAGCTTCACCCGCTCGAACCCGGAGCTGTTCGGGTCCGCCGCCCGCGGTGGGGTTTTCGCCAGGCAGCGGCCCAGCATTGTGGTCGCCTGAGCGTCCTCGGGGTTGCGGTCCAGGACGGCTCGGAAGCTGTCCGCGGCGGCGTCGAAATCCCCCTTCTTCCACAGTGCGTAACCCACGTTGAAATGGAAGTCGGGATCGGCCTGGTCGCCCTCCAACGCCTTGCGGAAGTTCTCCAGCGCCGCCGGCAGGTTGCGCTTGGATTGCGCCGCGCCCAGGTTGTTGAACACCTCGCTGAGCGGTACCGATCCGGCAACCCGCTCGAAAGCGGCTTGGGCCCCCGCGTAGTCGCCCGCGTAATAGCGGCACAGCCCCAGCAGGAAGTTCGCCTCGAAGTAGCGCGGAGCCACCGCCGGGACGCGCGCCAGCCAGTCCGCCGCGAGCTTGTATTCCTTCTTGGTCCAATACAGCTTGCCCAGCTCGAACCGCGGCTCCGCGAACCGCTCGTCCAGCCGGACGGCTTGAGTGAAGTAGCGGTGCTTCTGCTCGTCGTTGGGCGCCAGCAACCCGCGCGTGTAGTTCTCCATGGCGTCCAGGCGAACCGGCGGGCGCTCCTGGAGGAACTGCTCGGCGCTGGGCGTCAAGTCGGGCGCCAGGAACCGCAACACCTGCCAGG
>PLEM01000308.1 GCA_003137035.1 Bryobacterales bacterium | reverse complement strand
GGTGGTTCTTGTACCAGCTCACGTCCACGCCTTTGCTGAAGTCCGACCCGCCGTACTTTCCCGTCGAGACCGGCCACGTGGTGAACTCGCGCTTGTGGTGATGCGTACCGAATTGCGTGCTAGGCGGGAAAATCACCTGATAGTTCTCGTTCACGTGCACCGCCACGTTGGCGAAGCACAGCATCGTATTCACCACCGGCGTGCGGTTCAGAATCCGCACCGACGCTTCGACGTAGGATTTTCCCGGACGCAGCGTGTAGCCCACCGCCCACCTCATGCGGTGGCGCACTTCCAACTCGCCCACCCACACCGTCTTGCTCCCGTCGGCACTTTCCTCGACGCGGTACTGGACCGGAAGGAAAGTGCTGGCGCGGTGGTGGTGCGGAATGTTCCACTCGATCCCGCCCGAGATCCAGGCTCCGATCAGGCCGATCAGCGCGGGCTTGATCACGTGCTGCCGGTAGAAGAAGTAGTAGTTGTTGGTCTTGTCGAAACCTTCGAAGACGCGCCCGCCGATCTCCGGGAGAACCCCGATGCGCACGTACTCGTTCTCCAGGTAGACCATCTTGTAGGTCTTGTCCACCTTCTGGTGGGTGAGCCGGTCGTAAAGCGGATACGGGTAGACCCGTCCTTGCGCGCCTTGAGAGCCCCTCCCGAAGTAGAACATCGGGTTCGGCTCGGGCGCCCCGGCCAGATAGGTTGGAATCACGGTGTCCTGCTCCCAGACCCTGCCCGGCGCCGGGCCGGCAGCCTGGAGCAGCACGGAGAAGACCAAAACAAGCAACGCGCTAACGCGGATCATGACTTTCCCCCCAAGCGAGTCAGGATACCGCAATAGCGCTTGCCAATTCTGCCGCGGCTGGCGCGTCAGTTCTGCTGCTCGGGGAGCTTGGGGATGCCGTTCTTCAGCGTGTCGGCCCAGATCTGCTTGATGCGGTCGTAGCTGTTCACGAAGGCGTTCTTCATCTCGACCGGGGCGGCCGAAACCAACATGCGCGCGGTGTCGATCACGTAAGGCGCCACCTTGGAATTCGCCACCGATTGCGGCGGCGGCTTCTCGGAAAAGGCCATCATCGCCAGAACGATGACGGCAGACACCAGCACCCCGCGCAAGAACCCGAACGCGCCGCCCAGCACCCGGTTCAGCCAGCTCAAGTGGGCCATCTTGATCAGGCGCTCGATCAGCAGGCTGAGCAGGAAGCCTACGGTGACGATGGCCGCGAAGATCACCAGGAACCCGATCAGGTTCGCGATCTCCTTGGAATGGACCAGGCCGCTGAAGTAGGCCCCCGCCACTCCGTAGAACCACAGCCCGCAGAACAGCCCGAAGATCGTGGCCACGAAGCCGAGCCCGGTTCGCGCCAGGCCTTTTCTAAGACCCTCGATGATGCAGCCGAGGATGATCACCGCAAGCAGAATGTCGAGCCAGTTCACAACTCACCTGCCTTTGCTTGTACAACGAGCCGGGCGGCCGGGAAGTTCACAACGCTTTGCCGGTCAGCGCCCGATACGCCGCTTTGTACTTTTCGGCGGTACGCTCCGCAACCTCCGCGGGAAGCGCTGGCGCGGGCGGTTGCTTGTTCCAGTGGATGGACTCCAGGTAGTCGCGCACGTACTGCTTATCGTAGGACGGCTGAGGCCCGCCTGGGTGCCAGGTCTCCGCCGGCCAGAAACGCGAGGAGTCCGGGGTGAGCACCTCATCGGCGAGCACGAGCTGGTCCCCCACGAAGCCGAACTCGAACTTGGTATCGGCGATGATGACTCCGCGCGCGGCGGCGTAATCGGCGGCGTGGCCGTAGATGGCCAGCGTCAGATCGCGGAGCCGGCCGGCCAGGTCCTGGCCCACCAGCGCCTCCACGGCCTCGAACGAGACATTCTCGTCGTGGCCGGTCTGCGCCTTGGTGGACGGCGTGAAGATCGGCTGGGGCAGTTTGTTGCTCTCCTGGAGGCCCGCCGGCAGCCGGATGCCGCAGACCGTCCCGCTCTCGCGGTACTCTTTCCATCCCGAGCCCGCCAGGTAGCCCCGGGCCACGCACTCGACCTCGATCATGCGCGCACGCTTCACCAGCATGGACCGGCCCTCGAGCTGGTCGCGAAACTGCCCCAGCGGCGCGGGGTAGTCGCCGCAGTCGGCCGACAGGAAGTGCGTCGCGGTGATTCGCTTGAGGAAGTCGAACCAGAACACCGAAAGCTGTGTCAGCACCCGGCCCTTGTCCGGAATGCCCGTCGCCAGGATGTAGTCGAAGGCGGAAATGCGGTCCGTGGCCACGATCAGCAGCTTGTCGCCGGCGCTGTAGACGTCTCGCACCTTGCCCCGGGCGCAGCGCTCGACGCCCGGGAGATTGGACTCGAGGAGGATGGGTTTCATATGCTGAACTACCCATTATACTGGTGAGAAGCAATGAAGCTCTCCATCCTGATGCCGGTCTACAACGAGCGGACCATGGTGGAGCGCTGCATCTCCCAGGTGCTCGGCGCCCCTCTGCCGGAGGAAATGGAGCGGGAGCTGGTGGTGGTGGACGACCGTTCCACCGACGGCACCTGGGATATTCTCGGTCGGCTGGCGCAGGAACACCCGGAAATCCGGCTCTTCCGTCACGCGGTGAATCAAGGAAAAGGCGCGGCGGTTCGCACCGCGATCCAGGAGGCCACCGGGGACTTCTCGATCATCCAGGACGCCGACCTCGAGTACGACCCGGGCGAGTACTCGCGCCTGCTGCGGCCGCTCCTGGACGGGCACGCCGACGCGGTGTTCGGCTCCCGCTATCTGGCCGGCGAGCAGACCCGCGTGCTGCCCTTCTGGCACTCGAAGATCAACAAGGGTCTGACGCTCGTCTCCAACATGTTCTCCAACCTGAATGTTACCGACATGGAGACCTGCTACAAGGCCTTTCGCACCGATCTGCTGAAGAGCATTCCGATCCGCTCCAACCGCTTCGGCTTCGAGCCGGAAATCGTCATGAAGTGCGCCAAGCGGAAGCTGCGAGTTTACGAAGTGCCCATCAGCTACCACGGGCGAACTTACGAGGAAGGTAAGAAGATCGGCTGGAAGGACGGCATCAAGGCCCTCGCCACGGTGCTGAAGTTCTGGCTGATCGACGACCTGTACGTCGAGCCCTACGGCCGCGGCATGTTGAACAACCTGACCGGCACGCCCCAGTACCTGAGCTGGCTGGCGCGCCGGGTGCGACCGTATCTGGGCGACACCGTGCTTGAGGTGGGAGCGGGCATCGGCCATCTCTCCGGCCGCCTGATGGCGCGCCGCCTCACCTACGTGGCCTGCGAAAAGGACCCGCTCTATCTGCACGCGCTGCGAAACCGGTTTCTGCGAACGCCCAACGTCTGCGTTCGGCAACTCGACCCGGGCTCGGCCGCGGACCTCGATGGGCTTGGCGAAAGCTTCGACACGATCCTGTGTCTCAACGTTCTGGAGCTGCTCGAGGACCCCGCCGCCACGGTGGTCGCGCTCGAGCGGGCGCTCAAGCCGGGTGGCGTGCTGGTGGCGCTCGCGCCGCAAAACCCGTCGCTGTACTGCGGCATCGACCGCACGCTCGGCAACCGCCGGCGGTTCACCGAGGCCGAGTTCCGGACGCTGCTGGAAGTGAATGGCTGCCGGGTCGAGAGGGTTCACCAGATGAACAAGATTGGCGCGCTGGCCTGGCGTATCAACGGAGGCCTGCTGCGGCGCAAATCCATCAACAAGCTGACGCTGAAGTTGTTCGACAAGTCGGTCTGGCTGTGGCGCCGCGTGGATCCCATCCTGCCCTGGCTCGGCCTGTCGCTGGTCGCGGTTGTGCGAAAGCAGGCCCAGGGATGACTCGTTCCTTTCGCCATGCCATCTGCAATGAGGTTTACCGGCGGAGTTCTTTCGCCGAAGCCTGCCGCTCCGCCCGCCAGGCCGGGTACACCGGAATCGAAATCGCGCCGTTCACGCTGGCCGAAACGGAGAAGGCGCGCGAGCATCGCTCCATCATTCAGAGCGAAGGGCTCGAATTCGTGGGACTGCACTGGCTGCTGCTGGGTCCTCAGGGATTGCATGTGACCACGCCCGACCGCGCGGTCCGCGAGCGGAGCTGGAATCACGTGCGCGGTCTGATCGATCTGTGCGCGGACCTTGGGGGAGGCGTGATGGTGTTCGGCTCGCCCAAACAGCGCGGCACGACCGGCGGTCTGAGCGTTGCCGGGGCTACACTCAACTTCGCGGAGGGCCTCGCCGCCCTTGCGTCCCACGCTTTGGCGCGTCGCGTCACCCTTTTGATCGAGGCGCTATCGCCGGCCCAGACCGATGTGGTTACGTCTCTCGATGAGGCCGTCGAACTCGTGCGCGAAATCGGCTCGCCGGCCATACGCACCATGTTCGACTGCCACAACGCCATCGCGGAATCCGAGCCGCACGCCGCGCTGGTCGAGCGCCATTTCGATCTGATCCGCCACGTGCACCTGAACGAGATGGATGGGAAGCATCCGGGAACCGGGTCCTATGATTTCAAGCCGGTGCTCGAGGTGCTGGCGCGGCGCGGCTACACTGGCTGGCTGTCGCTCGAAGCATTCGATTTCACACCGGGCGCGGATGCGATCGCCACCGAGTCGCTCCGCTACATGGAGGCGCAGATCGCGCAACTGACATGACCAGGTACATTGTGACCGGAGGGGCGGGATTCATCGGATCGATGCTGGTGCGGGCGCTCCTGGAGCGCGGCGACGCCCAGGTCGGGGTCATCGACAATTTCCTGAGCGGCCGGGAGGCCAATCTCGAAGAGGTACGGGACCGCATCGAGGTTCATCGCGCGGACATCCGCCGTTTCGCGGAGATCGCGCCGCTGGTGCGTAGCGCGGACACGGTGTTCCACTTGGCGGCGATCCCTTCGGTGCCACGCTCGATCGCCGATCCCGTGCCCTCGCACGAGACCAACATCGACGGCACGTTCAATGTATTGCGCGCGTGCGCGGATGGCGGAGTGAGGCGGGTGTTCTACGCGGCCTCCTCCTCGGCCTACGGGGATACCGAGGTGCTGCCTAAAGTCGAGACCATGACGCCGCGGCCCAAGTCTCCCTACGCCCTGCAAAAACTGGTGGGCGAGTATTACGCCAGCGTGTTCGCGAGCTGCTTCGCGCTGGAGACGGTCTCGGTCCGTTACTTCAACGTGTACGGCCCGCGCCAGGATCCCTCCAGCCCCTATTCCGGCGTGATCTCGGTGTTCATGAAGGCGCTGCTCGAACACCGCTCCCCCACCATTCACGGCGACGGCGAGCAGTCGCGCGACCTCACCTACGTCGAGGATGTGGCGGAGCTGACCCTTAAGGCGGCCGCCGCCCCGGGCGTCTCCGGCCGGGTCTTCAACGGCGGCAACGGTGGCCGCTACACGCTCAACCAGGTCTGGGAAATGCTCCAAAGGATCGAGGGAGTAGAAATCCCGGCCATTTACGGCCCCCTGCGCGCAGGCGACGTGCGCCACTCCCAGGCGGACACTACCGCCGCCGTCCGCGACCTCGGCCACGCCCCCCGCTTCTCGCTCGAAGAAGGCTTGAAACGAACGCTGGACTGGTACCGCAAAACCCGAAACCCGTGACAAACCCGTGACAGTACACTCAATCACCGATTTCCGGGTTGAGTGGACATCGTTCCTGACGATCTGCGGGCCCCCTTCAGACGGTCCGGGCGGCTCGCTGCTTGGACCTGGCAGCGACAATCCGGACCGTCACTCTCTTCCCGAGCACATTGGCAGCGCGTGCGATTGAGTCAAGGGAAACAGACACATTGTTCGGATCGAGCAACCGATCCAGTTGCGACCGGCTGGTTCGCAACTCCTTGGCCATGGCCTGTTTGGTCTTGTGCTGCTGGCGCATCGCCCGCTCCAACTCCCACGCCAGGACCCTCTTCACAGCGACAGCTTCCACTTCGCCCCGGATTCCCTCCTCTTCGAGAAAGCTGTCGAAACTGGAACCACTATGGTCGAATTGCCCTCTGCCCGCCTGTTTTCTGTTCATTGGAGTCCCTTCTCATGCTTGCGCTTGTTCCGGCGCGCGATCGCCAATTCTCTATTCGGAGTCCTCGGCGTCTTCTTGATGAAGCCGTACAGCAGAACCATCCGGCCCTTCCTGTCGATATAGAAGAGGACCCGTGCGATCCGACTCTGAGCGAGATCGGTCCGTACTTCGTACACCCCCTCGCCCAACGGCCGGCAGACAGGCATCCCGAGCGGCCAGCCGAATTCGACGGTCATGATGTCCTCCCCGATCCGCTTTCGGTCGTCCCGGTTCGGCAGCGCCTTCAGCCAGTCCCGAACGGGCTCCCCGCCAGTTTCGGTTCGGAAGAAGACCGCCGGGATTCGTTTGCCTGTTGTGGCGGGCGGAACTGGCTCTCGGCCTTCGGCTGGCGGAACCGCGCTGGGTTTCTTCACCACCTCTGTCAGTGTACCATATACGGTACATCGACAGCGCAGTTGGCTGTTAAAGAGCCGCCAGGTGGCGCTCTTCTGGTCAAAGACCCAAGCGGCACGGAAGAATGAAGAGACGCGGCTGGCGCTCCCCCCTACTCGTACCGCAGCGCCTCCACCGGGTCCAGGCGCGCGGCTTTCGCCGCCGGCCAGATGCCGAAGAACAGGCCCACGCCCACCGAGACGCTCACGCCCATGATGGCGGCCCACAGGGGCACCGTCGTGGGGAGCGAGGGAAACACCAGTTGCGCGCCTAGCGACAGCAGCCACCCCAGGAACATGCCCACCAATCCGCCCAGGCCGGTGAGCACCACCGCCTCGGTCAGAAACTGCGTGATGATGTCCGCGCGCTTGGCGCCTACTGCCTTGCGGATGCCGATCTCCTTGGTCCGCTCGGTCACCGACACCAGCATGATGTTCATCACGCCCACGCCTCCCACCAGCAGCCCGATCGAGCTCAGCACCACCATCACGATGGCGGTCACCGCCATCATCTTGCGGAAATCCTCCACCATTTGCTCGGCGGTAGTGATGGCGAAGTTGTCGGGATCGTTCGGCTTCAGCCGGCGCTCCTGCCGCAGAACGCCGTGGACCTCGTCCTCCGCGGCCGCCATCTTGTCCGGGTAGGCGATGACCACCAGCATGTTCTCCTTGGCGCTGGGGAACATCTTCTTCATGGTGTTATAAGGCAGCAGCACCCGCCGGTCCTCCTCGCCCGGGAACGACGCCGCCGGCCGCTCCATCGTCCCGATCACCTCGAACTGGTGCCCGTCGATTTCGACCCACTTGCCCACCGGGTCGACGCTCGGGAACCAGCTTTTGGCGAGGTCCGAGCCGAGCACGGCCACCGGCAAGTGATGCTGGTTGTCGGCGATGCTCAGAAACCGTCCGGTCTTCATGACCGTGCCGCCGGCGGCGTAAGCTTCCTCCGTGCCCCCCAAGTCCAGGTCGTAGATCTCGTTGCCCTTGTACTTGCCGTTGTGAATGGTGCGGAAGTCTGCGAACAGGTAGGGGCTCACGCCCTGCACCGAGGGGCAGCGCTCCGCGATCGCCTTCCCGTTCTCCACCGTCAGCGGCTTGCGCATCATTTCTTCCCGCGAGATGTTGAAGCGGAACCCGATCTGAAACTTGAAGACGATCAGGGTGGTCGGGCCGAAGCTCCGGAAGATGTTGGAAATCGAGGAATCCAGCCCGGTGATGATCGAGCCCACCGCGATGACGGTGGCCGTTCCGATGATCACCCCGAGCACCGTGAGGAAGCTGCGCATCTTGTGCTCGCGGATGGTGGCCAGCGCCATCCCCGCCGCCGAGAACACCTCCGTCCGGCTCATTTCTCCACCCGCAAGGCTTCAATGGGATCCAGCATCGCCGCCCGCCGCGCCGGGTAGATCCCGAAGAACAGGCCTACGCTGGCCGACAGAACCACCGCGATGATTACCGCGCTGGTCGGCACCGCCATGGGTACCGGTGTCACCGTGCGCACCAGCACCGCTAACGACCAGGCGATCAGCACGCCGATCAACCCGCCGCTGGCCGCCAGCATCGCCGACTCCACCAGAAACTGATTCAGGATGTCCCGCTTCCTCGCCCCCACCGATTTCCGAATCCCAATCTCGTGCGTGCGCTCGCTCACCACCGCCAGCATGATATTCATAATCACCACGCCGCCCACCACCATGAACACCGAAACCACCGCCACCGCCGTTGCCGCGATCGCGCCGGTCAACTGGTCCCAGGCCTGGGTCAGCGATTCCGAGCCCACGATGGAGAAGGTGTCCTCCTCTTTCGGCCCGAGGTGCCGGTAGCTCCGCAACAGCATCCGCATCTCGTCCTGGGCCTGGTAGATGTGATCGCGGTCCATGGCCACCGCGAAGTACCCGATGTCGGTCTGCGAGCCGAACATCTTGAAGAAGCTCTCCACGGGAATCATCGCGAAGTTGTCCCGGCTTTGACCGAAGACGCTGCCCAACGTCTTGGCCACCCCGATCACCTCGAACGGCATCCCGCGAATCATGAGCGTCTTGCCCACCGGGTCCACGCCCTCGAAGAACTTGCTCTTGATGTCGGTCCCGATGAAGGTCACGGGCTGGTGCCGCTGGTTGTCCGCGTCGCTGAAGAACCGGCCGTTGTCCACTTGCGTGTTGGTGATCGCCCCCATGTTCGGCGTCACGCCCCGCACCGCCACCCCGTCCACTTTCTCCTTGCCGCGGAACACCGTGGCGGTGCGCCTCCCCTCGATGCCGATGTCCCGCGACATGGTCATGTGGCTGCGCACGAACTCGAACTCCGGCTTGGTCAGTCTGGGATTGCGCCGCTGCATCTCCATGTACTTCTTGGCGTCGAACTCCCCGATCATGGCCAGGCGCAGGACCCGAAACCCATCTCCGCCCATGTCGGAGACCTGCTGGGCGATGTAGACGTCCATCCCGTGGATGATCGCCATCACCGCGATCAGCGTGGTGGTCGCCAGGATGATCCCTAGCAGCGTCAGGAAGCTGCGCAGCTTACTCCCGCGCAGAGACCCGGCCGCTACCGACAGAGCTTCCCCAATGGATGCGTTTGACCTCACCGACAAGAAGACGGTTGCGGACCGGGTTTTGTTCCGTCCGGCCTTCTTTTCCGCGCGACTTTCGTTTACAATAGGTCCGCGTAGCCTGCGGGAGGGGATTGGCATGGCCGACTCTCACCCCATCGCGGATCCTGCCGTTGAAGTCCGGGCGCTGCGGGAGCGCCTGTGCGAAGCGGAGCAGGCCCTCGCCCTGACCCGTTTCTCGCTCGATTCCGCTTCCAGCGCCGTGTTCTGGCTGGATCCCTCGGGCCACTTCGTCTACGTCAACGAAGCGGCGGGACGCGCCCTCGGCTATTCGCGCCAGGAACTCCTCTCGATGCGCATCCTCGAGGTCTCTCCTGCGCTGACGCCCGAGCTCTGGCGGGCCCGCTGGGAGCAAGTGAAACAGAGCGGCTCGCTGGTCTATGAAGTCACCTATCGCACCAAGGACGGCCGCGTCGGCCCGGTGGAGATCAGCGCCAACTACGTGCACTTCGGCGATTCGGAGTACTTCCTTGGTTTCGCCCGCAACATCGCGGACCGCAAGCAGGCCGAAAACGCGCTGAGCGCTTCGGAAGCCCGATTCCGCCGCCTGTTCGAGACCGTACCCGTAGCGGTGATCCAGTCGGACGTGCAAGGCCGCGTCCTGATGGCGAATCCCGCGGCGCTCCACCTGCTGGGCTACGCCTCGATGGAAGAATTGATCGAGGCCTCGCTGTGCGATTTCCTCGAGGACACCCTGGAACGCGACGCCTATTTGGGCCGGGTGGCGGAACAGGGCGAGATCTCCAACGCCGAGATCCTGTTCAGGCGCAAGGACGGGGGTCGCATCACGGTGCTGGCGAACTGCCGCTTGGTGCAGGGTGGCGCGGCGGAGGAGCCCCGGATCGAGGGCACCTTCATCGATATCACCGAGCGCAAGCGCGTGCAGCAAGTCATTCTGCAAATCGCGCGCGGCGTCGCCGCCGCCACCGGCGCCGAGTTCTTTCACTCCCTGGTAGAACGTCTGGGGCGAGCGCTCCAGGCCGACTGCGCGCTGGTCGGCGAACTGGCCCCCGGCGCCTCCAGCCGCATCCGCACGCGCGCCGTATTCACCGACGGTCGGCGCGCTCCCAATTTCGAGTACGACTTGGCGGACACCCCTTGCGCCAGAGTGGTCGGCCGCGGGCTGTGTCTCTTTCCCCGGGGGGTGCGGGAACTGTTCCCCAAAGACACCGCTCTCGTGGATATGGGTGTGGAGGCCTACGCCGGCGCCCCGCTGTTCGATTCGAAAGGGCAGCCCCTGGGTCACATTGCCGTCCTGTTCCGGCGTCCGCTTACCGACACCACGCTAGTCCGCTCGTTGATCGAGATCTTCGCCGCCCGCGCCTCCGCCGAACTCGAACGCAGCCAGGCCGAGGGCGCGCTGCGCGAGTCCGAACGCCGCTTCCGCGAGTTGCTGGAGACCGTGCGGCTGGTTGCCGTGATGCTCGATGCGGAGGGCAACATCACCTTTTGCAACGGGTCCCTGCTCCGGCTTACCGGCTGGACCGCCGCCGAGGTCATGGGCAAGAATTGGTTCGACCTGTTCGTGCCCGAGAGCGTCCGTGGCGATGTCAAGAGAATGTTCGCCCAGGGAGTCGCCGCCTCGAACCTCCCGGAGCACTACGAGAACGCGATGCTTACCCGCGCCGGCGCCTCCATCCTGATCGTTTGGGACAACACGCTGCTGCGCTCCCCCGAGGGCGAGATCGTCGGAACCGCCAGCCTCGGCCGGGACGTCACCGAGCAGCGCGCCCTGGAGGAGCGCTACCGCCAGGCGCAGAAAC
>PLEM01000133.1 GCA_003137035.1 Bryobacterales bacterium | reverse complement strand
CCGCCCCGTTCGGCCCCAGCAGCCCAAAGGTCGTTCCCCGCGGCACCTGAAGTGAGACTCCCTCGAGCGCGCGCACTTCACTCCGTCTCCAGAAGGACCGGAAGACCTTGGTCAGCCCGAATGTCTCAATCGCGTTGTCCGAGGACACTTATCTTCAGGATACGATTAATTCCGCTTGACGCTGATTTCGCGGAAGTAGACCACCGAAAGCTGATCGTGGTTCTGTAGCCCGAAGTAACCGCTGTCGGGCCGCGGGCCGCGCACCGGCTCGTACCACTCTTTGCGCGGCGGCACCGCCTGGAAGCCGAAAAAGTCGTTCACCTTTTCGCCATTCAGGTAGACGATGGTCTCCTGGCCCTGGATCACGATGTCCATGGTGTTCCACTCTCCGCTAGGCTTCTGCGTCCGCTTGGTGACCTTGCTCAGCGAGTACAGCGAGCCGGTGCAGTGCCAGTCGTCCCCGCCCGCGTCGATCTGCACCTCGTAGCCATTGTGGACGGCGTACCAGGGGTCCTTGGGCTGCTCGGGCAGCCGGATGAAGACGCCGGAGTTGGCGTACCTCGAGGCGGTCTTGAAGACCACGCGCAAAGTGGCGTTGCCGATCTTTTCGCCGGTGTAGTAAAGCAGCCCCATCCCGCCCTCGGTCTTCATCAGCCCATCTTCGACCGCGAACCGGCCGGGGCCAACCATCTTCCAGCCGGAGAGGTCCGTGCCGTTGTAGAGTTGCTTCCACTCGCCCGCGAAACACAGCCCGCCCAGGAGGAACAGCGCGACGGTCTTCATCGACTACGATTCTACCTGGGAAAGCGGGTGTCGCGTTGTGTCGGGGTCCGCTCCCTTGCGGTCGCGGCTCGGATGCGGCTCCAACCGAACCGCGACCGTTTGGGAGCGGCCGCATTATGAACGGAGTCCGGTTGTGGCATGATCGAAACGACGGTGTCCACGCCCTGGCATGAGTTTCGCTCCGTTCTGAAGCGCGCCTCCCGGCGTTCGGTGACGCACGGCGGGCTGGCGTTCACGATGGCCATGCTGCTGGTGGGCGTGGCTGCGGTTGCCACCGGCAACAACCTGCTGTTCCTGATCCTGGCCGCGATGTTCTCGACGCTCATGTTCTCCGGCCTGATCAGCCGCTTGTCGCTGGCCGGGCTGGAGCTGGATTTCGTGCTGCCCGAGCATATCGCCGCGGGCCGCACGCTGGCCGGACGGGTCTACATCCGCAACTCCAAGGGCTGGCTTCCGTCGTTTTCGATTCACCTGAGCGGGTCCGAGGAAAGCGTCTTAACCACGCTCTACTTCCTGGTAATCCCCGGCGGCGCGGTGCTGGATGAGACCGTCGAGGTGTGCTTCCGAAGGCGCGGCCTTCGCAGCGAGAATGGGTTCCTGTTCTCGACCGGGTTTCCCTTCGGCTTCGTCGAGCGCCGCGCCCAGGTGACTCTGCGGCGCGACGTTCTGGTCTACCCCTGCATCGATCCGCAGCCCGGATTCGAGGACCTGCTGGCGGCCATACGCGGCGACCTGGAGACGCAGGCCCGCGGCCGCGGCCACGATTTCTACCGCATTCGGCCCTATGAGGCCCTCGAGAGCGCGCGCCACGTGGATTGGAAGGCCACCGCCAAGGTCGGCGCGATGCAGGTCCGCGAATTTGCGCGGGAACAGGAGCGGCTGATCGAGATCTTTCTGGACCTGAACGCGCCCCCTAAACTCGAGCAGTGGTTCGAGCAGGCCGTGGACGCCTGCGCCTTCCTGCTCTGGCGCATGGCCGAGCGCGGCGCGCGCCTCCGCTTCGCCACGCAAGAGTTCGACGTCTCGATCCCGGAGGGCGGCGACGTCTACGCGATTCTGCGCTACCTGGCGACGGTCGCCCCCGGCCGGCGCAAGCCCACTATTTCGCCTCGGGACGAAACCAGTTGCCAGATCGTCTTCACCGCCGCCGACCCCGGCCGAATGGCGGAAGCGGGCTGGAGCCAGGCGCGCCTCGTCGGCCCAGAGAGTCTCCCGCAGCCCGTCAGGCAGTCGGAACCGCCCGCCCCACGATTGATTTCCTGACCTAATCAGGTCATAATAGGACATATGGGGACCGAAGTGAAGATCGCCCAGTTGAAGAGCCGCCTGAGCGCGTACCTCCGTTCGGTCCGCAACGGCGGCGAAATCCTCGTCAAGGACCGCGAGACCCCGATCGCACGGATCGTTCCTTACAAGCCAGCCCGCAAACGCGTCGCCACGATTCCAGCGACTAAGTCCCACAAGGACATCGACCGGCTGCCCTTCTTCCGTCCCGCCAACCTGAAGCCGGGCGACGTGGAAGAGGCGCTCCACTGGGTCCGGCAAGACCGCGCTGAAGACGATCTGCGATGAAAGTCTACGTAGATTCCTCACTGGTCGTGGCGCGCATCCTAAGGGAACCCGCCGCTGCCAGCGACTGGTCGCGGTGGCAGACCATCGTCAGCAGCGAGTTGCTCAAGGTGGAGGCATTCCGAGTCATGGACCGCCTGCGGCTCCGGGGCAAACTGAGCGACTCGGAAGTCGCGGCCATGGCGGCCCTGATTCTGGCGATGGTCGCGCGGATGGAGCGGATTCCCATCGGCCCCGCGGTCCTGGAGCGGGCCTCCGCTCCGTTTCCGACTATGGTACACACCCTGGACGCCATTCATCTGGCCAGCGCGCTGGCGTGGATGGAGGAGCACGGCGAACCCCTGGTCTTCGCGACCCGCGACAAACAGCTTGCGCTGGCCGCCCGCGCCTGCGGCCTCCAGGTGCTCGGCGTAAGGCCAGAATGAGCTTCGGCGCCTATCCTAGCTCGGCGGCTCGGGCTTCCAGGTAGCGGATGATTTCCGCAAGCTGCGGCAGTTCCTGTCCGTCACGGCGCCGGGCGTCCCGCAGCAGCGCGAGATTGTCGCGGGTGGTTTTGGCGACCCAGGCTTTTCCCGCCGCGGCCAGCACCTTCGGCAACACCCGCGTCGCAGTTGTCCAGTCGTTGCCGATGGCGGCCAGCTCCAGCACGGTCGCCAGGTCCCAGTAGTCGCTCGAGGCCGCCCCGCCGCGCCGTGCGACCGCGAAGGCCACCAGTGGAACCAGGCGGTCCGCCTCCTTCAGATCCCCCTTCTCGACCAGCAGGTTGATGGCGTTGACCCCGGGGTAGTAGTCGCGGGGATCCGACTCGAAACCCTTACCGTAGGCACCAATCGCATCGTCGAGGGCGGCGGCGGCCATGATGCTGCCCGCCTTCTTCAGTTCCTTGTAGCGGTCCTTATGCACGCGGCCCAGGATGCCCAGGGTCTCGGGATCCGCGCCGCGCCGCTGAATCAGTTCGTTCAGCATCCGAACGGCTTTGTCGCGGTCGCCGGGCGCATTTCTGCGGTTCAATGCCAGGGCCCATTGCTGCCGCACCATCGCCTGGTCCTTCAGGTAGTCGGGAAAGGCCTCGCAGAGGCGTACCATCTCCTCCCAGGCGCTCGCGTCGCGGTAGGACAACATCAAATCCACCAGCGCAGCCGGCTGCGCGGCCTTCAGATTCCCCAGGCTCCGCTGAATCTCGAGCAGGGCCTGCGTCCGCTCCGGGTCGGTGGGCTTCGCGCGCGCCGCGTCAAGAACCTCGCGGAATTCCCGCTCGTGTTTCACGCGCTCCTGAAATGCCTCGGTGACCTCGTGCGGCAGGTCGATGCCCGGGAAGCTGGGGATGAGTTGGAACAGCGGGCTGTCCTTTGCCGTCGGGCCCTGGATGCCGGCCTCCAGGCGCGCCTGGATGGCCGCCTTCAACTTCGCGGCAGCCGCGTCGCTCAGCTTGCCGTCTTCCAGCTCGTACCCGATGGCGCGCACCATCGCCACGTCGAACGGCAGCGGGTGAATGCCGCCGAAAATCGGTACTGTGGTGAACGGCCGGGCGGTGTGGCGGATTCCCAGCTCGTAGAAGACGTTGGGATTCGCCAGCGTCAGGTCGGCGACCACGAACTCCGCCAGCAGCAGCCGGGCGAACATGGGCGCGTGAATGATGCCGCCGGTGCGCTCTTCGTCGCCCCGCAACGCTTCCAGACCGGCGTCCTGGATGGCGGGCTTGATGGCCTTCTCGTAGACCTGATCGAAATCGATTTCGACGCCGCTGGCCGGATCCTTCTTCTTGCCAAACGGCATGTCGACGAAACACAGCGACTTGAGATCCATGACCTGCGTCCGATTATATCCCGGAAGTTATTCTTGACACTCCGGGCGCCTAGTGTTACGCTTTGTAGCGTTACGATGTTGAACATTCGACGACAACCCAAACCCCTCAGCGACCTCGAGCACCTCGCCATGCAGTTCCTTTGGGCTCACGGCCCGGCCAGCGCCGAGCAGGTCGGCCAAGCGCTGGCTCCCCGCCGGCCGCTCAAGGATTCGACGGTGCGCACCATCCTGCGCCGCCTGGAAGCAAAGGGTTATCTCGCTCATCGTCTCGAGGGGCGCACTTTCATCTACACCGGCCTGGAAGCTCCCCAGAACGTGGCTGCCGGCGCCGTGCGTCAGATTATCGACCGGTTCTGCGGCGGCTCGGTGGAGCAGTTGCTGGTGGGCATGGTGAACAACGACGTTATCGATGAGCGCGAACTGCAACGGCTGGCACAGCGCATCGCGCGCCGGAAGAACCGGGGGGAATGAATGGAACTCCACTCGCTCGCGTTGAAGGCTCTGGCGGACGCCTCGGTCCGCTCACTGGTTCTGGCATTGGCGGCGCTGGCCGCGATGTGGCTGGCGCGCGCGCGCGCGGCTGCGGTACGGCACGCCGTCTGGACCGCGATGGTGTGCGCGATGCTGTTGCTGCCCGTGTTGAGCGTGGCCTTGCCCTCGATTCCGTTGCGCATCCTGCCGGCCGCGCCGCAGATCGCGCTCGCGCCGGCGCCGTTCGAGGTATCCGGCCCAACGCCGATCCAGACCGCTCCCGTTCCAGCGCCTCCGCGCCCCCAGCGGGACTGGGCGTCGCTCGCGCTCCCGGTGTGGCTGCTGGTGGCTAGCGCGTTTCTCGGCCGGTTGGTATTCGGGTACGCCGTCTCCCGCAGACTCCTGCGCGGGAGCGCGCCGATTCGCGACCCGCGAGTGAGCGAGGCGCTGGAGCGGCTGGGGGCAATCCCGGCGCCCGCGCTGGCGCAATCGGAATCCATCTCGGTTCCATTCACCGTAGGCTGGATCGAGCCGAGCATCCTGCTGCCTCCGGGCTGGCGGGACTGGGATCGAGCGAAGATGGACGCTGTGCTGGCCCACGAGCTGGCGCACGTGCGCCGGTCGGACTGGCTGGTTGCCGTGCTCGCCGGGGTGAACCGAAGCGTCTTCTGGTTCCACCCGCTGGCCTGGTGGATGGAGCGCCGGCTGACCGCGCTGGCCGAAGAGGCCTGCGACGAATCGTCGCTGGCGGCGACCGGCAATCGCGAGCGCTACGCCGAGGTGCTGCTGGAGATGGCGGAGGCGGTGCGCACGGCCAACGGCCGCCTGACATGGCACGCGGTGGCCATGGCGCGGCGCTCGCAGGTGCGGCAGCGCATCGAGACAATTCTCGACGAAAGCCGCCAGATCTCGCGGGGGATGACCAAGCCGCGCTGGGCGGCGGTGCTGCTGTGCGGCGTACCGCTGGTCTACGGCGCTGCGGCGCTCCAGGTTCAGCCGGCGCAGGGCCCGGAGCCGAAGCTGATCCATCGCGTTGAGCCGGAGTATCCGCCGCTGGCCAGCCAGTCGCGAATCCAGGGCCAGGTTCATCTGAAAGCGAAGCTCGGCCAGGACGGGCGCGTGTCGGACGTCCAGGTCGTCAGCGGCCACCCGTTGCTCGTTTCCGCTGCCGTGGAGGCGGTGAAGAAATGGATCTACGAGCCGGGGATGGTCAACGGCGAGCCGGTGGAGACCGTGATCGACATCGACGTGGACTTCAAGGTCGCGCCACAGCCTCCAGGAGATTCCCCGACAAAAGCCAATGTCGGCGGCAACCTCCCGGAAGCCAAGGTGATCTCCCGCGTTCCACCGGTCTATCCACGGCTAGCGCGCCTGGCGCGGGTGACGGGGACCGTTCGGGTGGAGACCACCGTCGGCGTGGATGGGCGGGTGAGATCGGCGGCGGCGATCAGCGGCCCCCCGCTGCTGAGACAGGCGGCCGTGGAGGCGATTCGGCAATGGGTCTATGCGCCGGGGCGGCTCAATGGCGTGCCGGTGGAGGTTACTACGCAGGTTGACGTGGGCTTCACCCTCCCGGATTCGCTTCCGCTGGCGCTCACGGTAGAACGATCCGCCGGCCAGTTGATTCTGAAGTGGAACCGGGATGCCGATGTACTGCGGGACGCCGAGCGAGCCACCCTCACGGTTACAGATGGCGACCACACCGAAGACGTACCTGTGGACGAGCGCATGCTGCGAGGCGGCTCGGTTGTTTATGCCCCCATGACCGGGAACGTCCAGTTCCGGCTGGAAGTGGTCTCTCGGGAGGGCAAGATCGTATCCGAGTCGCTCACGAATACTCGTGTTGGCGAGGGTTCTGTTCCCGGCGGAACACGCAGTGCGGCGCCGCCGACTCCGGCCAGAATCCGGGTGAGCGGCAACGTCCAGGCCGCCAACATCCTCTACAAGGTGGACCCGGTCTATCCGCCGCTGGCCAGGCGGGCTCGGGTGCAGGGCACGGTCCGATTCACGGCCATAATCGGCGCGGACGGCCATGTCCAGAACCTCCAGCTCATCTCAGGCCATCCGCTACTGGTCCAGGCGGCCCGGGAGGCAGTCGGGCAATGGGTCTACCGGCCCGTGCTGCTCAACGGAGAGCCGATCGAACGCCCCACCCAGATCGACGTTCCGTTCACGCTCCCCGAGATCAGGTGAAGAGCCCGCGTGGTACGATAATAGACCCCAAACTCCTATGACGGCCGGGTCTCCAGACCATCGGGCGCGCACTCTCTGGCTGGCCTGCGCGCGCTGGGTGGTGGTGCTGCTTTGCGCTGCGGCCGCGCTCCAGGCGCAGATGGCCGGCCAGTTAGGCCCGTCCGAGGCCGGCAACCTCGAACGGCGCCTGCAAGCGAACCCCGAAGACCTCGCTGCCCGCGACCGGCTTGTGGCCTACTACAACCGGACCGCCGCGCGCGAGCCCCGCCTCAAACACATTCTCTGGCTGATCGAGCACCACCCGGAGTCCGACATCCTTGGCTTCAGTTCCGCCCAGATCTCTCCGGGTGGCGACGCGCTCAACGATGACGCGGACTACCAGCGGGCCCGGGAAATCTGGCTTCGGCAGATCCAGCGGAAGGGCTCCAACACGCTCGCCCTCGGCAACGCCGTGAAGTTCTTCTGGCAGCCCGGCGGCGATCTGGGCAGGGCCGCGGACCTGCTCAAACGGCTTCGCCAGCTCGAGCCTAAGAACGACAACTGGACCCAGCGGCTGGCATCGCTGTACGCATTCACGCTCCTCCAGAGCGCTGCGCCGCCGCCGGACGGAGCCGACCCGGCCCTGGTGGAACGGTTCAAAACCGAGCTGGAGACATCCTCCGACCGAGGGCTGGTCGCCTATGCCGGTTCCCTGCTTACCCGGACCGAGCCCGCGCGCCCCGAGCTCGCGCCCGTCTTCGAGTTCGGTCGACACCTGCTCCAGCGCAGCGGAGAATCGGGCGCCTCGCCTGCGAGTCCTGCGCGAGCTGCCGGGCAGGCTTCGAAAGGGGGCGTTTCGGGCGGCGCCGCGGCGGGTGGAGTGCCTGCCGGTTCTGTCGCCAGGCCGCGCCTCTCGCAGGCCAAGCTCCTCGAACGCGTTCCGCCGGTGTATCCGCCGCTAGCCAAGCAGGCGCGCATCCATGGCCTGGTCCGCCTGAGAGCGACCATCGGCAAGGACGGCCGTGTCGGCGAGCTTCGAATCGTTAGCGGCCACCCGTTGCTCGTGCCGGCCGCCCTCGAAGCCGTGAAGAAATGGGTTTACGAGCCGGTTTTGCTCGACGGCGAGCCGGTCGAGGCGCTGACCGAGGTCGACGTCAATTTCACGCTCGGCGAAGAAGCGGTCCCGCCGGAGCGCATCCAAGTGAGCGGCAGTGCCCAGTCGGCGCTCCTCGAGGAGCAGGTGAAAGTGGTTTATCCACCGCTGGCCAAGCAGGCTCGGGTTCAGGGCTCCGTCGTGTTGAGCGTCATCATTGCCGAGGATGGCGCCGTGAAGCAGGTCCAGCTTGTATCCGGCCACCCGCTGCTGGCCCCAGCCGCCATGGACGCGGTCAAGAAATGGGTCTACCGCCCGACCATCGTAAACGGCAAGCGGGTCGAAGTCATCACCGTGGTCGAGGTGGACTTCTCCCTCCAGGAATAAAACACCAATGGACTCCCGTGCGTTCCCCTCAATTCTTGTACCGCTGGCCGCACTGCTTCTGACGAGTGCGGCAGCGCAGTCCCCTGCTCCGGTGAATCAATACCTCGACACTCTGTCTCAGGGCAACCGGCTGACCGCCGAGGAGGCCCAGTCTGTGGAGGATTCCCTGCGGGCAAACCCAGAAGACCTGGCAGCGCGCGGGACGTTGATCGCGTACTACTTTGTGAACCAGGGTGGCGTGGCCTGGTCGAAGCACGTGTTCTGGCTGATCGAGCACCATCCGGAATCCCCGATCGCCGGCTTCAACTTCGCGAGCATCTCCCGATCCGCCAGTTCACTGAACGATGAGGCCGACTATGCGCACGCCAAGGATCTCTGGCTGAAACAAGCCGAGCGGCATCCGAAAGACGCGGGCGCGTGGGCCAACGCGCTGCGATTCTTCTCGCAACCGGGCAGCGACGTCGCGACCCGGGAGCGTCTGCTGAAGCGGGCCGAGGAGTTGGGAATCCCCAAGCCGGCGCGTTGGTCGGAGGCGAACACGTTCACCGTGGGTGTGGAGGGCTCGGTCCTCGGTGGAGCACCCGCCCCGCCTCCGCCCCCAACTCCGACGAGAATCCGCGTAGGCGGCAACGTTCAGGCCGCCAACCTCGTCAAGAAGGTGGAACCGGTCTATCCGCCGCTGGCCAGGCAGGCGCTGATTGACGGCACGGTCCGGTTCACCGCCATCATCGGCGGGGACGGCCATATCCTAAACCTCCAACTGGTCTCGGGTCATCCGCTGCTGGTTCCCGCGGCCCAGGACGCGGTCAGGCAGTGGGTCTACCGTCCCACGCTGCTCAACGGAACTCCGGTCGAGGTCGTCACCCAGATCGACGTTCCGTTCACGCTCTCTAACAGCAGGTGAATCGCCCGCGTGCTACGATAATAGATCCCTGGAACGAAAATGACCGGCAGCATTCCAGACATTCTGGCGCGCATTGTCGAATACAAGAAGGCGGACCTCGCCGACGCCATGGTTCCGCGCGCGGAGCTGGAACAGTTGGGCGAAGAGACGCGCCGGCACCGCCGGGATTTTTGCGCGGCTTTGGCCGGCCACAATCCGGCCATCATCGCCGAGATTAAGCGGGCCTCTCCCAGCAAGGGCGTGCTGGCGGACAGCGTCGATCCGATCGCCATTGCGCGCGCCTACGAACTGGGCGGCGCAGCCGCGCTATCGGTGGTCACCGACGAGAAGTTTTTCCACGGCAGCCTCGACGACATGGCCTCGGCCCGCGGCGCGGTAGGCCTGCCAGTGCTGCGCAAGGACTTCACCTTCGACGAGTACCACGTGGCGGAGGCGGCCGCCTATTGCGCCGATGCCATCCTGCTGATCGCCACTATCCTGAGCTCGAAGCAGCTCCGGCACCTCCGCGAGTACGCGGCGCGTTTCGGAATGGCCGCGCTGGTCGAGGTACACGACGAGACGGAACTCAAGTCCGCCCTCGATTCCGGCGCGCAGTTGATCGGCGTCAACAACCGCAACCTGCGCACCTTCGAGTGCGTCATCGAGACCTCGCTGCGGCTGGGCCCGCTCATCCCCCCGGGCATCCTCAGGGTCAGCGAGAGCGGCATCCGCACCGCCGAAGACATCCGCAGACTGCGGCTGGAAGGCTACCACGCATTCCTGGTGGGAGAGCACCTGATGAGGTCGCGGGATCCGCTCGGAGCGCTGCGGACTTTGCTCCGATGATGGTGAAGATCTGCGGGATCACCAACCGCGAGGACGCGCTGGTGGCGATTGATGGCGGCGCGGCGGCTCTTGGGTTCAACTTCTACCCGGCCAGCCCGCGCTACGTGACGCCGGCCCAGGCTCAAAATATCGCCGGCATTGTTCCCTCGGGTGTTTGGAAGGTAGGGCTGTTTGTGAACGCGCAACCCGAAGCTGCGCTCGACATGGCGGCCCAAACGGGCATGGACATCTTACAGCTTCACGGCGCGGCCGGCGAGTTTCCGACCGGAACCCGGCTATGGAAAGCGGTGCGCGTGGGCCCCGATTTCCAATTCGCCGAGCTGGATTCGCCCCAGGCCGAAGCGTTCCTGCTGGACACGCCCTCGGAAACCCTGCACGGCGGGACCGGCCGAACCTTCGATTGGAAGCTGGCGCGCGGCGCTCCGCAAAAGGTGATCCTGGCCGGCGGGCTGGATGAGAACAACGTGCGCCAGGCCATCCAGGAAGCGATGCCCTGGGGCGTGGACGCCTGCTCGCGCCTGGAAGCCCTGCCCGGGCGCAAGGACCACCTCAAGCTGGCGCGCTTCCTGAAGGCGGCGCTCTCATGATCGGGCCGCAACCGGATGCGGGCGGGCACTTCGGTCCCTACGGCGGGCGATTCGTTCCCGAAGCCCTGATGTCGCCCCTGGAGGACCTTGAGAAAGCCTATTTCGAGGCCCGCCAGGACCCCGCGTTCCGCAACCAGCTCGACGATCTGCTGCGCCACTACGCCGGCCGCCCCACTCCTCTGTACTACGCCCGGCGCCTGAGCGAATCGCTCGGTGGCGCGCGGATCTACTTGAAGCGCGAGGATCTGCTGCACACCGGAGCGCACAAGATCAACAACTGCCTGGGCCAGGTTCTCTTGGCCCGGCGCATGGGGAAGAAGCGCATCATCGCCGAAACCGGCGCCGGACAGCACGGAGTGGCCACCGCCACGGTCTGCGCGCTGTTCGGACTGGAGTGCGTGGTCTACATGGGCGAGGAGGACATGCGGCGGCAGCGGCTGAATGTCTTCCGCATGAGGCTGCTGGGCGCGCGGGTCGAGGGGGTGGCCAGTGGCAGCCGGACCCTCAAAGACGCCATCAGCGAGGCCATGCGCGACTGGGTCACCAACGTCGCCACCACTTACTACCTGCTCGGCTCGGCCCTGGGCACGCATCCCTACCCGCTCATGGTTCGCGACTTTCAGACCGTGATCGGCCAGGAGGCCCGCCGCCAGATTCTCGAAGCCGAGGGCCGTCT
Source organism: Bryobacterales bacterium (assembly GCA_003137035.1). Taxonomy (GTDB): domain Bacteria; phylum Acidobacteriota; class Terriglobia; order Bryobacterales; family Bryobacteraceae; genus Fen-330. The sequence continues at coordinate 13,214 of PLEM01000133.1, read as the reverse complement.
GCCGGACTCGATTCTGGCCTGCGTCGGCGGCGGCAGCAACGCCATCGGGATCTTCCACCCCTTCATTCCCGACGAAAAGGTACGCCTGATCGGCGTCGAGGCCGGCGGCCGAGGCTCCGCCCTGGGCGATCACGCGGCGCGCTTTTCGGGAGGCTCGCCCGGGGTCCTGCAAGGCGCCTACAGCTACCTGTTGCAGGATGCCGACGGGCAGATCGCCCTGACGCATTCCGTCTCGGCGGGTCTGGACTACGCGCTGGTCGGTCCCGAGCACGCCTGGCTGCACGATCAAGGCCGGGCCGAATACGTCTCCATCGGGGACCGCGAAGCGCTGGAAGCCGCCCGGGTGCTGTCGCGAACCGAGGGCATCATCCCGGCGCTCGAGTCGGCCCACGCGGTGGCGGAGGCGCTCCGGCGCGCACCTAAAGCCCCAGATGAAGTTTTCCTTGTAAACATCTCAGGACGCGGAGATAAGGATATTGACATCTACCGCGAGAACTTCCCCGAACTCGATGCCGGATAACCGCCGCTCCCGCATTCAACGCCTCTTTGAACGCCTCCGGCGCGAGGGCCGCAAGGGCTTCATCGGCTACTTGACCGCCGGCGATCCCTCCCTGGACCGGACTGCCGGGCTCGCCCTGGCGCTCGAGCGCGGCGGGGTGGATCTGGTCGAGCTGGGGGTTCCCTTCTCCGATCCCATTGCCGACGGCCCGGTCATACAGCGCGCCGCCGAGCGGGCCTTGCGTGGAGGGGCCAGCCTGCGGAAGGTGCTCGAAGTGGCGGTCGAAATCCGGCTGACCTCCGAGGTTCCGCTGCTTCTGTTCACCTACCTGAACCCGGTCCTGCGGTACGGCGTCGAGGCCCTGGCGCGCGATGCCGCCGCCGCCGGAATCGACGGGGTGCTGCTCACCGACCTGAGCGTCGAGGAGGCTGCCGTACACGTCGAGGCCATGCGGCGGCACAATCTGGACACCATTTTCCTGGCCGCCCCGACCTCCACCGAACGCCGCCTGCGCCTCATCGCCAAATACTCTACGGGATTCGTGTACCTGGTTTCGCGAACCGGTGTGACCGGCGAGAGCGATTCCCTCTCCGGGGCCATCGCGCCGCTGGTGGAGGCCGTGCGCCGGGTGACGGATCTGCCGCTGGCGGTGGGATTCGGCATCTCGCGGCCCGAGCACGTGGCCGCGGTGGGCGGTCTGGCGGACGCCGTGGTGGTAGGCAGCGCCTTCGTACGCCTCATCGAGCGGAACGCCGCCAACGCCGCGCTCGAAATTCAACTGGAATCCCTGGCGCGCGAACTCAAGCACGGATTCCAACTGAGGCCGTCATGACCCGGGAAGAGGGCCTGGAAGTCCTGCGCGACTGCCGCGACCGCATCGACGAGTTGGACCGGCGCATCCTGGAACTACTGAACGACCGCACTCGAGTGGTCGAGGAGATCGGACGCGTCAAGCAGATCCTGGACCTGCCGATCTACGAACCGAAGCGCGAGAACGAGGTGTTCGAAAACGTCACCGTCAACAACGCCGGCCCGCTGACCCCCGACGGCGTCAAACGGGTCTTCGAGCGCATCATCGACGAGATGCGCAACGTGCAAAGGCTGCGGATGCTGGAAAAAGATGAAAAGCAATAGCGGGCGAAGGAGTTCTTCATGTTAGTCGTCATGCAGGAAGGCTCGACCGAGCAGCAGATCCAGTCCGTCATCGACCGGCTGGTGTCGCTGGGCTTCACCGTGCACCGCTCCACCGGTGTGGTGCATACCGTGCTGGGCGGGGTCGGACCCGCGGACCAGTACGACCCGGCCGACTTCGAGGTCCTCGACGGGGTAAAAGAGGTCCACCGCATCATGTCGCCGTACAAGCTGGCCAGCCGGCACTTCCGGCCCGCCGGAACGGTGATCGACGTGGGCGGAGTGCGGATCGGCGGCAACGAGCCAGTGGTAATGATGGCCGGGCCGTGCAGCGTCGAGAGCCGCGACCAGATCCTGCGCATCGCGGAACTGGTGGCCAAGGCGGGTGCCAAGGTGATTCGTGGCGGCGCCTTCAAGCCTCGCACCTCCCCATACAGCTTCCAGGGGATGGGCGAAGAAGGGCTGGCCCTCCTGCGCGAGGCCGCCGACCGCTACAACCTGCTGGTGGTCAGCGAGGTGATGGACCATACCCAGATCCCCCTGGTGGCCCACTATGCCGACATCCTCCAAGTCGGCGCCCGCAACATGCAGAACTACAACCTGCTGAAGGAGGTGGGCAAGCAGTCCAAGCCCGTCCTGCTCAAGCGCGGCATCGCGGCCACCATCGAGGAGTTGCTGCTTTCGGCGGAATACGTGATGTCGGAAGGCAACTACAACGTGATNNTGCGAGCGCGGCATCCGCACCTTCGAAAGCTACACCCGCAATACCATGGACATCTCGGCGATTCCGGTGGTGAAGAAGCTCTCGCACTTGCCCATCGTCGCCGACCCGTCGCACGGCACCGGGCGCCGCGACAAAGTGATCCCCATGGCGCGCGCGGCGGTAGCGGCGGGCGCCGACGGCCTGATCATCGAGGTCCACCACGATCCGGAGCACGCCTTGAGCGATGGGGCGCAGTCGCTGCGGCCGGAGCAATTCGCCGAGCTGATGGCCCAATTGCGCATCATCGCGCCGGCGGTCGGCCGGACCATCTGAGACCATGGACACGGTCACCATCGTCGGCGTCGGCCTGATCGGCGGCTCCTTCGGGCTGGCTTTGCGCAAGGCGGGATTCCGAGGCCGGCTGATCGGCGTGAGTTCCCCCGGCGCAATCAGAGACGCGCTCGAGCGCGGCGCCATCGACCAAGCCCTGCCGTTGGCCGAGGGAGTGGCGCAGGCCGATCTGGTCTACCTGGCGCAGCCCATCCGCCGCATCATCCAAACGCTGGCGACCCTGGACCCCTGGCTCCGCCCCGGCAGCCTGGTCACCGATGCCGGCAGCACCAAGGCGATGATCGTCGAGCAGGGCCGGCAAAGCATTCACCGGGGCCAGTTCCTGGGCGGGCATCCCATGGCCGGGAAGGAAAAGCGCGGCGCGGCGGAGGCGGATGCCGGCCTGTTCGTGGGCCGCACCTACGTGCTCACCCCCTCCACGCCCGAGGAGCTGGAGACCGCCACCGCACTGGAGTTCCTGGACTGGCTTCAGGCCATCGGGGCCGTGACCATCACGCTGCAGCCGCGGGAGCACGACCGCGTGGTTGCTCGCACCTCGCACCTGCCGCAACTGCTCTCGACCGCGCTGGCTGTGACACTGGTCGGCCAGCTCGAATCGGCGGATCACTTGCTTGTGGCGGGGCCCGGCCTGGTGGATACCCTGCGCCTGGCGGGCAGCTCTTATGAGATCTGGGGAGACATCCTGGCCACCAACACCACGGAAATCGACGCCGCCCTGGCGGCATTCATCGCGGAAATCGAGGAACTGCGCGCGAGTCTCGGCTCCGAGCGAACCGAAGACGCTTTCCGCGTGGCCAACGCTTTCGCAGCCCGGCTAAAGCAGGCCCGCGGACGGTAACTACTTCCGCTGTGAGAGCACGATGGCGGTGACGTCGCGGGTCTCCGCCGCGGAAGACCCATGAGCCAGGCCGGCCCCGATGTACGGACGCTGGATTTTCACCCACTTCTTCGAACTAACCAGGTCCTTGGCGTCGTCCAGCAGGAAGAACGCGTCTCTCAACTCTTGGCCGGTGGGCAGCTTGCGCACCCGCTTCCCCAGCATGTGGTATTCGTGCGCGAAGCCCTTGTAGAAGATGTACACCTTGTCGAAGGAGTCCGCCGTCACAGAGACGGTGACCTCGAGGCCCGGGTCCGTGGCCGCCAGCCTTTGGGCTTCCGCAGTGGCGGCCTGATCGACCTTCGCTCCTCGATAACGTCTAGTTTCCTGTCCTAAAGTAACCACCGGCAGACTCAGAAGAACGAGGGCTATCAGACGATAAACCCGTTTTGTCATGTGAGTACTCCGTGACCGAAGGATACCTCCGAAACGCGCCTCGTAGCAAATGTTTCGTCCCAGCGCCTTCTCCTTCACACTGTGAATCCACGGCACAGGTTCCGCCAGACTGCGTCCCTTCCGGCTCAACACGTTGCGAATGGCAACGGAATTGCCTATTCGAGCCGCATGAAACACCTTTGGGTCGCTGCGCTGCTCTGGGCAGCGGCGGCGCCGGTTCAGGCGCAGGAGCCGGAACTCAATGTCAACGAGCGCTACACGGTGGAGAGCATCGAGATTTCGGGCGCCGATCAGTCCAAGCTGGACCCGCCGGTCCGCGACAACCTCCGCGAGCTGGTAGGTCAGAAGTTCAGCCAGGAGAAGCTCGAGGAACTCTCGAAGTTGATTCACAAGGCGTTCCCGGGCCGCCCGGTTTCCATCCAGGTGAGCCGCGGCAGCACGCCCGATCACGTCAAGGTCACCTTCGCCGTGGGAGGCCGCTCGAAGTCCCTCGATCTCACGGCCCCCAGGCTTGCGTATCACTCGCGGCAAGGATTCAGCGGCGAAGTGGACGCCTCTCTCCAGACGCGTTCCAACGGGTTCACGCTCGGCGTGCTCAGCGACGGCGACACGCTGGTCGAGCGCTTCTACGGCCTCAAGGCGCGGTACGAGAACCGGAAGGTGGGCACGGACCGCCTCCGGCTGGCCTTCGAGTTCGGCAGCTTCCACGAGATTTGGAACGGCGCGACGCTGGCTGCCTCCGGGAACCAGGCTACCGACCTTTACCGCGCGCGCCTCAGCTTCGAGCCGCTGGCCACCCTGCTGCTGGCCCGCCCTCTCAAGCTTTCCCTGGGAGCGAGCTTCCAGCGCTTCCAAACCCAGACTCCGGCCGCGCGCACCGAAGCGGCCAACGCGGTCATGATTACTCTGCGCTATGATCGGCTGTTGGAGGATTCGGGCCCCAGCAAGCACCGGCTGGAGGCAGGTTACGGCCTGCGCGCGGCCACCAGGACTCTGGATAGCGATTTCGTTTACAACCGCCACGCCGGGGACTTCGGCTACTCCCTCTGGCGCGGCAATCACAAGCTCAGCGAGCGGTTCCAGGCCGGCGCGATCTCCGGAATCGCACCCTTGTCCGAGCGCTTCGTGCTGGGCAACAGCTCCACCCTGCGCGGGTGGAATAAGTACGACCTCGCGCCCCTGGGAGGTAGCCGCATGGCGCACAACTCGGTCGAGTACCGCTACCGGGCGTTCCAGATTTTCTACGATGCGGGAGCCGTCTGGACCCGCGGCCAGGACGCGAGCCTCAAACACTCGGTGGGCGCCGGCGTGCACTTTGGAGACTTCGCCCTGCTGCTGGCGTTCCCCATCCGGAATGGCCGGGTGGAGCCGGTCCTCATCGCGGGTCTGAACCTTTGATGCCCAGTCACATTACGCGCCGGGGCTTCTTGGGCTGCCTGTTGCCGGCCCCCGGAATCTGCCTCGCCATGACCGCCGAAGGCGATGGCCTGGATGTGCGCCTGGCAAACGAGCGCCTCCGGGTGGCCGCACCGAGGATGCAATTCGTCTCCGGCAAGCCGCTCGAGCGCCTGCGCAACGGCGCGCCCGTGCCGTTCGCCTTCCAGTTGACCCTCTCCATCGACCACTGGGCCAGCGTGCTGGACCGCGACATCGAGCGCTTCGTGCTCAGCTACGACCTCTGGGAGGAGCGGTTTTCGATCACCAAGATGGGGCATCCGCGGAAGTCGGTATCGCACCTGACCGCCCGCGCCGCCGAGACCTGGTGCGTGGATGACCTGGAGCTTGCGCCCGGCCGGATCGAGGAGCGGCAGTCCTTTTGGGTACGCCTCGAAGTGCGCGCCGAGAACCCCGCCGAGCAGGCCGAGCTCGACCGCCAGGAAAGCGTCAGCCTCTCCCGTCTGATCGAAATCTTCAGCCGCCGCGCGCACGGGGAGCAGACGCGCTGGGTGGCCGAAGCCGGGCCGGTGCGCCTGGCCGACCTGAGGAAGGCGCCTTCGGGAGCCCGGCCGTGAACCGCCTGCGCAATCGCCTGATCCTGGTGTTCCTGGCGGCCACACTGGCGCCGCTGGCCGCCACCTGGTGGATTACCAACTCGCTGCTCGAGCACAGCCTCACGTACTCCTCTACCAGCCAGCTCGACAGCCTCTCCAAGACGCTCGAGACCACCGGTCGGGAACTCTACCAGCGCGCGCGCGAGTCGCTGAAGCGCGAAGCTCGGACGGGGCAAACCGTTCCGCGGATCTTCGCCACCGCCGGCCAAACAGATTGGCCCGCCGACGTGCGCGAGTTCTGGGACACCGGCGATGCGGAGCGCTTCGCCCTGGCCGAGGACGGCGCCGCTCTGAAGTACATGCTGCGCCAGCCGGAGGGCGTGCGGCTGTATACCAGCCAGCTCGGCTTCAGCATGGCGCGGCTTACCGACGAGTACCGGCAGGCGCGCGAGGCCATCGAACGAGACCGGGGGCGCGATCTGCGCCGCGGCCTGCTCTATACCTTCGCCTCGCTCGCCACCGCCATCTGGCTGGTCTCGCTGGCGCTGCTGGTCTACATGGCGCACCGCATCAGCCGGCCCATCCGGCAACTGACCGCCGGCCTCGCGCAACTGGCCTCGGGCGACCTGGCGACGCGCCTGGAAACCACGCGCACCGACGAGATCGGCCGCGCCATCGCCGCCTTCAATCATATGGCCGCCCAGCTCCAGCAAAGCCGCGACCGCCTGGTCTACCTGGCGCAGCTCGCAAGCTGGCAGGCGCTGGCCCGCAAAATGGCGCACGAATTAAAGAACTCGCTGACGCCCATCCGCCTCACCATGGAAGAAATCCTGGCCCGGCGGGACGAAAACGACCAGGACTTCATCGAGCAGGCCGCCCGCATCGTGGTCGAGGAGGTGGAGAGCCTGGAGAGGCGCGTGCGCGCGTTCTCGGAGTTCGCCTCCGAACCGCCGGTGCGGCCCGTCGCGCTCAGCGTGAACGAAACGGTCGAAGAGCGCATCGAGTTCCTGAAAACCGGCCACCCCGAGTTGACTTACACGCTCCGGCTGGCCGAGAGCAAGCCGCTCGCACTGGCCGACCAGGACTTGGTCAAGGGCATCCTCACCAACCTGCTCGAGAACGCCGCGGACGCGGCCGGCCCCTCAGGCTCGGTGCTGGCGCGAACCTCGGTGGCCAACGGCCAGGTCCTGGTCGAAGTGCACGATTCCGGCCCGGGCCTGAGCGAAGCGGCGCGCAAGTCGCTGTTCGAGCCCACCATCTCCTTCAAGGAGCGCGGCATGGGCCTGGGCCTCTCCATCGCGCGCAAAAACGCCCTGCTCTCCGGCGGCGACATCCTTCTGATCGCGGGAGAGTTGGGCGGCGCCGCGTTCCGGGTGGTGCTGCCCGAGCGCCGCTAGGTAGCGCGGACCCCCTGGTCCGCGGGCCGGCGTCCACATCGGCCCTAAGCATTGCTGCTAGCCTGAATACGTATGCCCCGCATCGCGATTCTCGACGACGAGGTCAATGTCGGGAACTCGCTGCGCCTGATCCTCGAGCGCGAAGGCTACGCGGTGACCATTTGCCGCTCGGCCGCCGCCTTCCGCGCGCATCCCGAGGTTCCCCGCGCGGACGCCTGTCTGCTCGACGTGATGCTGCCGGATGGCAGCGGCATCGACGCTCTGCGCTGGCTGCGCCAAACCGACAGCCGCGGGGCGGCAATCATGATTTCCGGCCACGGCACCATCGCCGATGCAGTCGAGGCCACGCGCGCGGGAGCCTTCGATTTCCTCGAGAAACCCCTTACCCGCGATCGCGTCCTGCTGGCCCTCAAGAACGCCCTGGAACAGTCCGCGCTGCGCCAGGAGAACGAGCGTCTGCGCGAACTGGTGGGCGAGGGCCCGAAGATGATCGGGGCCAGCCCGGCGTTTCTGGCCATGCTCGAGCGGGCCACCCGCGTCGCCCGCTCGGACGCCCGCGTGCTCCTGGCCGGCGAATCGGGAACCGGCAAGGAGTTGCTGGCCGCTTACATCCACCGCGAAAGCCCCTTCGCCTCCGGCCCCTTCGTGAAGATGAACTGCGCCGCCATTCCCACCGAACTTCTCGAGAGCGAAATGTTCGGCCACGAGAAGGGCGCCTTCACCGGCGCGGCCGCGGCGCGGCGGGGCAAGTTCGAAATCGCGGACGGCGGCACGCTGTTCCTCGACGAAGTGGGAGACCTTCACGAGACCGCTCAAGCCAAGCTGCTGCGCGTGCTTCAGGAGGGCGAGTTCCACCGCGTGGGAGGCGAGAACAGCATCCGCGTGGCGGTCCGGGTGATCTCGGCCACCAACCGCGACCTCTCCGCCCTGGTGGCGCAAAAACAATTCCGCGAGGACCTGTACTACCGCCTGTGCGTGGTCCCCATCCGCGTGCCGCCGCTGCGCGAGCGCGTACCCGATGTCCGCTTGCTCGCCGAGTATTTCCTGGACGAGTTCTGCCGCCGCAACAACTTCAAGCCGAAAGCGCTCGACGGCGAAGTCTTCCCAATTCTGCAGAAATTCGCCTGGCCGGGCAACGCGCGCGAGTTGAAGAACGTAATCGAGCGCATGGCCATCCTCACTCCGGGCGAGCGTCTGGGCCTGGATTCCGTGCCGCTCGAGATCCGCCTGCCGAAGGACTCCGCGGCGCGATCCAGCATCCAGGACGCCCGCCAGGCCGCCGAGCGCGAGCACATCCAGCGCGCGCTCGAACAGAGCAACTGGAACGTCTCCTCGGCCGCCCGCGCCCTGGGCATGGAGCGCACCAACCTGCACAAGCGCATCCGCGCCCTGGGCATCACCCGCTGAAAGGCTTCCACTCTTGGCGGCATTACCCGGGTATGACACGCCTTCCCTTGCTCGCCATCCTGGCGGCCTGCGCCGCCTTCGCCCAAACGCAGTTGACCATCTACAACCAGAACTTCGCCCTGGTCAAGGAGTCCCGCTCCTTCGAGCTCAAGGCCGGCGAAAACGAAGTCCGCGTCGCCGGCCTCACCGCGCATCTCGAGCCCGATTCCGTGGTGCTGCGCGATCTCAAGCAGCCGGGCTCCATCCGCATTCTGGAGCAGAACTACGAGAGCGATCCGCTCAGCGAAGGCCTGCTGCTCCGCAAATCCGAGGGCAAGCTGCTGGATTTCGAAATCAGCCTCCCGGACGGCGCCAAACGCATTATACAGGGCCGCATCCTGCGCAGCGGCTACGTCCCCCACATCGAGGCGTTCCAGCGCTACGGCCAGCAGTACTACCAGGCCCAGATGGCCATGGTGAATGCGGCCGGCCAGCCCATTGTCGAGGTGGCCGGCAAGATTCAGTTCGGCCTGCCCGGCAAGCCCATCTTCGACGCGCTCGATCCCAAAGGATTCCTCAAGCCAACGCTGCTGTGGCGCCTATGGACCGACCTGCCCGGCGCGCACGACGCTGAGTTTTCCTACCTCACCGGCGGCATGCGCTGGGAAGCTACATACAACGCCGTCGCCCAGGAGAAAGGCAACGCGCTCGACCTCATCGGCTGGGTGACGCTGGAGAACATGAGCGGCAAGGATTTCGAGGACGCCCGCGTCAAGCTCATGGCCGGCGACGTGGCGCGTGCGCCCCAGGAAAACGGCCGTGAAGAAAAGGCGTACATGGCTAAGGCCGCCGCGGTTGACGCCCTTCCGGGATCCGTGGCCGAGCGCGCTTTCGACGAGTATCATCTCTACACTCTGCCGCGTCCCACTACGGTGCTCGACCGGGAAGTCAAGCAGGTCGAATTCGTGCGCGCGGCAAATGTTCCGGCCCAGCGCATCTACGTCTACGACGGGTTCCAGATCGACCCCCAGTATCGCGGCTGGAGCTACGAGACCATCCGCACCAACGCCGAGTACGGCACCGTGTGCAACAGCAAGGTCTGGGCCATGCTCGAGTTCCGCAATTCCGAGAAATCGCGGCTGGGAATACCGCTGCCCAAGGGCAAGGTCAAAATCTACCGGCGCGATCGGGACGGCCGGAACGAATTCGTCGGCGAGGACGCCATCGATCACACCCCGCAGGACGAAACCGTGCGCCTGTATACCGGCAACGCCTTCGACATCGTCGGCGAACGCCGCCAGACCAATTTCCGCCTCGACAGCTCCGGCCGCTGGGCCGACGAGTCCTTCGAAATCAAGGTCCGCAACCACAAAAAGGAAGCTGTCGAAGTGCGCGTCGTTGAGCACATGTACCGCTGGCTCCAATGGCAAATCACGGCCAAATCCCTGCCCTCCTCCAAAAAAGACGCCCGCACCATCGAATTCCGCCCAACCATTCCCGCCAGCGCCGAGGCCGTGATCACCTACACCGTCCACTACTCCTGGTGAAAACNNCAGTATACTCAATCCCCGATTTTCCCCGAGCCGAGGATGCGATGTCATAATACGGCCATGCGGATTCTGTCGCTCGCCGCCATCCTGTGCTTCCCTCTGGCGGCACGGGCTCCACTTCCGCAAAGGGGTTCGGACGCATCGCCAGGACCGTCTGGATCCTCTTCTCTGCACCTGGTCAAACGAATCCACATTGGCGCACTGGAAGGCGACGGTCCCGAGCGGACCCTCCTCCTCCAGCGGAACTTGAGAACTGAGCTTCACACTGCTGGATTCGAGATCGTCGACCAGTCGCCGGCCGCGGACGCCGTTTTGTCCGCAAAGATCGAGATCTGGATCGTCCTGGACGGAGACGAACGGGATCAGTTGGACAATCGCTACCGGTTCCAGCTCACCCTCCCAACAACCGGGATAGTGCTCTGGAAAGCCAAAGTCCTGGCAAGCCATGGACAGCGGGCCGAGGACGAGGCGCTTGGCGCGGCTCGGCAGGCCTCCCGGAAACTCACCGCTTCCTGGAGGAAATCGGCTCGTAAGGCCGGAATGAACGTTTTCCCAATCGGACTNNCGTCACCGAACGGCTGTAGCGAATCCTGAACGGGATCAAGCATTTAACAACTCCTGCTCGCGCGCCCTCACCAACGTCCCCAAAACCCCGCCCTCGCCGGGGGGAGCCTCTTGCCCCTCTTTGGGGGCCATCCCGGCTTCGAGGTGGTGGGTACGGTCGCGCGTTACCAGTACTTTCTGGGAAAACGAAAACAGCCCATTGCGGCGCCAAGCGCCCACGCCGCACGCCGGACGCCACTGGTCCCCGCAGTACTTCTGGAGCCAAAGCGCGACTTCGGGAGAGCTTCTCCGCCAGCGGACCCGGAAATGCCGGCCGGCGCGCCCTCCTGCGCAGTCCCACGTTCGAGGTATAGCTCCAATCCTAAGCACCACTTACAGGTGCTGGTGTCGGCCGGCGAAACAAAGCCCGGCGCTTCGCAACCCAAATGTGGGGTTAATAGGAGGGGGTTCACTTGACGCCCGAGGCAATTCGACGTCCAATCGATCCTGAGGAATCATGCCGACAATTCACAGTAACGAGTGGGAAGTCAGTGAAATTCAATCCCAAATCGATGAAATTCGAAGGGACAGGGCGAGTGGAGCGGCCACGCTCACGCTGCGCGCCGCCCGACTCTTGATCGGGTGCGCCGAGAACATGCCCGAGGAGGTCCCCGCAATCGCCCGCGCGCTGATGGCCGCCCAGCCCGCGATGGGCCCGGTCTGCAATCTGGCATGGCGCGCGCTATCCTCTCCGAACGTGCCCGGCGCCTGCCACGGATTCCTCGAGTGGATGGAGCAGAACGCCGCTCGCGTGGCCGAGACTGCCGCGGGCCTGATCAAGGACGGCGAGACGGTCATGACGCACTCGTTCAGCTCCACCGTGCTGGCGGCGTTTCGCGAGGCTTCGCGCCGGGGAAGGCGGTTCAAGGTGATCTGCCCGGAATCCCGTCCCGTCTGCGAGGGCCTCGCGATGGCGGCCAGCCTGGGCATGGCCGGGATCGATGTTTCCCTGATCGCGGATGCCGCGTGCTACCGTCTCCTACCCGAAGTGGGATGCGTCTGGGTGGGTGCGGACGCCATCTCCCCGCGCGGAATTTTCAACAAAACCGGAACCGCACTGCTGGCGCTGGCGGCCCGCGAACTGAAAGTGCCGTTTTATGTGCTCTGCGCCTCCGACAAAATCCTCCCGCATTCCTACGATCCGCCGCCGGAGACCCCCAAGAACTCGCTCGATCTACTGGAGCGCGAACTGCCGCACGTCACGGCCCTGCACTACCATTTCGACGTTACGCCGCTCGATTTTGTCACCGGCGTCGTGACCGAGGACCGGATTCTCACGCCCTCCGAGCTGCGCGAGAGGCTCGCGTGCCCTACCGTGCCGCCGGACAGCGCTCTCGCCACGCTGCTCTCGCAGTCTCAGCCCGCCTTGCAGGTGGCCTGCTGACCGGTTTCCTTATCCCGCGTGCCGCGCTCGCGCGGCCTCAACCGATTTGACGACCAGGGCCTCCAGCACCCCTTGGTCCACATCCGCCAGCTTCTTGATGTAGAGGCAGCCCTTGCCGGTGGTGTGCTTTCCCAGTTTGGCGAGCAGCGCCTCACGGTCGCCGCACCCAGCCGTGTTATACAGAACGGTTGCGGCCTTGCGCGGCGAAAAACCGATAATCGGCGCATCGCCCTCGCGCCCGCTGTCGTACTTGTAGTGGTAGCTGCCGAAGCCGATGATCGACGGTCCCCACATCTTCGGCTTTTCGCCGGTCGCGCGTTGCATCAACTGGACCAGCGCCTTGGCGTCCGCGCGGCTGGTCTGGTTCGTGAGTGCTTCGATATACGCCGACACACTGATCTCCGTGAGTTTGGTTTTGTTTTCCGCCATCCCTCCTGCATCCCCTCTCTCTCCAGATTAACCGACTCCAGTGCACCGCCGGTAAACCCATTCGTTCGTGCCGCGTCTCGGCACGACGCTGGCGGGGCCGTGAAAGAATCGCTGCGTGGGACATGCTTCAGCTTGTCCACTTCAGCGCAACAACGCGATTCCTTCGCAATCCCTGGTGCGCGCCCGCAGATGACGTATGCGTTGTTGCCGGGCTGTTCGTTGTGACCCGGACGGATTACAGGATCTCCGTTTTGGACGCTCGGGCAGTCAGTTCTACGCGAAGCGCCAGCCTTCGCGACCGGTTCCGCCACATGGGCAAGCCCATCGAGTGCACGCTCACCGGTAGCGGTACAGCGTGAACCGCTGGATACCCTCCGCACTCCTGCGTTGTGCCCACAACGGCACCTTGCTCCCTAGCGGCCAACGCAGTTGCAGGCTATCCCCTTCTATAGTGTCGTCGCCAGCCAGCCGGCGGCGTGGAACCCAGCGGTCGTCGACAAACGTGCCTTCTTCCACG